>JBBIIL010000049.1:0-21960 GCA_037446495.1 Chloroflexota bacterium | reverse complement strand
TCTGGCGCCCCCGGACGGACTCGAACCGCCGACGCGCACCTTAGGACGGTGCCGCTCTATCCACTGAGCTACGGGGGCGTGCCGTGGATCGTACCCGAGGTTGGGCGGCACAGGATCCGGAAACGATGGCGCCGGAGGAGGAGTTGCCGGGAGTCTCGCTCGTGGGCGTAAACGGCTGGAGAGGTGACGCGTTAACGGGTCGTCAGCGTGGCTACCTGGGGCGTCCCGCGATGGCCACGAACATCGGGCTGAAGTACGGGATCAACCAGATCAGCCAGACGAACACGCTGAAGCGGTGGAACGACCGGATCAGCCGCTCGTCGCGGCGGACCAGCACCACCGTGGCCCAGAGGGCGTGGACGAGCATCAGCAGGATCGCGATGACGCCGGTCACGCCGTGCACGTCGCCGGTCAGCCCGCCCACGTAGTCGATCATCACACCGGTGCCCAGCGTGTCGCAAACGAGGCCGGCCCAGAAGAACCCGAGGTGCCAGGGGCGGAGTCGGCCCTGCAGCCGCTCGCCCCAGACGCCGATCGTGTACAGGATGAGCGCCGACGTGATCGCGATCGTGGCGAGGGGGCTCACTGGACACCCTGCGGCCGGTCCGCGGCGGAGTCCTCGACGTTGCGCATCGCATCCGCGGCCAGCGTCATGTAGTCGTGGAGCTCCTTGCGCTCGGCTGGCCCGGCGTCTGAGGCGTCGATCGCCTCGTTCATGTGGCACAGCCAGGCATCGCGAGCCGCGGAGCCGATCGGGAACGGGAAGTGGCGCGCCCGGAGCCGAGGATGGCCGCGCTCCTCGAGGTACGTCGTCGGGCCGCCCCAGTACTGGACCAGGAACAGCGTCAGGCGGCGGCGCGGGCCGGCCAAATCGGGATCGGCGGCGTCGGGCTCGTACATCGGGCCCACGAGGGGATCGCCCCGGATGCCGTCGTAGAAGCGGTCGACGAGCAGCTCGAAGAAGCGCATTCCACCAACGCGGTCGTAGAGGGTGGGCTCGGGCATCACCCGATTCTAGGAACCGGACGCCCGTCGCGGGCCGTCCCCGCGCACGCCCCTACAATGGCCGGGTGACCGCCAGCCCGCTCCAGATCGTCCTGTACAGCCGCCCGGGCTGCCACCTGTGCGAGGACACGCACGCCACGCTCGACGCCCTGCTCGCGAGTCGCGCGGCCGCGGGACTGCCGACGCCGGTCCTGATCGTGCGGAACATCGACGATGAGGACGAGCTGCACCGCCGCTATCTGCTGGTGATCCCGGTCGTGGCCGTCGGAGGGCGTGAGCTGGAACTGGCGACGAAGCCGTCGGCGCTCCGCCGCTTCCTCGCGGAGGCGCTCGACGGCGCGGCGGCCGAGGGGTCGCCGGCATGAGCGGCGACTACACGCTGCTCGTCGCCGTGGCGGCCGGGCTGATCTCGTTCATCTCGCCGTGCGTCCTGCCGCTGGTGCCCGCGTACCTCGGCCAGCTGACGGCTGTCGCCGTGGCGGCCGCTGGGCAGAACGCCCGACTCGCACGGCCGTCGCGCTGGACGGCACTGCGCCATGCCCTCGCCTACGTCCTGGGCTTCGGGGCCATCTTCACGGTCCTGGGCGTGACGGCGGCATTCGCGGGCGGCGCCATCGCAGACTTCATCCGGCCGCTCCGGATCATCGGCGGCAGCCTGCTCGTGGTGATGGGCCTCTCGCTGGCGGGCCTGATCCACATCCCGGTGCTGGAGCGCACGTGGCGGCCGCTGGACGCGGGCGCGACGGCCGGCTTCACGGGCATGACCGGCGGCATGACGCTCGCCGCGGCGGATGGCGGCACGGCCAGTCGGCTCGGGACGAGGCTCGTGGGGCAGCGCGCGGGCTACGGCGCGTCGTTCGCTCTCGGGGCGGTCTTCGCGATCGGCTGGACGCCCTGCATCGGCACGATCCTGGGCGGCATCCTCACGATGGCGGCAACGTCCACAACGGCGCTCCAGGGCGCGATCCTGCTCGTCGGGTACACCGCGGGCCTGGGGATCCCGTTCCTGCTGCTGGCCTTCTTCTACGACCGCGCCCCGGCCCTGATGCGCCCGCTGGTCAAGCACGGGCGGCTGGTGTCGCTGGTCGGCGGGCTGCTGGTGGCGGCGATCGGCGTGGCGATGATCCTGGACCTGCTCACGCTGCTCCCCCGCTACTTCCAGTGGGGCAACGTCTAGCGCGTGGAGCCCACCGACGCTCTGCCGCGCGACCCCGGCGGCCGCGGATCCCGCAAGGTCGTCGGGCCGTTCACGGGCCGTCAGCTCTCGCTGGTCGCGGGCACGGTGCTCGTGGCGGCGGTGACGCTGTTCGTCCTGACGCGGCCCATCGCCCCCGGGACCGGGTCCGCCGGTCCCACGCCGGTGCCAGCCGCCACGCCGTTCCTGGTCGGCAGCCCCACCACCGGCCTGACACCCGGGGACGCCGCCCCTGAGCTCCTGATCAAGGGCCCCGACGGCTCCCCTGCCCCACTGCTGGACCTGACGGGCCGTCCCGTCCGCCTGTCGGACCTCCGCGGCCGGCTGGTGCTGCTCAACTTCTGGGCCACGTGGTGCCCGCCGTGCCAGGGCGAGACGCCCGTCCTCCGTGACCTCGACGAGCAGTACCGCGCCCGCGGCCTCTCGATCGTGGGCGTGGCGGTCCAGGAGACGACGCCGTCCGACGTCGCCGCGTACGCGGCGACGTACGGCCTGGGCTACACGATCGCGTTCGACGCCACCGCCGACGTCTTCCGGACGTACAGGGTGTTCGCCCTGCCGACCCAGGTGCTCATCGACCCGGCCGGGCGGGTGCGCCAGGTGGTCAACGGCCCGCTCACCGACGACGGCGGGCGGGCGCTCATCGAGCCGCTGCTGCCGGCGGGCGCATCCCCGAGCGTCTCGGCCGCGCCGTAGCCGCTAGCGACGCGACGCTCAGATCGCGTCAAAGCGGAAGCGGTCTCGGTCGGGTGTGAGCTTCCCGACCGGCGCCAGGCGCTCGTGCGAGAGCACGACCGTCCAGTCGCCCTCCACCGCCCGCCGGAACAGCGCGGCCTTCGCCTCGACCGAGTCGAGCGGGAAGTCGTCGAAGCTCGTGACCCAGCGCGGGTTGGCCGACCACGGTCGCATGGCTAGGTCGCCGAAGAACGCCACGGTCCGAGCGCCCGGCCCGGACCCCCGCACGATGATCGCCTGGTGCCCGGCGGAGTGCCCGCCGGTGGACACGACGTCCACGCCCGGGACGAGCTCGCGGTCGCCCTCGGCCCAGCCGGCAGCGCCCCAGTCGGCCACCCGGCGCAGCTCAGGCTGGTCATACGAGGCGAGGACGCGGGAGTTGCCCGACAGGGCGACCTCCCACTCCGCCCGCTGGGCCACGATGCGGGCGCGCGGGAAGGCCTTCGTCCCGTCCGCCAGGAGCAGCCCGCCGGCGTGGTCGAAGTGGAGGTGGCTCATCGCCACCACGTCAACGGACGCTGGATCGAAGCCGGCCTCGCGCAGCTTGGGCGCGATCGGCAGGCCGTCATAGCCGCGCATGGCGCGGTTCTTCTCGTCCAGGCGCTCGCCGATCCCAGTCTCGATCAGCACGCGGCCCGCGGGCGTCTCGACCAGCAGGCAGTTGAGCGCCTGGGTCAGACGCCGGCTCTCGTCCAGCTCGGCCTCCGCCCAGGGGCGCCAGAGCACCCACGGCACGGGCCCCAGCAGGGTCCCGGCGTCGGAGCGGAACGTGCCGGCCTGGACGAGCGCCACGGTCGTGCCGCCGCCGAGGTCCGCGCGCCAGTGAACGGCGTCGTTGATGGCCACGGCTAGCCCTCCGGGCGGGTGCGACGGCCGCGCTCGAAGTCCGCGTGGAACGCAGACGGGGTCGGCTCGGACTGGCCCTGGTACTTGGACCCCAGCTCCGTGCTGCCGTATGGCCGCTCCACGGGCGAGCTCATCCTGAAGAACGAGATCTGCCCGATCCGCATCCCCGCGTAGAGGGCGATCGGCAAATTGGCGACGTTGGAGAGCTCGAGCGTGAGCGTGCCCTTCCAGCCCGGGTCCACGTAGCCCGCGGTCGAGTGGATTAGGAGGCCGAGCCGGCCCAACGAGCTCTTCCCCTCGAGCCTGGCGACCAGATCGTCCGGGATCTCCACCCACTCCACCGTCTGGCCCAGCACGAACTCGCCCGGGTGAAGGACGAACGGCTCGTCGCCCACGATCGAGAGCAGCTCGGTGAGGTCCGGCTGCGCTGCCCGCGGGTCGATGTACGGGTAGCGGTTGTTCCGGAACACGCGGAACGACGCGTCGAGGTGCAGGTCCACGGAGCTGGGCTGGAGGTCGGCCGGATCGTACGGGTCGATTCGGATGCGGCCCGCCTCGAGCCCGGCACGGATGTCGCGGTCCGCGAGCACGCTCATCGGTTCGTCTTCCCCTTCTTGGCGGCCCGGCCCTCGGCGAACAGCGAGTCCACCTCGCGCTTGAGGTCCGCGAGGTCCTCGAAGCTCTGGTAGACCGACGCGAACCGGATGTAGCCGATGTGGTCGAGGGCGCGCAGCCGTTCCATGGCGAGCGCGCCGACGCGGGAGCTGGGCACCTCCGACTGGCCGGCTGAGCGGAGCTCGGCCTCGATCTCGTCTGCGGCCCGCTCGGCAGCGTCATCCGCCACGGGCCGGCGCGTCAGGGCCTTGGCGAGGCCGGAGGCGAGCTTGTCGCGGTCGAACTCCTGGCGCGTGCCGTCCCGCTTCACGACGAGCAGACGGGCCGCCTCCACACGCTCATACGTGGTGAACCGGGCAGAGCAGGCCGGGCACTCGCGCCGGCGGCGGATGGTCGCGGACTCGTCGAGGTCACGCGAGTCCACGACCCTGCTGTCACGGGTCCCGCACTGCGGGCAGCGCATCCACTCTCCCACGGTGACCACTACCCATAGTGGTGTCAAGGCAGGATACCACTAGATGCGGCGCCCGCTCAGCTCGACGGGGGTTCCTCGACGCCGACCAGCAGGTCCTCTTCGACAGGAGGCGCGGCGCTGTCGCCGCGATGGGGTCCAGCCGCGGGAACGGGCATGGCATGGACCTCGGCAGGCGTCAGCCTGGCCACGCTCATCATGATCCGGGAGACCGCCTCGCGGGCGTGGCGGAGGCCCAGGGTGCCGCGCTTGAGCGCGGTCAGCGCCTCCGCCCCGGAATCGTGGCGCTTCCGGCCCACCTGCGACACGCCGTGACCGGCCATGTCGGCGGCCCGCACCGCCCGGTCCACCTCCCAGACCAGCTGCTGCACCCGGTCCGCAAGTGCCGCCGGCGGCTTGAGCGTGCGCACCTCCCTGCTCAGCGCCCGGAGGGCGGCGCGCGCAGCGTCCACCTCGGCGCCGACCTCCATCGGGTCGCGGGCCCCGCGCCGCACGTCGTCGAGGAGGCGCACCAGGGGCTCGACCGTCTCGCCGAGCCGCTGGTTGATCGCCACCACGTCCGCCTGGAGGCGCTGCAGCTCATGGGTTCCGCCGGCGAGCCTGCCCATCCGCCGCAGCGCGAGGGCCGCGACGAACGCGAGCGCTGCCAGCGCCAGCAGCCACAGCAGCGTGCCTGTCATTGGCCCATCCCCAGGAGCAGCGGCGTCATCCGAGGCGACCCGTCAGCCCCCGCGCCGCGCGCGGAGCTCTGCGGCGAGCGCCGGGCCGACCTCGAACAGGTCCCCGATCACAAACAGGTCGGCGATCTCGGCGATCGGGGCGTCGGGGTCCCGGTTGACGGCCACGATGTTCTGCGAGCCCTGCATGCCGGCGCGGTGCTGCATCGCCCCGGACACGCCCAGCGAGAGGTACAGGGCCGGTCGGACGACCTTGCCCGTCTGGCCGATCTGGCGGGCATACGGGATCCAGCCCGCGTCCACGGCCGCACGGGACGCGCCCGTCACGCCGCCGAGCAGCGCGGCGAGCTCGTCCACGAGGCCGAAGCCCTCGGGCCCGGCGACCCCGCGCCCGCCGACGACGACGACCTTCGCCTCCTCGAGCGAGACTTCCGCACCGGCCTCGGCGACGCGGTCGAGAACGGCTGCCGCGGGCACGGCCGGGACACCGACCGGCACGCGGGTCTCGATGGCGCCCGATTTGGCGAGCTCCATCGCCTCGGCGGCGCCGGCGCGAACCGTGACGATCGCGTTCGGCGCGTCAACGGTGCTGCGGGCGATCGCCTTGCCGGCGAGGACCGTGGCCTCGACCACGATCGCGTCGCCATCCCACGAGGCGGCCGACGCGTTCGCGAGGATCCCCCACCCCAGCCCGCCGCACAGCAGCCCCGCAACGTCGCGACCGTCGTTGGTGACGCTCGCGAGGACGTGCGTCACGCCCTCGTCCACCAGGCGGCGCGCCTCGGCGGCGGCATGGGGCGCCCAAACCCCGTCCGCGACGGCGCCCGAGGCCACGCTGACGACGCGCGGCAGGTACGCCGCGAACTCCTGGGCGGCGAGGTCCGGCGCTGCGTCCACGATCAGCCCGACCACGGCGCCCCCGCCCGCGGCGGCCAGCCCGACTGCGAACGAGGCGATCTCCGCGGAGAGCCTGGCGAGGCGGCCGTCAGCAACCTCGCCGACGACAAGCAGCGTGGCCGGCATCAGATGATCCTCTGGTCGGCGAGATAGTCGGCGATCTCGCGGGCCTGCGCGGCCGGGTCGCCGGTGACCGTCCGCCCAGCGGCGCGGGACGGCGGCGGCAGGACGCCGAGCACGCGGCTGGGCCACTGGCCGCCGATCGGCAACATGTCCGCGCCGAGGTCCGCGAGCGTGAGCATGGTTATCTGTCGGGTCCGTGCCGCCATGATCCCCTTGAGCGTGGGGTAGCGCGGCGTGCCCAGCGCCTGCGTGGCGGAGATGACCGCTGGCATCGGCGCCTCGAGGAGGTCGTGGCCCTTGGCGGAGAGGCGCTGCACGCGAACTCGTCGGGCGGCAGGGTCGGGTTCAATGCGCGCGGCGGCCGAGAGGAGCGGAAGGCCCAGGCGTGCGGCCACGCCGGCTGTGACCACGCCGCCGGCGCCGTCGGAGGTGTCGAGGCCCCCGATGAGCAGGTCCCACGCCTGCGTGGCGGCCGCGGCGGCCAGCACCCGGATCGTGGTGGGGATGTCGGCGCCGGCGAGCGCGTCGTCGGCGACCAGCACGCCGGACATGGCACCCATGGCGAGCGCCTTGCGCATCGTCTCGACGCCCGTCGCGGGGGCCATCGTCAGGATCGCCACCTCGCCGCCGTGCGCCTGGACCAGCTGGAGCGCGGCCTCGAGGCCGTACTCGTCGTTGCCGTTGACGACCGTGGGCGAGGCGGCGCGGTCGAGCCGCAGGTTGGCCCCGAGCCGCTCGGCGTTGGCCGCCGGATCGGGTACCGGCTTGGTCATGACGAGGATTCGCACGCGGTTGGCGCTCCTGCCGCTGTGGAGCCCGGCTGGTCCTCAGCCCCGAGCGAGGAGTGACCGGGCGACGATGAGGCGCTGGATCTGCTGGGTCCCCTCGTAGAGCTGGGTGATCTTCGCGTCGCGCATCATCCGCTCCACTGGGTACTCGTCGATGTAGCCGTAGCCGCCGAACACCTGCACAGCGTCCGTGGTCACACGCATCGCGGTGTCCCCGGCCACGAGTTTAGCGATGGCCGCCCACCGCGCGGCATCGGTGTTCCCCGCCTCGATCTCCTCGCAGGCCGTGTAGAGCAGGTGGCGGGCCGCCTCGGTGGAGGCGTCCATGTCGGCGAGCATCGCCTGGACCATCTGGAGCTCCCCGATGGGACGGCCGAACTGCCTGCGCTGGCCCGCATAGGCTGCCGCCGCCTCGAGCGCGCCCTGGGCGATGCCCACGGCCTGGGCCGCGATGCCCGGGCGCGAGCGCTCGAAGGTCTGCATCGCGATCGCGAAGCCCTGGCCCTCCTCGCCCAGGCGATTGGCCACCGGCACGCGAAGGCCCTCGAACGCGAGCTCGGCCGTGGGCGAGCCCCGCAGGCCCATCTTGTGCTCGACGCGCGCGACCGTGAACCCGGGCCGGTCCGTCTCCACCAGGATCGCCGACAGCCGCCGACTGGGCTTGTCCGCCTCGGGGTTCGTCACCGCGAACACCACGACGTAGTCCGCGACGCTCGCGTGGCTGATGAATCGCTTGCCGCCGTCGATCACGTAGTCGTTGCCGTCGCGCACCGCCTTCGTCCGGATGCCCGACGGGTCCGACCCGGCGTCAGGCTCCGTGAGGGCGAACGCGATCAGCTTCTCGCCCGAGGCGAGCCCCGGCAGCCAGCGGTCCTGCTGCTCGGGCGTGCCGGCGCCCTGGATCGGGATGGCACCGAGCGCCTGGACCGCTAGGATCAGGCCGGTGGTGGCACAGGCGCGGCTGAGCTGCTCGATGGCGAGGATCAGCGTCAGCAGGTCGGCGCCCAGCCCGCCGTGCCGCTCGGCGAACGGGATGGCGAACACGTCGTGCTCGGCCAGGAGCTGTCGGATGTCCTCCGGGAACGCGCCGTCGCGGTCGATTGCGGCGGCACGCGGGGCAACGCGCTCGTCGGCCAGCACGCGGACGGCCTCGCGCAGGAGGACCTGCTCCTCCGTGAGCCGCGTCGAGCCGAGGATGGGGCCGCTCTGGGTCACGTCGGCATCGTAGCAGCGTCCGAGGCGCCCGAAACCCGCACCGCAGCTATCGATCGGGCGTCGTGCACGACCGCACGCACCGAAGTCGCCCGAGCGGTTCGGCGTCCGATACGCCAAACGCCATGGTGACAGCCGCAACAGATGCGCCTAGGCTGCTGAGCACTGGTGGACGCCCCGGGCGCGGGTCCGTGGGCGTGCGCCGGCAGGGTGGTGCCCTATGGATCTCATACTGCTCCTCGGCTTCGTCATCGGCCTGCTCGTGATCGTGACGATCTGGGCGGTCGTCCTCGCCCGGCGCCCGTCATCCGACCCGGAGAGCACCCTCAGCACGAGCACGGAGGGCATGAAGGTGTGCCCCAAGTGCGGCATGGGCAACCTCTGGACCGAGCGCGACTGCTCCGCCTGCGGGAACCGGCTCCGGGGCTGAAGCCGGCCGAGTCAGACGACCGTCAGGCGACGACCCTCGGGCACGTTGCGCTCGGAGATCACCGGTGCCGGCGCGAGGGCGGCGGCGAGCAGCTCGCTGATGTCGGCCGAGATGATCGGGTCCGCCGTGTCAGCGCCGCGGCCCGCCTCGGCCACGCCGTCGCGCAGCATGACCATGCAGAACGGACAGGCAGTGGCGATCGTGCCGGCGCCGGTCGCGATGACCTGATCGGTGCGGGCGGCCTGGATCCGGGTCCCGACGTTCTCCTCCATCCACATCCGCCCGCCGCCCCCGCCGCAGCACAGCGTCTGGCGCATGTGGTCGGTCATCTCGACGATCTCGATCCCCGGGATGGCGCCGATCACATCGCGCGGCGCGGCCATGACGCCGTTGTAGCGCGCCAGGTAGCACGAGTCGTGGTACGTGACCGTCCGCTGCGGCTGGCCGTCCCTGCTCACGACGAGACGGCCCGTGCGCACGAGCTCCGCGAGGAACTCGCTGTGGTGGCGGATCTGGAAGTTCGCGCCCAACTGGCCGTACTCGTTGCCGATCGTGTTGAAGCAGTGCGGACAGGCCGTGATGATCGTCCGCTCGCCGATCTGGTACTTGTTGAGCGTCTCGATGTTCTGGGTGGCGAGCATCTGGAAGACGTACTCGTTGCCCATGCGCCGGGCGGGGTCGCCGGTGCAGGCCTCCTCCTGGCCGAGCACCGCGAAGCTGATCCCCGCCGCGTCGAGGCAGGTGGCGACCGCCCGGGCGACGCGCCGGTTTCGGTCGTCGAAGGCGGCGGCGCAGCCCACCCAGTAGAGGACCTCGAGCTCGTCGAGGGCGCCTGCCCTCTTGACGTCCTCCGCGAGGCGGACCTCGAACGGCAGGCCCTTGGCCCAGTCGAGGCGCGCTGACGGCGGCTGGCCCCACGGGTTCGCGACGCTCTCCATGCCCCGGAACGCGGGCATGAGCTCGGGCGGGAACTTGGAATCCTCGAGCACGAGGTTCCGGCGCAGGCCCACGATCTTGTCCACGTGCTCGATGGTGACCGGGCACGCCTCGACGCAGGCGCCGCAGGTGACGCAGTCCCACACCGCCTCATAGCTGATGGCGTTGCCCACGACTGGTGCCAGCAGGAGCTGGTCCTTGGGCTTCGCGTCGGCGAGGCCGTAGGTCGCCTGGACGCCCGGGCTGTTGGGGATCAGGTCGATGCCTGCCTCGGCGGCCTCGGACATCCGGCGGATGCCCATGATCAGCGCACGCGGGTCGAGCGGCTTGCCGGTGCGGTTGGCAGGGCAGGCGGCGGTGCAGCGGCCGCACTCGGTGCAGGTGAACCCGTCGAAGACGTCCTTCCAGCCGAGGTCCGCCAGGGTGCGGACGCCGAACGTCGCGTCCTCGCGCTCGAGGTCCATCGCCGGCAGCTGGCCACGCGGCTCGAGCTTGCGCAGCCAGACGTTCACGAAGGTCGTGTAGATGTGGAAGTGCTTGTTCGTGGGGACGAAGATGAGGAACGCCGACAGCACGGCCACGTGGCTCCACCACAGGACCACGAAGACCGCGTTGGTCACGTCGTGCCCCAGCGCCGCGAGGAAGCCGCCCAGGACGTTGGAGATGAAGGCGCCGTTGATCGACCCGAAGGCCGCGGCCTCGAACCACTGGGCCACGAACTCGGTGGCGACCACCGCGGTGATGAAGGCGAGCGTCTGGTAGTGCGTCTTCGTCGAGATCCCGCTCAGGCGCTTCGGCTTCACGACGAGCCGCCGGTAGAGCGCGTACGCCACGCCGGACAGGGCCGCGACCGCCATCACGTTCTGGAGCCCGAGCAGGAAGGCCCAGATGGCACCGCCGAGCGGGTAGCCGACGATGAGCTCGGGCAGCCCGCCGGTGACGAAGTTGATGTTGCCGATGAGCAGGATCGTCGAGCCCAGGAACAGGCCGAAGTGCATGACCGCGACGTTGGGCTCGGTGAACATCCGCGGCTGGAGGATCGTGTACTGGATGAGCCCGCCGATCCGCCGGGGCACGTTGCGCAGCGCCCGCGGCTCCATGGACCTGACCGCCATCCACACCCTCGCGTGGCGCATCACGATCAGCAGGAAGATCGCGAACGCGCCCCAGAAGACGGGGAAGACCAGCGGGTACGCGGGGACGTGCGCGAACGATTCGAACACGGGGGGTGGTCTCCTCCTCAGGCGCCCGGCGGGAGATCGCGCCGCCCCGCGACGCGCGCGACGTCATGGTCGAACGGTCCTGAGAGGGTCTCCAGGGCGTGGTCGAGCACCGGGACCACAGCGTCGAGCGACTCCATCGAGCCCGCGGGCGAGCCTGGCAGGTTGACGACCAGCGCCCGGCCGGCGACGCCGACGAGGCCGCGCGAGAGCGCCGCCATCGGGGTGTGCCTGCGGCCCTCCGCGCGCATCGCCTCCGCAACGCCCGGGACCTCGTAGTCGAGCACAGTGCCGGTGGCCTGCGGCGTCACGTCGCGTGGCGTGAGGCCCGTGCCCCCGGTGGTCACCACCAGCGGGTGGGCGCTGGCGCCCGCCCGGATCGCCACCGCGATCGCGAGGATCTCGTCGGGGACGACCGCGCGCTCAACGGTGAAGCCCAGCTGATCGAGGCGCGCGGCGATCGCGTCGCCCGAGGCGTCGTCACGGGTCCCGGCGGCGACCCGGTCGCTCACCGTCAGCACCAGCGCGGTCTTGCGCGTCATCCGCCCACCGGCTTCTTCCTGCCCACACGTCCCGCCATGCGCTCGCCGGGGCGGCGCCACGGGCGTTCCACGTCCTGGTCCGGGCCTGCCGGGCGATGCCACTCCCCGCTCCTGCCGCCCGCCTTGGAGACGAGGCGCACGACGCGCACCTCGATGCCGCGCTCGACGCCCTTGACCATGTCGTACACCGTCAGCGCCGCGACGGACGCCGCGGTCATCGCCTCCATCTCCACACCGGTGGGCCCCGTCGTGGCCGCCTCGGCGCGGATGCGCAGCACGCCCGCGACACGATCTGGCGTGATCGCGACCACAAGGTCCGTCAGCGCGATGGGGTGGCACAGCGGGATGAGCTCCGAGGTCCTCTTGCCGCCCATCACGCCCGCCAGTTCGGCAACGGTGAGGACGTCGCCCTTGGCTCCGCCGCCGTCGATGATGAGGCTCATCGTCTCGGCGGAGACGACAACCTCGGCCTCCGCGACGGCGCGACGGGCCGTCGCGGGCTTCGCGGACACGTCCACCATGCGGGGTCGTCCACGACGGTCGATGTGGGTCAGGCGGCGACGTTCGGTGCGGGGCGCGTCATTGCGGTCCATGGGCCCTCCCTGGCATCGACGATCCTACCCGTGTGCCGAAGCTCATGGGGGCCAACGGCACCGCCAAGACCCGCCGGTCGTCAGTTGTCGCGAGTGCATGGAGGCTCTGCTAGGCGCGGTCGAGCCAGAGCAGCTCGAGCTCGGTTCCGGCCTCGGCCCGCGACAGGGGCTCCGGGACGGCCGCGAGCCCATCCGCCGCGGCAAGCGCCGCCATCTGGTGGCTCCCCTGCCCGCCCGCCAGGCGAACGCGAACCCGGCCGCGCTCGTCGCGCAGGGGGCTGCCGTCGGGCAGTCGGAGCGCCGTCACGCGCTGCATCCCACGCCTGCCCTCGCTCTTGGTGACCGGCTCCTCGAGCACGCAGCGGTCCATCGGCCGATGCAGGCGCTGGTGCCCGGCGAGCCGTCTGATCACCGGCCGCACGAAGAGCTCGAACGTGACGAACACCGACACCGGGTTTCCCGGCAGGCCGAAGAGCAGCACCGGCGACGACCGACCGGGCACGTCAGCACGGCCGAACGCGAACGGCTTGCCCGGCTGCAGCGCGACGCGCCAGAGGTCGACGTGGCCGACGGCGTCGAAGGCGGCTCGGACCACGTCGTACGGGCCGACGGACACACCGCCCGCCACCACGATCAGATCGGCCACCTCCAGGCCCCGCCGCAGGCGCTCCATCACGTCATCCAGCCGGTCATCGGCGATCCCGAGCTCGATCGCCTCGGCGCCCGCCTCCCGGACGAGTGCCCGAATGCCCGGGCCGTTGGCGTCGGGGATCCCCGCCGGGCCGAGGAGCTGGCCCGCCGCCCGCACCTCGTCACCCGTGGCGAGCACGGCCACGACGGGGCGCCGCCTGACGAGGATCTGCGAGGCACCCGAGCCTGCTGTGAGTGCCACAACCGCCGGCGTGACCAGGTCCCCGGCCGCTGCGATGGTCCGGCCGGCCTCGACGTCGGACCCGGCCCGCCGGATGGCCCCGCCGGCGTCCACGGCCTCGTGGACCAGGCAGGCCGCCGGCAGCGGGCCCGTCGCCTCGCGGCCCCTCGGTCCGGGCGTCCCGGCGGCGTCGAGCGGCGTGGTCTGCTCCACGGGCACCACGGCGTCGGCGCCAGGCGGCAGGGGCGCACCGGTCGCGATGCGCACGGCGGTACCGTCGAGCACCCGCACGTCTGGGGTCCCGCCCGCACGGACCTCGCCCACCACGGCCAGGCGCACGGGATCACTGTCGCGTGCGGCGGTGACGTCCGCGGCGCGGATCGCGTAGCCGTCCATCGCGGAGTTGTCCCAAGGGGGCAGTGACGTGGCAGCCGTGACCGGCTCGGCCAGCACCCGGCCGAGTGCCGCCTCTGGCGCGAGGGGGGCCTCGGCGCCCAGCGGCTCGACGCCGGCGAGGACCGTCGCCTGTGCCGCCTCGATCGGGATCAGCGCGCTCATCGCCCGCGTCCCCGCCAGAAGAATGTCGCGGGCAGCCGCGAGCGCATCACCTGGCCCACCGATTCGCGCGTGACCACGCCCACGAGTCGCCCCTCCTCCACCACCGCGAGCCCGTCCAGCCCGCGCTTCTGCATCGTCTCCATCACGCCCCAGATGGCATCTGTCGGGGCCACGAACGGCGCGTGCGGCGGAGTGGCCATGACGTCCGCGACCCTCGACGTCGCCAGGCGCCGGGCGCCAAGGCGCCGAAGCGCCCTCACGCCCACGACGCCGAGGACGCGGTCACCGTCCGTCACCGGCACGGCCCGCGGCGCCCCGTCCACGCCCAGCTGGCCCGCGAACGTGTCCACGGTCAGAGCCGGACCAACGTGCGGCACGTCCGCGAGCACCGCCTCCGCCACGGTCAGCCCACGCAGGATGCGCTCCATCTCGGCGCGCTGCTCGAGGCTTCGCGACGCCCCGCCCAGCAGCCAGCCCATCGCCACCAGGAGCAGGCCCAGGATCGGATCGGCCACGAGGATCACGATCACGCCGACCGCCACGATCGCCCAGCCCAGCAGGGAGCCGGCTCGCGCGGTGGCGGACGCGGCCCGATCCCGGTCGCCGGTCCGGGCCCACGCGACCGCCCGCACCACACGCCCGCCGTCGAGGGGCAGGCCGGGCAGGAGGCTCGCGAGGCCGAGCATCAGGTTGAGCGCGCCCACCACGAACATCGCGCCCGCGATCGGCCCAGCCGGCGACCCCACGAACCCGAGCACGATGCCGGCCGGCAGGACGACGGCCGCGATGATCAGCGAGGCCAGCGGCCCGGCCACCGCGATCGCGAGCTCGTCCCGCGGCTGCGACGCCTCGATCGAGAGCGGCGCCAGGCCGCCCACCAGCCCCAGCACGACCGACGTGGTCACGACACCGCGGCGCCGGCCCACCAGCGCGTGCGCGAGCTCGTGGACCATCACCGAGACGAGGAACAGCACAGCCACGCCCGCGCCCACGACCCACTGGAGGGCCACCGCCATGTCGGGCGCGATGACGGCCGCCTGGTCGGCCCCGATCAGGGCGACGAAGCCGACCATCACCGCGAGCGTGAGCGACACGCGAACCTCGATGCCGAACAGGCTGACCACGGGGATGCCGCCGCTCATGCCGACGCGTCCTGCGCGTGCGGTGTCGCCAGCCGGGCGGCGCGCCGTCGCCCGAGCCATCGCAGGCCGAGGGCGAGCGCGATGACCGTCATGCCCACCGCGACGGTGGTCTCGCTCCAGAACTGGTCCGGGAAGATCTGGACCAGTTTGTCGTGCAGCGGGTCGAAGGCCCAGTTCCCGCCGGGGAAGAAGATCTCGTGGAACAGCGTGAACGCCTGGTCGAAGACCAGCAGGCCCAGGCCGCCGCCCACGACCGTTACGATCGCGATCCCCGTCCCGGCGCGCCCGAGCCGGCGCCAGAGCAGGGCCCGCGCCTCGCGACCCCGCGCCAGGGCGAAGGCCGCGACCAGGACCAGCGCGCCCGCGATGGCCACCGCATAGAACCCGGCGAACACGCCGCGGACGTCGCGCATGTGGGAGCGCTCGGCATCTGAGAGGACCGGCGTCGTCCCGCCCGGCAGTGCCACCGCGAAGTCCGGCGGACCGAAGACGAGGTCGTGGACGATGGCGCCCGTGACATACCGGAGCTCGTCCTCGGTGAAGCCGGTCCACGCGGTCGCCTGGGCCCGCGCCTGCCCGAAGCTCATCCAGGCGGGGGTGAGGAACGGCAGGATGGCGAGCGCCACGATGACGAGGGCCGCGCTGATGCCGAGAACGAGGGAGGCGAGCCAGCCGCGGAGCGATGCCATCACCGGGCGATGGTACCGGGAAGGCGCGGGGGGCCCGCGCCGGGCGCTACTCCTCCTCGAGGGTTCGCGCCTGCTCCCACCACGTCTCGACCATCAGGTCGGCGGGCGGCTCGGTGGCCAGCTCCGTCGCCGCGCGGGCGATCCGGACGCGGAAGTCCGGCAGGTCAACCGCGAGCAGGTCCCGCAGCCCGTCGATCCCCGCCTGGACGAACAGCTCGTGCTCCGCGGCACCGAAGCCCACCAGGTTGAGCATCAGCGCCTCGTCGCGCCAGGTGAGGACGTCGGTGGGCCACGCCTTGACGTGGTCCGCCAGCGACTGCCGGCGCGTCGGCGTCTCGGACACCTCGAGCAGGATCCCCGTGGTGGAGATCCCCTGCCTCTGCAGGCGGGCGAGGTGGACGGGCTCGATGCGGGTCAGCTCGGTGATGGGCGGCACGGGCCGTGGGCCTCCGGTGGTCGAACGGCTGTCAGGCCGCCATTATGGCCGGTCGGGCGACGCGTCGCGAACCGATAGAGGGCACAATCAAACGCATGGAGATCTCCGTCCTGTTCAAGCTGATCCACATCCTCGCCGTCATCTCCGCCGTCGGAGCCAACGCCACCTACCAGTTCTGGTACTCGCGAGCCGGGCGCGACAAGGACAGGCTGGTCTGGGTGATCGAGAACGTGCGGGTGCTCGACCGGCGCATCGCCAATCCGTCGTACATCGTGGCGCTGCTCGCCGGCATCGCCACCGTGATGACGGGCGCGTTCTCGTTCGAGTCGCTGTGGATCTCGCTCTCGATCGTGCTGTACGTGGTGGTCGCGGTGATCGGCATGGCGCTCTACGCGCCCGCGATGCGCCGCCAGCAGGCCCTCGCCGAGGCCGATCCCACCTCCGCCGCGTACCAGGCCGCCGCGCGGCGCTCGGCCATGCTGGGCGGCATCGCCGTGCTGATCGTGCTGGTCATCGTCGTGCTGATGGTCGTCAAGCCCACGCTGTAGGGCCTCGTCACCCGAGAACCCCCGCGGTTCGGCGGATCGGCCGCCAGCGTTACGTGAGCGGCTGATCCTCGAGCACCACGTCCCAGTGCGCGTCGAGGATCTCGAAGCGGCGCGCCTCCTCGGCCTTGAAGGCCGCCTGGTCCGGGTAGAGGCGGGTCACCAGCCGCGGGTCCGCGTGCATCTGGATGGCGTCCCAGTCCCGATAGACGATCGACACCATTACGTCCCATCCGGCGAGCCCGTCGCCGTGGAACCGCGGGGTCGCCATGCGGACCGAGGTGTAGCGGCCCTCGGCCATCTGCGCCTTGAGGATCGGCCAGTGGTTGCGCAGGAAGAGCTCCACCCACTCGTCGTGGTGGCCCCACTTGGTCCTGTAGAAGTACTGGCACTCGACGGGTTCGGACACGGGTGACCTCCTGGTGAACGCTGGCGAGGCTAGGCCGGCGTGGCGGCCCCACAGCAGAGTAGCTCCCGGCTCGCGAGACCGTCTGCGATGAGCTCCACGACCTCGTGGGCCGCCGCTCGGAACCCAGCCGGACTCGTGTCTGCCGCGCCGGTCACGGGCTGCGGGTCGAGGCGCGCGTCGTCACGGCTCATGCGCCCCGAGTCTACCTGTGCCCGTCGGGACCGCTCAGGCGCGGATGCGTGCGCGGTCTGGGTCGTAGAGCGGCCTGATGGACACGCGGGCCGGGTAGCGGGTGCCGGCGATGTCGAGCTCGTAGTCGTCGCCGTCCACCTTGGTGGCCGGGAGCCCGGCCTCGTCCTCCATCATCGCGAGGCCAACGGCTCCGCCGAGGGTGTGGCCGTAGGCGCCGACCCGGTTGTGCCCCACGAGCTTGCCGCCGCGGTAGAGCGGCTCGTGGCCGTAGAGGAGCGGCTCCGGGTCGCGACACAGGACCTGGACCAGCCGGCGCGTCGGCGGGCCCGGGCGCTTGGCCGCCAGCAGGGCGTCGCGACCGATGAAGCCGCCCGGCTTGTCCCATGCGACCGCGAAGCCGAGGCCGACATCGAGCGGGGTGTCGGTGTTGTCGATGTCGAGCTGGTAGTCGCGGTACGCCTTCTCCATGCGCAGGCTGCCCATGGCGCCCAGGCCCACGTTGGCGAGGCCGACGCTCGCCCCCGCCTCGAACAGCGCGTCGTAGACGGTCAGCGCCTGGTCGGCGGGAACGTGCAGCTCATAGCCCAGCTCGCCCACGTAGGTCACGCGCATCGCCCACACGCGGGCGTAGTGGAGGTCGATCTCGCGGGCCGTGAGGTACGGGAACACGGCGTTGGAGAGGTCCGCGCTCGTCAGTCCCGCCAGCAGCTCGCGGGAGCGCGGGCCCTGCACGGTGAGCAGCGTCCAGCCGGCCGTCACGTCCGTGGTGGTCAGGTGCGCGCCGTCGGGCGTGTGCCTGTGGATCCACGACTCGAGGCGCCGGTGGATCGTGTCGGTCGAGACCACGAGGAAGCGGTCCTCGGCCAGGCGCGTGACCGTGAGGTCGGCCTCGATCCCGCCCCGCTCATTGCACCACTGCGTGTAGACCAGGCGGCCGGGCGCCACCGCCACGTTGTTCGCGCAGACGCGGTTGAGCACGGCCTCCGCGTCGCGGCCCTGGACCAGGACCTTGGCCATGACGCTCATGTCCAGCACGCCCACGGCCTCGCGAACCGCGCGGTGCTCCGCGGCCTGGAGCGGGAACGAGGCGTCCCTCCCCCATCCGATCTCGATGTCCGGATGCTGGCCGTCGGGCGCGAACCACTCCGCGTACTCGAACCCCGAGGACGGGGCGAAATGGGCGCCCGCCGCCGCCAGCCGGTCGTGGATGGCCGAGCGACGCACGTTGCGGGCGGTCTTGGGGTGCCAGTTGGGGAACGACGCATCGCCGAACAGCCGGCCCAGCTGCTCCACCGCCCGGTCCCGCCGGAATCGGCGGCCGGTCTCGAAGGTCTGCGTCCGGTCCACGTGCATGCCGGACAGGTCGACGGACGCGTTGCCCGTGTCGATCAGCTCGGCCATCGTCGCGCCCACGCCGCCGCTCATCAGGATGCCCAGCGAGTTCAGGCCGGCTGCGACATAGAAGCCGCGCACCTCGGGCGCCTCGCCCAGCTGGGGCATCGTGTCGGGCGTGAAGGACTCCGGGCCGCAGAACATCGTTCGCACGCCGGCGTCGCGCAGGCCCGGGAAGCGGCCCATGGCGTTGTCGAGGAACGGCGTGATCCGCTCCCAGTCCGGCTCCAGGCTCGCGAAGGCGATGTCCGGGGGGATCCGATCGAGCGACCACGCCTTGGCCACGGGCTCGAACAGGCCCACGAGGATCCCGCCGCCCTCCTCGCGGTAGTAACCGTACCGGTCGGGGTCTTCGACGATCGGCAGGTCGGCGTGCGCCCACGGGACCGTGTCGGTGATGAGGTAGTAGTGCTCGGCGGCCTGGAGCGGGACGGTGACGCCGGCCATGGCGCCCACGTCGCGGCCCCAGAGCCCGGCGGCGTTGACCACGACGTCCGTCTGGATGGCGCCCCTATCGGTGATCACGCCGGTCACGCGGCTGTTCGCCTGCGTCATGCCGATGACGGTCACGCCCTCGACGATGCGCGCGCCGTGCATCCGGGCGCCCTTGGCGTAGGCCTGGGCGAGGTCGGCCGGGTTCACGCGGCCCTCGTCGGGGACGAAGAACGCGGCGAGCACGTCGTCGGTCCTGGCCTCGGGCCAGAGCCTCGCGAACTCCGACGCGGAGATCTCCTGATCGTCAACGCCGAACATCCGGACGAACGCGGCCTCGCGGCGGAGCGTCTCGAGGCGCTGGGGCGTCGTCGCGAGGTGGCAGTGGCCGATCGGCCGGAAGCCCGTCGCCTGTCCGGTCTCGGCCTCGAGCGAGACGCACAGGTCGCGGGTGTAGCGCGACATCCAGAGCAGCGTCTCGGTGGCCATGCCGGCGGAGGTGACCAGGCCCGCCGCGTGCCAGGTTGTGCCGGCCGTGAGCTGGCGGCGCTCGAGCAGGACGACGTCGGTCCAGCCCCGCCTGGCGAGGTGGTAGGCGATGCTGGTCCCGATGGCCCCGCCACCGATGATGACCGCCCGCGCCTGCGCCGGGATGGACCCCTTCGCCGCTGACTGCGCCTCGACCACGGTCACGCCCCTCGTCCACGGGAGTCGGTCGCCCAACGGGCGGCCTCGACGCGCCGTCCGCCGATGCTAGTCCCGTGGGCCAGCGCGGACTCGCCCGAGCCGCGAGACGGAACGCCTGGCGCTCAGGGCCCGGCCCTGCTGGCGTTGAGGCTCACCCTGCGTTGAGGCTCACGACGACCGCCACCGTGTAGGTCAGCACGACCATAGTCACGAAGCTGAGCACGCCCAGCGCGACCAGCACCGGCAGGCTCCGGATCTTCGCGACCCGCCCGGTCACCGCGGTCGCGACCACGATGGCCGGCGCGAGTCCCAGCGGACCGAGGCCCGCGAAGGCGAAGGCCACGAGCATCACGAAGAACAGGGCGCAGGCGAGGAGGAAGGCGCCGGCAAAGCGCCAGGCCGTGGTCGGTGGGTCGACGCGGCCGGGCAGCGACGGCCCGACGTCTGTCACGAAGCCTGCCTCGTCATCCTCGCCCGCCTCGCCTCCGCCCGTTCCAGCCGATGATACGGTGCCCTCGATCCGGTGCGACCCCGTCGACGAAGAGCGTCAGGGCATCGAGTGTTCGCACAACCCCAGCACGCCGGAGGTCCCATGTCTGACGTCATCATCACGGTTCGCGACAACAACAACCTCAAGGTCGTGGGTCCTATCACGCTGCTCGACGGCGAGGACAACCGCATCGACGTCCCCGAGGGCAAGGCGGTCTTCCTCTGCCGCTGCGGCCAGTCCAAGACGAAGCCGTTCTGCGACGCCTCGCACAGGGCGGTCGGGTTCCAGAGCGCGGTCCGCGCGGCCGATCTCGCCGCTGGCTGATCGCTCGCGAACACGGCAGTTTGAGGGCCCGCATTCGGGGATCAACGGGATCGGCTCAGCGACGGGCGGCGCCTCGTCCCGGACCGTCACGCGGCGACCGACTCCGATCGGCCGCAGCCCGACAGGCCGTCCCTTGTCCGCCGGGCCGTCTCCCGTTCAGAAGAGTGGTCGGGGCGGAGCGATTCGAACGCTCGGCCTCCTGAACCCCATTCAGGTGCGCTACCAGGCTGCGCCACGCCCCGAGGCGGACGAGTCTACCACCCGGATGCGCGTCACCGCCCTTGACCTCACCGTCCCGACAGGAACCGGGCGCCCGACGCGGTCACTTCAGCCCAGACCATCGCCGGGCCCGGCCACGGCGTCGTCGCGGTCGTCAGGGCGGCGAGCGCGTCGTCCGGGTGGGCGGGATAGGCAATCCGAAGCTGGCCCGCGAAGTCGGAGGCAACGGCGCGGGTGGCTCGGGTTCGGCGCACGACGAGCAGGCGCGTGATCCGTGGCGCCGGTCCGAGTCCGGGCCAGCCGGACCAGCTCGGCAGCGAGTCCGCCTTCTCGGCCGACCACCGGATCAACTGCTCGAGCCGCCGCAATTCCGACTGGACCTCTGTTGCCATCGCGAGGGCCGCTGCGTGATCGTGCAGGACGAGGTCGATCCAGCCGCGCGACGGCCGTAGGACGCGGACTTCCGTGAACGGCCGATATCGGGCATGGCGCTCCCGCAGGAGGAGCTCGACCATGCGCGCCTGGTGGCGGTCGCGGACCAGCGGACCGGTGTTCGGGTAGAGCCGCACTGCCAGATCGGCACCGAGTGCCACGGCCAGCCTCGCACGTGTTCGGTCCGACGGCGCAGCCTCCCCGGCGAGGATCCGATAGAGGTAGGCGGTATCCACACCCGACGCGTGGGCGAGCTCGGGCACCGAGATGCCGGCGTCCGCGCGCAGGGACTCCAAGTCCTCGCGGACGGCGCGGGCAGCCCTCGCGGCCACGTTTGCCGAAGCGCGCTCGACCTGCTTCGCGTTCACGGGGCCAGTCAAGCAGGACCCGCTCAACCCGGGCTTACCCGCCCATTGCCCCGTGCCCCCCAGCCGGCATTCGACGCACAGTCAAAGGATCCACGCCCCGGGCGTCGGCTATTCGACGCTGCGTCGAAGTTCTGACCGCCCGGGAGAGCTCCGGGCACCGATCTCGGTCAGTTCTTCGCCGCAGCGTCGATGTTCGGACGCGATCGGCCCGAAAGGTTCGACTGGCAGTCGAACGGGGGGGCGGGGCGGCCGGGAAGCGACGGGAGGGGCGGCGCTCGGACGCCAGGGGTCGCGGCCCGGAAGCGACGGGGGGCGCGGGGCCCGGACGCCAGGGGGCGTGGCGGCACCGGGCGACCCGAACGGGGCGGGGGCCGGGCGGGGCGGGGCTTCCTTGCCGCTGGTGGCCACCGTCCAGATGGCGGTGTCATAGCCGTCGCGCTTGTCGTTGACCGTCACCCGCACGAAGGCCACGCGCGAGCCGTCCGGGG
>JBBIIL010000048.1:0-22355 GCA_037446495.1 Chloroflexota bacterium | reverse complement strand
GGCGCGGGCGAGCGGGCGCGGACGGGCGAGCGGGCGCGGAGGGGAGCGAGCGGGTGCGCGTCGCGGGCGAGCTGGGGGGTCGGGGCCCTCCCCGGCGGCGGCCGCGCCCCGGGGTGCCTCCCCGGGTTGGACCGCGGCGGCACGCGCACTCTCCTCGGAGGCACGCCACCCCGGTGTCCCATCCCCGCTGGGGAACATCACCAAGCGGCCAGGAGCAGGCCCCGTCGGAGCCGTCGGCCGAGCCCTATCGGGGCCGCCAAGTCCGGCCACCGCCGCCAGCCCTACACTCGCCCCGATGGAACGACGCTCGTCAGGCGAGTCAGCGGTCCTCCTGGCCGTTCTGGGGGCGGGGGCGTTCCTTGCCGGGCTGGAGCTGATGGTCACCGCGGTGGCGCTGCCCGCGATCGTCGGCAGCCTGGCGGGCTGGCAACGCCTCCGGGAGGCGTCCTGGATCATCAACGGCTACCTGCTCGTTTACGTGGTCACGATGCCGCTGGCAGGACGTCTGGGCGACCTGTGGGGCAACCGGCGGCCGTTCCTCGCCGCCCTGGCGGTGTTCACGGTGGGGTCGGCGCTGGCCGGGGCGTCGCAGAGCCTGGAGCAGCTGATCGCCGCCCGGCTCGTCCAGGCTGTGGGCGGCGGGGCGCTCGTGCCGCTCGCCACGTCGGCGGCGGCGCACCTGTTCACGGGCCACGCACGCCCGCGGGCCCTGGGCGCGGTGGGCGCGGTGACGTTCCTGGGCATGGCCGCTGGGCCGTTCCTGGGGGCTGCGATCCTGGATCTCGTCCACCCCGACGCCGCGCTGGCGCGGTTGGGGATCCCCGCCGGCTCGGCGGCCGCGGCCCTCCTCGAGCCCGCCTGGCGCTGGATCTTCTATGTGAACGTGCCGGTGGGCATCGTGGCGCTCGTCGTTGCGTGGGCAGCGTCCGCGGGCTGGGACACGCCCAGGAGGACGGGCCGCGTGGACCTCGTGGGCGCGTCGCTGGTCGCGGCGGGCCTGGTGGGGACGCTCGGCTCGCTCACGCTCCTCGGAGCCGGGCAGGCTGCGGGTTCGGACGGCGGCCTCGACCCGGCGCTCGTTGCCGGGACCCTCGCCGCTGTCGCCGTGGCCGCCATCCCGCTGGCCGTGCTCCACGGGCTCCGGACGCGCGATCCCTTCCTCGACCCCCGTCTCTTCCGGCGGCCCGCGTTCGCGTCAGCGGCGCTGGTGTCGCTGCTGACCGGCTATGGCCTCGCGACAGCAATCGTGGGCGCGGCGGTGTTCGTGGACCGCGTGCTCTACGGCGGGCCGGACGAGCAGCGCGTTGCCCTCGGCGCCCTCGCGGCCGCGACGGCGATCGGCGCCCTCGTCTCGGGCTGGGCGCTTCGTGCGCTCGGGATGCGACTGGTCACGGCCGTGGGGCTCGCCGCGTCCGTGGCTGGCCTGGTGATCATGTCCGGCTGGACGCCCGACACCTCCGTCCTCGCCGCGGCGGGCGCCCTCGCGCTCTTCGGCCTCGGCTTCGGCCTCACCGTCACGCCTCGTTCGACGGCCGCCACGGAGGCGGTGGAACCGTCGGCGTACGGCGCGGCGGCCTCGGTGGTCACGGTGGCCCGCATGGCAGGCATGGCGGTGGGCCTCGCGATCCTGACCGCGTACGGCTCCACGACGATCGATCACCTCTACGCCCAGGTCTACGCCACAGCCGACGCGTACAAGCAGTTCATCCCCGAGTACCTGCGCGACCGCCCGCTCAAGGACGGCCAGGTGGTGGCGGCGCTCGAGGCATGGGCGGCCCGCGAGGCGGCGCAGATCATGGTTGGCGTGTTCGTTCTGGCTGCGGTGGTCACGGCGATCGCCGTCGTGCCGGCGCTGCTGCTCGGCGGGCGTCGGCGTGTGCTCGCGCGCGGGGCGACCGCCCTGGACCAGGAGCCCTGAGCTGCCGAGCCGCCTGCCGCCACGAGCCCCGGCCCGGCGGACCTGAGCCCGGCCGCCGCCTCGGCTGCCGAAGCGCCCGTTCTCCGTGGGATCGCGCCGTTGTTCGGCCTGTCCGAGCGAAGACGCTCGCCGATCCCCGCCCTCGTCCGCCGCTCTGCCCGGCCTCGCGCCGCCGGTGAGTGCGGTCGAGGTGCGCACCGGTCGGGGGCTTGCGGCGACGACCCCTCGGCAGCCGACAGCCTGGATCCGTGCTCGGCCTGGACTACCCGCAGACCAGCGGGTGCGGCGTCGGGTGCGCGTCCTTCGGGTCAGCGTTGCCCACCGACAGTGGCATCGCGAGCACCTGCGTCTTGCCGGGCGTGCCGTGCGGGCCCTCTGACGTCTGCAGCCACAGCTCCTCCTTCGTGGCCGCGAAGGCGCGGTCGAGGTTGAGCTGGTGCGGGTAGACGTTGGTGATCTCGTACAGGTAGAGCTTGTTGTCGCTCGTGAAGACCTGGACGATCATCCCGATCATGGCGTTGGGCGTCTGCTGAACCATCGTCAGGTTGTAGATGGGCCCGAACATCCCGTCGCGGGCGTGGGCGTAGAGGTAGACCGCCTTTCCCGAGCCGGGTTGGCCGAGGCGAGCGTCGGAGAAGTACATCGCCACGTTGCAGTACGGGTAGCCGCTGGGGCCCTGGACCACAGGCAGATCGATCCGCAGCGCCGGGACCACGACCCGTGTTGCGACACCGGATCCAGCGGGACTGGGCAGGGCCGAGGACCCGGGACTGCCGCTCGGCCCGTCGGTCGGGACGCCGAACGAGATCGATGGCGCGGGACCGACGGCGTCGCTGGACGGCGACGGCGTGGGCATCATGCCTGCGGTCGTCGGGTCGGCATACGAGAGCAGGCCAGCCGTGACGATGACAACGCCGAGCGCGGTCAGGATCGCGGGGACGAGCCGCGTGACCAGGGACCGCAGGTAGCCCGACAGCGTGTGCATCGGCTCAGTAGCCGCACCGCACGATGTGCACCGCCGGGTGTGACGCCGCGTAGTCCGCAGGCGACACGGAGACCGGCATCGCCAGAACCATGGTCTTGCCCGGCGTCCCGTGAGGGCCCTCGGACGTCTGGAGCCACAGCTCGTCCCGGTGGGCGGCCACGGCCGCACTGAGCGTCAACTGGTGCGGCAGCACCATCGTGATCCGATAGACGTGCCGCATGCTGTCGCTCGTGTAGACGTCCACCCGCATCCCGACCATCTTGATCGGCGTGCGCTTGACCATCGTCAACTCGTAGATCGGGCCGAACATTCCCGCGCGGGCGTGCGCGAAGAGGTACGTCGCGCGGCTCTGTCCCGGTTGGCCCAGCGGCTTGCCGAAGTACATCGCCACGTTGCAGTACGGGTAGACGCCCGCGGGCGGTGGCTTCGTGACGGCCAGGTCGATGCCCAGGGCGGGCACCACGACGCGCGTCGCCACGAGCGGCCCGGTGCTGGGCGTGGGCGTGGGCATCGGCGACTCGGACGGCGACTCGGACGGCGTCGGCACGTCGCTGGGCGACGGTGTTGCGACGGGTGATGCGCTCGACGACTGGGTCGCCGGGCCCGCGGCCGACGAGGCTCCCGGGGCCGGCGTCGGGGTCGCCGGCTCGCCGCACGCGACGACTGCGAACGCAAGCGCGACCAGCGCGATCAGCAGTCGAGGAGTCTGGGCGAGGGTCCGCATGGCGCCGAATGGTATCGCCGCCGGCCCAAGCGCACCCTCACCTGATGGTGCTGGTACGCTCCTGCCGCATGGGGAGCAGACTCGCGATCGCGTCGGGCTTGCTGGCGGGGATCCTCGTCGGCGGTCTCGCTGTCGGCGGAGCCGTCGCCCTGCTCCCGCCCGCGCCTGCGCCGGTGGTCCCAACGCCCTCTCCGCTGGTGATCCCCACCGCCTCGCCGTCACCCGCCGTGGCCCCGTCGATCACCCCCTCGGCCGCCGCCTCGCCGTCCGCACCGGCCGCGGCGTCGCCCTCCGCGTCGGCCTCCGCGTCAACGAGTCAGATCTTCGGCATCGGCCAGGCGGCGCCCAGCCTCAGGGTGGCGAAGCTCGGCGGCGGGACGATCAGTCTCGCCGACCTGCGCGGCAAGCCGGTGTGGGTCAACTTCATGGCCACGTGGTGTCCGGAGTGCCGCGACGAGCTCCCGCTGCTGGCCGGTTTCCAAGCGCGGTACGCCACGACCGGACTGACGGTCGTGCTCGTGGACGTGAAGGAGCCCGGCGTCGACGTCGCGGGCTACCTCAAGTCGCTCGGCGTCTCGCTGCCCGTGGGGCTCGACGACACCGGCACGGCGGCCGCCGACTGGAAGGTGCTCGCGCTGCCGATGCACTTCTGGCTGACCGGCGACGGCGTGGTCGCGGCGGGCGCCGTCGGCTCCGTCGGCGCGGACCAGATGGCGGTCAACCTCGCGACGATCCTGCCCGGCGTGAACGTCACGCCGTAGGGGCACGTCGGCATCCGCCGACCCGCCCGGCTACGCGTGGGCGAAGATCTTCGCGGCGTTGCCGACGATGCTGAGCAGCACGCCCGGGAACAGCCCCAGCACGATCGTCATCACGGTGGTCACCGCGAGCCCGGTCCAGACCAGGCGTCCGTGGGCCGTCACCGAGACGTCGGCGTCGGGGTCGCGCATGAACATGTACACCACGACGCGCAGGTAGTAGAACGCTGCCGCGGCCGCGTTCAGCACCGCCAGAACCGCGAGGAAGGTCAGCCAGCCGCCTGCCTGGACGGCGGCCAGGATCACGTAGAACTTCCCAAAGAACCCGGCCGTCGGCGGGATGCCCGTGAGGCTCAACAGGAACAGCGTCATCAGCCAGGCCAGCGCCGGCTCGCGGCGGACGAGGCCGGCGAACGTCGAGAGGTTGCTGGTGACGCCGGTCCTGCGCTGGATCGCCGCGATCACGGCGAACGCGCCCAGGTTCATGAACGTGTAGGCGGCGCCGTAGTAGAGGAGTCCCTCGAGGCCCTGGATCTGGCCCGAGGCGAACGCCGCGAAGCCCACCAGCATGTAGCCGGTGTGCGCGATGGACGAGTACGCGAGCATGCGCTTGACGTTGTCCTGGGTCAGCGCGACCAGGTTGCCGAGCGTCATCGTGAGCGCGGCCAGGACCATGATCACGATGTTCCACTCGTTCGCGAGCGGCAGCAGCGCCCCGGCGAAGAGCCGGATGATCACCGCGAAGGCGCCCACCTTGGGACCCACCGAGAGGTACCCCGTGACCGGCGTCGGCGAGCCCTGGTACGCGTCGGGCGTCCAGTAGTGGAACGGCACCGCGGCGATCTTGAACGCGACGCCCGTCATCAGGAACGCGAGGCCCAGGCCCAGCGCCGGGCTGAACGGGGCGGTCCCGGCGACCACCTGCGTCAGGTTGCCGGCCACGGCGTCGATGCGCGTGGAGCCGGTCATGCCGTAGACGAACGCGATGCCGAACAGGAAGATCGCCGAGCTGAACGAGCCGAGGAGGAAGTACTTGATCGCGCCCTCGGTCGAGAAGCCGTCCGTCTTGTGGTAGCCCGCGAGGAGGTAGCCCGGGAGGACCATCAGCTCCAGGCCGAGGAACAGCACGATGAGGTCCGCGGAGCCGGCGATGAGCATGGCGCCGGACATCGCGAACAGCAGGACCGTGTTGAACTCGGCGATGGGGAGGTCCCGCTCGCCGAGGTAGTCAGGCGCGAACGCCACGGTCAGGGCCGCGATCGAAACGAACAGCAGGTCGAGGAACGTGGTCAGCGCGTCCACCCGGTAGGAGCCGTTGAACGCGGTCGTCCCCGCCTGGCCGACGGCCACGACCAGCGCGGCCACGATGGCCAGGCCCACGAAGGTGGTGGTGAGGGCGAGGGACCTGCGGCCCGGCCACGCCAAGTCCACGATGAGGACGGCAGCGGCCACGAGGATCGCGGCGATGAACGGCGCCATGGCGGCGGCGTCGGAGAAGTTCACGGGTGTCCTCCTACCGCCACAGGCCCAAGGCGATGGGGGCGGCCTGTTGGACCGCCGCGATCGTCGCGTCCACGGAGCCCGAGATCACGTTCAGGATCAGGCCCGGGAACAGCCCGAACACCACGACCAGCGTGCCCAGCGGCACCAGCGTCATGGCCTCGATGGGCTTGAGGTCCGTGAGGTGGTCGCCGAGCCCTTTCAGGAACTCCGACAGCTCGCCGAACGCCACCCGCTGGAACATCCAGAGCAGGTAGCCCGCGGCGAGGATCATCACGAAGGTGGCGACGGCGGCGGCCGCGGGGATCGCCTTGAACGTGCCCAGCAGGGTCAGGAACTCGCCCACGAACCCGGACAGGCCGGGCAGGCCCACCGAGGCGAAGACGAAGAACCCGAACGCCGCGGCATACACCGGTGTTGCGGAGCCCAGGCCGCCCATCTTGGCGATCGTGCGGTCGTGGGTGCGCTCGTAGATCACGCCCACCAGCAGGAACAGGGCGCCCGTGATCAGGCCGTGGTTGACCATCTGGAGGATCGCGCCCTGCAGCGCCTGCTGCTGGAACGCGAAGATGCCCAGGGTCACGAACCCCATGTGGCTGACCGACGAGTAGGCCACCAGCTTCTTGAGGTCCGGCTGGACCAGCGCCACGATCGCGCCGTAGATGATCCCGATGAGCGACAGGACGATGATCAGCGGTGCCCACCAGTGGGCGGCGTCCGGGAACAGCGGCAGGGCGAAGCGGATGAAGCCGTAGCCGCCCAGCTTGAGCAGGACCCCGGCCAGGATCACCGAGCCCGCGGTGGGCGCCTCGACGTGGGCGTCGGGCAGCCAGGTGTGGAACGGGAACATCGGGACCTTGATCGCGAAGGCCAGCGCGAAGGCGGCGAACGCGAGGATGCCGAAGGTGCCGTTGAAGTGGCCCTGCTGCGCCCAGCCGATCAGCGACGCCAGGTCGAAGGCGTTGTCCCAGGAGCCGTTGTGGCCCGACTGGTAGAGGAACGCGGTCGCCAGGATCGCGACCAGCATCAGCAGCGAGCCGACGAGGGTGTACAGGACGAACTTGATCGTCGCGTAGATCCGGTTCTTGCCGCCCCAGATTCCGATGATCAGGTACATCGGGACGAGCACGACTTCCCAGAAGATGTAGAACAGGAACAGGTCCTGGGCCACGAACACGCCGGTCATGCCGACTTCGAGGATCAGGAACGAGATCATGTACTCCTTGACCCGGTTCTTGATCGGCGAGAAGGAGGCGAGGATGCTGATCCACGACAGCGTGGTGGTCAACACCACCAGCACGAGCGACAGGCCGTCCACGGCCACCGTGTAGTTGATCCCGAAGGCGGGGATCCACACGTACGACTCGCGAAACTGGAGCCCGTTGGTGGCGACGAACGCGCCCAGCATCACGAGCGACACGACCCACGTGGCCAGCGCGAACGCGAGCGCGACGTAGCGCGCCTGGTTGGGCTGCGACCCCTTGGTGAACGCAACGGCGATCGCGCCCAGCAGCGGCAGGAACGTGACCAGGGTGACGAGCGGCAGCCCGGTGGCGGTCATCGGGGCTGCCCCATGATCAGCAGGAAGGAGCCCGCCATGACGAGCAGGCCGATCGCGATGCCCAGGGCGTAGTTCTGGACGCGGCCCGTCTGGATCTGGCGGAGCCCGCCGCCGGCGTCCTTGACGACCGTCCCGACGCCGTTCACCGTTCCGTCCACGACCGTCCGGTCGAACCACCACAGGAACGCGGCCACGCGGCCGCCGATCCGGATGAACAGCAGGTCGTTGAGCTCGTCGAACCACCACTTGTTGAGCGAGGCGCGGTAGAGGAACCGCGTGGCGCCGTTGGCGGACGAGATGGCGTCGACCTTGTCCTGCTTGACCCTGTGCGAGCCCCACCCGAACAGGTAGACCGCGCTGACGAGGCCCGCCAGGGCTGCCGCGACGCTGATCAGCACCAGCGCCCCGTCGATGCCGGCCAGCTGGAACGGCTGGGGCGTGCGCGCCATGATCTCCTCGGCCTGCCTGAACACCGGCTCCAGCCAGCCGGCGAGGATGCCCTGCTGGCCGAGGAACACGCCGCCGCCGAGCACCAGGCCCAGCAGCAGGGACGGGATCGCGAGCAGGACCAGCGGCAGTGTCATCTGCCAGGCGGACTCGCGGACCTTGGGCGCCACGGCCGGGTCCACGCGGGACTCGCCGTAGAACGTCTTGCCCATCAGGCGCCACATGTAGAAGGCGGTCATGATCGCCACCACCACGCCGATGATCCAGACCCAGTAGAACTGGTTCTTGAACGCCTCGCCCAGGATCTCGTCCTTGGAGAAGAAGCCCGCGAGCGGCGGGATGCCCGCGATGGCGATGGTGCCCACGAGCATCGTGGCGTGGGTGATCGGGATCTTCCTCGCCAGACCGCCCATGCGGTTCATGTCCTGCTCGCCGTCCACCGAGTGGATCACGGAGCCCGAGCCCAGGAACAGCAGGCCCTTGAAGAAGCCGTGGGTCATGAGGTGGAAGATCGCCGCGGAGAAGGCGCCGACGCCCAGGGCCGCGAACATGTAGCCCAGCTGCGAGAGCGTCGAGAAGGCGAGCACCCGCTTGATGTCCGTCTGGGTGAACGCGATCGAGGCCGCGAGGATGGCGGTGAAGATGCCGATCGCGGCGACGACGGTCATGGCTGCCGACGCGCTGGCGAACAGCGGGTTGGCGCGGGCCACGAGGTAGACGCCCGCGTTGACCATGGTGGCGGCGTGGATGAGGGCGCTGACCGGCGTCGGGCCCTCCATCGCGTCCGGCAGCCAGACGTGGAGCGGGAACTGGGCGCTCTTGCCCATCGCGCCGCAGAAGACCAGGAGGGCGACGATCGTGATCGGGACCGTGAGCTCGGCGCCGGGGGCCGTCAGCTTCGCCAGCGAGTCTGCGATGTTCAGCGTGCCGGTGTTGACGAAGATCGCCATGATCCCCAGCGCGAACCCGACGTCGCCGACGCGATTGACGATGAACGCCTTCTTGGCGGCCAGCGCGGCGGACCGCTTCTGGTACCAGAAGCCGATCAGCGAGTAGCTCGACAGACCCACCAGCTCCCAGCCGCCGAACACCAGCAGCCAGTTGTTCGCCAGGACCAGGATGAGCATCGAGAACATGAACAGGTTCAGGTAGGCGAAGAATCGCCAGGTCGCCCTGTCGTGCGCCATGTACCCGATCGAGTAGACGTGCACCAGCATGCCGATCGTGGTGACCACGATCAGGAGGCACGCGGTCAGCGCGTCCACGTGGAATCCCAGGTCCACCTGCAGGGCACCGGCGGGGATCCACGTCCAGAGCTTGACGTCGAGGCCCTTCTCGCCGAACGGCTCGGCGTGCTGGAGCGCCGGGACCACCACGATCATCGCGATCACCCAGACCGCGACGATCAGGCCCACCGGGACGATCTCCGCGGCGGTGCGCCCGAACCTGAGCATGAGCCGGCGCCCGAACAGGGCCGTGAACGCGAAGCCCAGGATGGGCAGCAGCGCGATGAGCGGGATCAGCGTCTCGTACGGCATCGTCGGCGCCCCTACCGCTTCATCGCGTCGTACTCGTCGACGAGCGGCGTCTTGCGGTTCCGGTAGATCGCGATCACGATCGCGAGGCCGACCGTGGCCTCGGCCGCTGCCGACGCGATGACGATCAGCGCGATGGTGCTCGCCGTCGCGGCCTGGGCGGGGTTGGCCGCCCAGAGGAACGCCCCGAAGGCGATGAACGCGAGGTTGACCGCGTTGAGCATCAGCTCGATCGACATCAGCATCGCGATGGCGTTGCGCCTGGCCAGGAAGCCGAAGGCGCCGATCGCGAACAGGAGCCCCGAGAGGATCAGGTATGCGTTGAGGTTCTGCGAGATGAGGTTGAGCGCGCTGAGCATCAGTCGCCCCCCCCGCGCTCGCGCTTGGCGAGGAACACGCCGCCGACCACCGCGGCCAGCAGCAGGACGCTCACGACCTCGAACGGCAGGGTGAACTGCTGGAGGAGGACGAACGCGATGTCCTTCGCGTATGCGATCTGCGTCGCCACCTGCGCCGGCCAGTTGGTGGCCAGCACGCTCAGGCCGATCAGCAGGGCGAGGATGACCGCGGCGATCGCCGCCGGCACGGCCTGCGTCTGGAACACCAGCGCCCGCGGCCCCGCCTTCGACTGGGTCAGCATGATCGCGAACAGGACCAGTACGCTGATCGCGCCGATGTAGACCAGAACCTGCGCTGCGGCCACCACCGGTGTGCCCGCGATCACGTAGATGCCCGCCAGCGCGGCGAAGCAGATGATCATCGCCAGGCCGCTTCGGATGATGTCCCGCTGCAGCACCACGGCGAGCGCCGCGATGACCATCACCGCGCCGAGCACCATGAACAGCAGGTCATTCCACCCGAACCCCAGGAACGGGATCGTCTCAGGCAGCGTCACACGTCCCTCTCAGCGCTGTCCCGACAGCGAGGCGGGCAGCACGGGCAGGCGTCGGGCCTCGTCGATCAGGCGGCCCTCGGCCCGGGCCCGCTCGGCCCAGTCGCGCTCGCGGCGGATGTAGCTCATCTCCGTCTCGCGTTCGACCGCTGCCAGCGCGAGGAGGTCGATCATCGGCTCCTCGCGGGACGTGTGGCTGAGCTCGAACTGGTCGCTGTCGCGGACGGCGTCGTAGGGGCACGCGTCAACGCAGATGCCGCACAGGATGCAGCGGCTCTCGTCAACCTCGTACTTCTGGAGGATGCGCGGCTTGGGCATCAGCGCGCCCGTCGGGCACGTCTCGGCACAGCGGCCGCAGGACACGCACGGCGTGTCGTTGAGGCTCATGTCGAGCGGCGTCGTCACCAGGGCGTCGAAGCCGGTCCGCATGAAGTCGTAGCAGGCGGCGCCCACCACCTCGGCGCACACGTTGGCGCACCGGCCGCAGTCGATGCACCGCGCGGGCTCCCGGAGGATGAACGCGTGGCTGTCGTCGCGGACGTAGTCGTGGTTGACGCCCGTGAAGCGGTTCTCGGTCAGCGAGCGGTACCCGGCGCCCTGGTGGTACTTCGGCTCGAGCGTCCGCAGGGTGGTGCCGTACTCGATGCCCAGACGGCGGAGGTCGCAGAACCCGATCGCCTCGCAGGTGCACTGGAGGCAGCGGGTGGACTCTGCGACGGCCTCGTCGCGGGTGTACGGGATCTCGTACTCGATGTAGCTGGTGGCGCGGTCCTCCGCCTCGAGCGCCCTGAGGCGGTAGCGCGGCTCCTTGACCTCGCCGGTGAACGGCACGATCGAGAGGAACTCCGGCTGCGGCTCGGCGAGCTGCTGGCGGGTCTTGATCGCGGCGAGGTCCATCCCGCGCAGGAACGCGTCCACCGCGTACGAGGCCCGTCGGCCCTCGGCGATCGCGGCGACCACGGTGGCCGCGCCCGTCCGGACATCGCCGGCGGCGAACACGCCGGGGCGGTCTGTGGCGAACGTCACCGCGTCGGCCTTGATCCGGCGCTGCTTGTTGGCGGTGACCCCGTCGTTGCCGGCGCCGAACCAGCCCAGGTCTGGGCCCTGGCCGATCGCCAGGAGCACGCGGTCGCAGGGGATCGTGAACTCGGTGCCCGGGGCGGGCTCGGGGCGACGGCGGCCGGATGCGTCGGGCGCGCCGAGGGCCATCCGGATGAACTCGATGCCCTCGACCTTGCCGTTCGCCCCCTTGATCACGCGGGTGGGACCGGCCTGGAAGATCGTGGTGACGCCTTCCTCGATGGCCTCGTGGACCTCGGAGGCGGCGGGCATGTCCTTCATGTCGCGCCGGTAGACGAGGGTGACCTCGCCGGCACCCTGGCGGACGGACGTGCGACTCGCGTCCATCGCCGAGAAGCCGCCGCCCACGATGACGACGCGACTGCCCGCGTGGCCCGGGTACGGCAGGCCCAGCGTGGCCGTCCGCAGGTAGTCGAGGCCGTCGATGACGCCATCGGCGTCCTCGTCCGGGATGCCCAGCTTGTTGGTGTCGTAGCAGCCCATCGCGAGCAGGACCGCGTCGTACCCCTGGTGGCCGAGGTCGTCGAGCGTGAAGTCCTTGCCCAGCTCCTGGTTGCAGACCATCTTGCCGCCGAGCAGCTCCACCGACCGGTAGTCGGCCTCGAGGACCTCCACCTTGGGCAGGCGGTACTGCGGGATCCCGTACCGGAGCATGCCGCCGGGCGCCGGGTCGCGCTCCAGCACGGTCACGTCGTGGCCGGCCAGCAGCAGGTAGTACGCTGCCGCCATGCCGGCGGGGCCAGAGCCGATGACGGCGACGCGGCGGCCCGACGGGGCCTGCTTCTCGAACGGGACCGGCGGCTCGACGCCCTCGTCGGCAAGCGCCCGGAGGACCTGGTCCCCGGCGTAGCGGTGGCTGTCGCGAATGGCGATCGCCTCGTCCACCTCGTCGCGACGGCAGTGCTCCTCGCACGGCGCGGGGCAGACGCGGCCGAGCACACTGGGGAACGGGATGGTGCGCTTGAAGATCCGCACCGACTCGCGCCAGTTGGCCTCGGCATTGGCCCGCAGGAAGCCCGGGATGTCGATGTGGCTGGGGCACTTGTTCTGGCACGGCGGCAGGCAGTACGCGTTGTGGTCCGAGAAGATCAGCTCGAGGTTGGTCCTCCGCAGGCGGCGCAGCTCGTCCGTCTGCGTCTGGACCTTCATCTCCGGCTCGGCCAGCCGCGAGCAGCTGATCGGCGGGTTCGCCTCGCCCTCCACCTCCACCACGCACATCCGGCAGGCGCCGAAGCCGGGCAGCTTGGGCTCGTAGCAGAGCGTCGGGATCTCGATCCCGTTGTCGCGGCAGACCTCGAGGATGGTCTGGCCCTCGAAGCCCTCGACCAGCCGGCCGTCCACCTCGATGCGGATGCGGGGCGTGCTCTGCGGGCGCTGTGGCGACTGGGTGGTGATCAGCTTCTCCGCGAGCGAATCGTCGCGGGGCGTGATCGTGTCGATGCTGGACGGCTGGTCCGGTCGAACCTCGCGGTTCTTGATCGGCGCCTCGTCGGCGGGACGGATCGCGAGGTCGGTCATGCGCTGGCTCCCGGGGACGCCGCACCGCCCGCCACCGCGATCGGCGTGCAGACGCCGGCGGGACAGGTGCTGCGGAGCAGGTGGTCGTCAAGCTCGGTGCGGAAGTAGCGCAGCACCGACGCAAGGGCGTAGGTCGCCGTGCGCTCGTGGTCGCACAGGGCGCTGGCGGCCACGTCGTGCGCGAGGTCGGCGGCGAGCTGCGCGTCGCCCGCGCGCGGGGTGCCGGCCGCCGCGCGCTCGCCGATCTCGGACAGGCGCCGAAGCCCGATCCGACACGGGATCGACTTGCCGCACGCCTGGTCGGCGGCGAAGCGGGTGAGGAGGCGCGCGAGGTCCACGATGCAGGCGCGGTCGTCGGCGATCACGATCGAGCCCGAGCCGATGTGGGCGCCGGCCTCCCGGAGGGCCGCGTAGGTGTAGGGCGTGTCGAGGGCGTCCGCCGGCAGGAAGCCGCCCGTGGGGCCGCCGACCAGGAGCGCCTTGAGGCCATGGGCGCCGGCGCCGCCGACCAGTGCGGTGATCTCGCCCAGGGACGCGCCCATCGGGACCTCGGCGATGCCCGCGCCACCCGGGCCGCGCAGCTGCACGAGCGCGGTGCCGGGGGCGTCCGTCGAGCCGACGGCCGCGAACGCCGCGGCGCCGTGCACCAGGATCCACGGCACCGCCGCCAGCGTGGCCACGTTGTTGACGACGGTGGGGCGGTCGAACAGGCCCCGCTCCGTGGGGTACGGCGGGCGCTGGTCGGGCGCCGCGCGCTTCCCCTCGAGCGCCTTGATCAGGACCGTCTCCTCGCCCAGCATGTACGAGCCCTGGAGCCCGCGGACGGTCACCGTCACCCGGCGGCCGGAGCCTGCGACATCGTGTCCGGCGAAGCCCGCCGCCTCGACCTCGGCGACCGCGCCCTCGAGCCTCGCGACGAGCCCCGGCTGATCGCTGCGGACGGCGAGGATCGCCTCGCTGGCGCCGACCGCGAACGCGGCGATCACCAGGCCCTCGATGACGGCCCACGGGTCCGCGGCCATGAGCGCAGCGTCGATCTGGGTCGCGGGGTCCGCGCCGTAGCCGTTGGCGATGACGTAGCGCTGGTCCGCGTCCACGTTCGTCGCGGCGCGCCACTTGTCGCCGGTCGGGTAGCCCGAGCCGCCGCGACCCCGAAGCCCGGATGCCGCCACTTCCGCGATCGTGCCCGTGGCGCCTGTGCGCACGGCGGCCCGGAGCCCCTCGAAGGCCCCAGCGCGGACCGCCGCGTCAAGGTCCCAGGGGTCGGCGGCGATGGCCTTCGTGCGGGCCAGGATGATCGTCGGCCAGGCGGGCGGCGTGGTCAGGAAGGCGGTCATCGGCTCGCCTTCCCGTCCAGGGCCGCGTCGAGCGCGGAGAGGTAGCCCGCCTCGGCGGCCTTGTGGGCCTCGCCCGCAGGCGGGACCGCGGTCACCGTCGGCGGCTCGAGGCGGAGGTGCCGATAGGACGTGGCCGCGCCGTACACGATGGCGTACCACGCACCGGTCCGCCGGGAGAGCTGCTTCAGCGCGGCGACCGGCAGGTGGCCGTAGGCCGCCTGGAGCTCCTCGAGCATCGGCAGGAGCGCCTTGGGGTCGTAGTCGTGCGCCTCGAGGATCTCGTCCACCGCGCTCAGGTCGATGGCGTCGAACCGGGTGAACTCGGCGTCGGCGACCGGCCGCCCGGACCGGCGGATCGCGGACTCCTCGCGCCGCTCGCCGTACGTCTCGGGCGGGCCCCAGTGGACGTGGAACCGGCCGCGGGTGTCCATGCCGCCCATGTCGATGCACTCGATGGGGCACGCCTGGGCGCACTGGAAGCAGGTCTCGCACTTGAGCGTGCCGTACTCGTCGTAGAGGAGCTGGAGGCGGCCGCGGAACTTGGGCGCGACGTCGGCCTGCTCCTCGGGCCACATGATCGTGGCCTTGGGCTTGAAGAACCGCGTCAGGGTCAGGCCCATGCCACGGACGAGGCCCATGCCGGGCACGGTGGTCATCGGATCACCCCGGACTTGTGGAGCGAATCGATCAGGATGATCGCGAAGGCGGTCACGAACAGGTTGAGCAGCGCCGCGGGCAGCAGCCACTTCCAGGCGAAGCCCATCAGCTGGTCGATGCGCACGCGCGGGAACGTGCCCCGCATCCAGACGAAGACGAACACGAAGGTGAAGGCCTTGAGCATGAACCAGACCAGTCCGGCCACCCAGTCCCAGTCCACGTAGGCGATCAGGCCCAGGAGGCCCATCACCAGGACGTTGAACAGGACGAAGCCCACCACGAGCGCCTTCCAGGCCGGCAGGTGGTCCTTGCGCATGTAGAAGGGCGCGGCCAGCGCGAGGGTGACGAGCAGCGGCGCCACGGCGACCACCAGCAGCAGGCCGAGGCCGAGCTGCCCGGGGTCCAGGTTGACGGAGCCGATGGGGCCGATCGCCGTGTGGGTCACCGAGCCCAGCCAGGCCAGGAACCCGTTGACGTCCACCGGCGCGTTCCAGGCCCCGAAGAACAGGGTCACGATCAGCGCCGACATGATGAACACGTTCACGTACTCGGCGAAGAACAGGAAGCCGAACCGCATCCCCGAGTACTCGGTGGCGAAGCCGGCCACGATCTCCGAGTCCGCCTCGGTGAGGTCGAACGGGGTCCTGTTGGCCTCGGCCACGCCGGCGATGAAGAAGATCAGCGCGCCCAGCGGCTGGCGGAACACGAACCAGTCCCACACCCAGCCCGCCTGCTGGCGGGAGATCGAGTCGATCGACAGCGTGCCGGCGAGGAGGATCAGGCCCACCACCGAGAGCGTGAGCGGGATCTCGTAGGAGACCACCTGCGCCGCCGAGCGGAGGCCGCCGAGCAGCGAGTACTTGTTGAACGACGACCAGCCGGCGAGCAGCAGTCCGACCACCGTCATGCCGCCCACCGCGAACAGGTACAGCAGGCCGATGTTGAGCGGCACCCCCACGAGCCCGGGGCCGAACGGGACGACCATGAAGGTCATCACCGCGGTCAGGAACACCAGCACCGGCGCCCAGGTGAACACCAGCCGGTCGGCGCCGTTGGGACTGAAGTCCTCCTTGGACAGCACCTTCAGGCCCGCGACCACCGAGTGGGCGGCACCGGCGGGAAGCACGCGGTTGGGGCCTACACGGAGGTTCATGTAGGCGATGACCTTGAGCTCCATGTAGATGATGATGAAGGCGGCCGGGATGCTGAACACCAGGATGGCCGTGATCGCGAGCACGAACCGGAAGATGCCCAGGTTCGAGCTCACGATGCTCACGACGCCCGGCCCGATGACCGTCGCCAGGAACACCGTGGCCAGCGGCCCCACCACGAGGATGAGCACCAGCAGCGGGATGACGATCTTGCCGACCGTCGTCACCTGACCCAGGGAGCGGTTCAGCGCGGTCATTTGTCGATCCCGCCCATGACCGGGTCGAGGCTCGCCATGACGGCCATCGTGTCCGCGATGAGGTTGTCCTTCATCAGCATCCCGACGAGCTGGAGGTGGACGAACGACGGGTCGTGGATCCGGAACCGGAACGGCTGGTCAGTCCCGTCCGAGATGACGTAGGTGCCGAACAGGCCGCGAGGCGACTCGACGGCGGCCCAGGCGCGGCCGGGGCGCGGGCGCATCAGGCGCGGCAGGCGGGCCATGACCGGCCCGTCGGGCATTCCGTGGAGGCACTGGTCGATGATCCGGATGCTCTCGCGCACCTCGTCGAGGCGGAGCAGGTAGCGGTCGAGCGAGTCGCCGCCGTTCTTGGTCCCGCGCACGGGCACGTTGAACTCGAGCTCCGGGTACACCGAGTACGGATGGGCGCGGCGGACGTCGAACGGGACGCCGGAGGCCCGGATGTTGGGGCCGGTCACGCCCATGCGGAGCGCCATGTCGCGGTCCACCCGGCCGATGTCGCGCATCCGGCGGACAAAGATCTCGTTCTCGTTGAGGAGCCCGATGTTCGCCTCGTGCTGCACGAGTGCGCGGCTCATCCAGTCGCCGACGCGCGACAGGAACTCGTGGTTGAGGTCGCCGTTGACGCCGCCGACCCGGAAGTAGTTGAACAGCATCCGCTGGCCGGTCAGGGCCGCCAGCGCCTCGACGATCTCGTCGCGCTCGATGAACGAGTAGAGGATCGGCGTGAGGCCGCCGAGGTCCAGCGCCATCCAGCCCTGGAACAGGGCGTGGCTCGCGATGCGGAGCAGCTCTCCCGTGAGGACCCGGATGTACTCGGCGCGGCGCGGGACCTGCACGTCGAGCAGCTTCTCGAACGACATCACCGGCGCCCATTCCATGAACAGCGAGCTCACGTACTCGAGCGGGTCGATCTGGCTGATGATGTGGTGGTAGTCGCTGTTCTCGCACAGCTTCTCGACGCCCCGGTGCAGGTACCCGAGCACCGGGTCCAGGTCCACCACCCTCTCGCCGCTGATCTTGAGCACGACGCGCAGCACGCCGTGCGTGGACGGGTGCTGAGGGCCCATGTTGAGGAACATCTCGCCATCGCCGAGCGTGTAGAACTCGGCCTCGCGCTCCGTGCGCGGCGGGTACGGCGGGACCGGCTCGTACTGGCCGATCTGGGCGTCGAGCGTCACCCGCGGATCGTCCTGGGACTGTTGCGGGAAGCCGGGCTGCGCGGGGGCGGTCACGCCTTCACCGTCCGGCGCATGCTGTGCTCCGTCCCCTGGACGGGCGCATAGGGCTGCTCCACGTGGCGCACGCCGCCGCCCGGACCGCGTGCCGAATCGTCGGGCAGGTGGAAGTCCTTGCGCAGCGGGTAGCTCGCGTAGTCGGGCGGCATGTAGACGCGCCGCAGGTCGCGGTTGCCCTCGAAGACGATGCCGAACATGTCGTACGCCTCGCGCTCGCTCCACTCGGCGCCAGGCCACAGGCCGGTGATCGAGGGGACGCGCGGGTCCTCGCGGGGAAGGCCCTCGGCGATGATCCGCAACCAGTCCGGGGTCTTGTTCGACCACAGGTGGTAGACCGTCTGGAGCGTGTCGCCGGTGTCCACGCCAGCGAGGTCGGCGAGGATGACGAACTCGAGATCGGGGTCGTCGTGCAGGACGCGCATGACCTCGATCAGGTCCGCGGGCTTGACGCGAATCTCGGTCTGGTCCTGGCGCTGGCGCACGGGGCCGGTCAGCCGGCCGGCCAGCTTTGCCTCGAGGCGGGACTTGAGCGTGCGGTCCACGGCTAGACGTCCTGGGGCACGTTGGGGGCGATCCGGTGCTCGTCCCAGTGGCCGCGGCGCTCCTTGACGAGCTGGCCCAGCTTCATCATGCCGTAGATCAGGCCCTCGGGGCGGGGCGGGCAGCCGGGGACGTAGACGTCCACCGGCATGACGCGGTCGATGCCCTCGATGGTGGAGTAGGAGCGCTTGTAGCGGCCGCCCGAGCAGGTGCAGTCGCCCATCGCCACGCACCACTTGGGCTCCGGCATCTGCTCCCACAGGCGCACGAGCGGGCCCGCCATCTTGGTGGTCAGCGTGCCCGCCACGATCAGCACGTCCGCCTGCCGGGGGCTCGCGCGGAACGGGAACATGCCCCAGCGGTCCATGTCGTTCTTGGACGTCGCAGCGGACATCATCTCGATGGCGCAGCAGGCGAGCCCCGACAGGAGCGGCCACAGGCTGTTCATCCGGATGAGGTCGAGAATCAGGTCGGCCTTGGTCGGGATCACCTCGAGCGCACCCCAGCGCGCGGTGTCCGACAGCATGAGGTCCGACCCCTCGAGCTCGCGCAGGTGGGTGAACGCCGGCGCGGTGCTCAGGTAGGCGCCCGGGTTGGTGGACGACCAGAGGGTGTTGGGGACGATGATCGGGGCGCTGAGGTCGCCCGGCGTGGCCGCGACGAGGGCGGCGTCGCCGCCGATGACCTGGTCCTCGGCGACGTCACGGACTGCGTCGGCGGGGCCGTCCGGGGTCATCGCCACGACAGCACACCCTTGCGCCAGGCGTAGGCCAGGCCGAGCATCAGGATGGCCACGAAGATCAGCATGCTGATGAAGCCGCTCAACAGCAGGTCCTGGAAGATGAGCGCCCACAGGAAGATGAACACGACCTCAATGTCGAAGGCCACGAACATCAGGGCGTAGATGTAGAACGAGATCCCGAACCGGGCGTGGCTGTCACCGAAGGTGTCGATGCCCGACTCGTACGGGTAGCCCTTGTGCTCGTCGCCGCGGGTCCGGTGGGTGATCAGCCACGCGAGCCCGATCGTCCCGAACACGAATCCCGTGCCGGCGATGACGAACCCGACGACGTACCAGAGGTTGCCGAGCTGGTTCTGGTCCACGGAGTCCTCGAGGTCGGACGAGGGGCGGTGCCGGTTGCTGGTTCCCGACCCTCGTTCGCGATGCCATGTTCTTGGGGCGCGCGCGGGCATTCGGGCTCACACGGCATCGGCATTCTACCAGCGGAAAGCCGCCCCGAGAGGGAGTCGAGATCCTCCTGGGGGGCCGCCCGGACCTTTCAAATCCGCCGCAAGACCTGCGTCAGGGGATGGGCCCACCCGGCCTGGCGAACCGGCGGAGGGCGCCGAGGCGCAGGTCAGTCGGCATGCCGCGGCCGAGGACGAGGACCTTGAACCCGCCGAGGCCGCGCGGGTCGAGGAGGCGGGCGAGCGCCGAGCGCAGGGTGAGCGCGTCCTGGAGCGTGGCGCCATCGCGGTGCAGGTACCGGCCGGGCAGGTCGTTGCCGGCGGCGGCCAGCAGCTCGCCGGCGGTGGTCTCGCCCAGTGGGACGAGGTTGGCTCGTGTGGCGGCAGCTCGGATGGCGGCCAGGTCCACGGTCGCGGTCAGGTCCTGCCGCCCGACGTGGCGGAACGGGTCCGCACCCACCGCGTGGCGGGCGAATGTGCGCAGGGTGCCGGCGGGCCGGGTCGGGCCGTGGAGGGCGGCGGGTTCGTCCGCGTAGTCGATGAGGACGACGATCCCGCGCCCGAGGTGGCGGGTGGCGTCGGCCAGCCAGTCGTCGATCGCCAGGCAGACCTCGGTGCGCTGGCCGTCGGCGAGCGTCACTCCCTCGGCGGCAAGGCGCTCCGCGAGGAGCGGCGTCGTGGGCTCGGACTCCACGTCGGCGAAGTCGCCCCGGTCGTCCAGGCCCACCAACAGCTCGCGCAGCCCGCCGGGGCGGCCGACCACCCGGTTGACCGGCAGCGCGTCCACGACCTCGTTCGCGACGACCGCCCCGGTCTCGGCCGATGCGCCCGGGGCGGCCTCGTCGGTCAGGCACCTGTCCAGGCCGTCGGTCTCAAGGCGCGTCCCCAGCGCCTCGAGCCGCGCCTGCTCCACCTCGATCGGGCGGTAGCGGAGCACGTCGAGCAGCGGGCTGGCGTCGTCGCGGAGGCCGCCGAGCAGGCCCGCGGCCATGGCGCCGGTGCCAGAACCCAGCTCGGTGACGGTGAACGGTTCCGGCCGCCCCAGCGCATCCCACGCCTGCGCCACCAGCCGCCCGACTGCTGCGCCGAAGATCGGATGCGCCTCGGGGGCCGTGATGAAGTCACCGCCGCGACCCGGGCCTGGCTCGTCTCGGCGGTAGTAGCCGTGGCCGGGCTCGTAGAGCGCACGGGCCATGAAGCGGGCGAACGAGATCGGGCCGTCACGGCGGATCTCGGCGCGCAGTGCCTCGACCAGGACGTCGTCCTCGCCCACCGCCTCGGGGTCGGGAAGCGGCTCGATGCGGAAGCCGGGTACGCCGGTCATGCGTCCCTCGCGGCGAGGGCGAGTCGGGCGCCCGGACCGACGAGCGCGTGGCCGCCCAGGAGGATCGGTACGGGGGCGTCGGCGGCGGCGGCGGTCAGTTCGGCCAGCCACGGGTCGCGGACGCGGTCGGCCAGGAGCAGGTCACTCGCGTACCGGTCCTCGGGGGAGGGCCAGTCGCGCTCGTTGGCGCCCGATCGGTGGGCCAGCAGCACGCGGCTGTCCAAGAGCGCGCCGTCCGCCAGTTCGGCGATGTGCCGCCCGAGCGAGCCCGGACCGTCGCGCCCGAGCAGCTCGCCCAGCACCGTGCGAGGCGGACGGCGGTTGGGGCGACCGACCAGGGGACCGGCGGCGGCGGTGCGGAGGCCGCGCTCCTCGATCAAGGCACGCGTGCGCGAGCGCGTGTGCCGCTCGGCCCAGCGGAGGTCGGCCGATGAGAGTCGGCCGGCGAGGAGCAGCTCGGCGCCGGGGTCCAGCGCGATGGCGCGAAGGCGTGCGAGACACTGGCGCACGCGTTGGGCGTCGGCGGGCGATGGCATCGGCAGGCCGGCCCGGACCAGCCCAGGCGCCCCGCCGAGCAGGAGCAGGTCAAGCGGGGAGTCCACGTCCATCGCCAGGCGGCGGCGCGCACCGAGGTCCCCAACAGGGATGCGAGCCACCTCGGCGAGCCACCGCGGCAGGGCGTTGTCCGATTCGAGGTCCACCGGAACCGTGGGCAGGACGAGGTCTGCGCGGGCCAGCGCCACGGCGTCGGCGGAATAGCGCTGGTTGGCGAGGGCCTGCGGTGCGTCGGCCGCGGCGGCCGCGAGGAGCGCCCGCAGGTCTGCCAGCGTGGCGAGCGGGATCGAGGCCGCGCCCAGGACCACCAGGCCCACGGCGCCCACCGGCAGCGTCTCGGCCGAGATGCGGCGGAGGCGGACGCCGAAGGGGGTATCGTCGGGCGGCTCGCGGCGGATCGTGGCATCGGCAGCGCCCGCGTCGAGGAATGCCCGCCGATGGTGCTCGGCCAGCGCCGCGCGCGCCTCGTCGAGGACCTGCGTGAGCGGGCCGGCGGCGGGCGACGCGGCCGGGGCGAGAATGAGCACGCTGACCGGGGGCATGCCCGGAGTCTACCCAGCGGGAGGCGACGCGCCGTGGGTCGGGTGCGGGCGTACATCGGGCTCGGGGCGAACGTGGGCGACGCGGCCGCAACGCTGGCCGCGGCCGTCCACGCGCTCGACGCGCTGCCGGGGCGCCACGTGCGCGGTGTGTCGCGCCTCTACTCGACGACGCCGGTGGGGGTGCTCGACCAGCCGGACTTCCGGAACGCGGTCGTTGCGCTGGACGTTGCCGTGTGGTCGGGCACTGCGGCCGACGCTGCGGCCTCCGCGCTGCTGGTTTTACTCAAGGACCTCGAGCGCGGGTTCGGACGGCAGCAGCGGCATCGCTGGGGCCCGCGCGAGGTGGACCTGGACCTGCTGGTGTTCGGCCGGCACGCGGTCTCGGTGGAGCGACTGGATGCCGGCCGGAGTGCGGATCCCGCGAAGGCGGGACTCCCGCTGACCGTCCCCCATCCGGAGGCGCGGCGCCGGCTGTTCGTGCTGGCGCCGCTCTGCGAACTGGCGCCTGGGCTCGTGCCGCCGGGCTGGGGCGAGACGGTCGCGTCGGCGGCGGCGCGACAGCGAGCGCTCGAGGGCGCCGACGCGGCGCGAGCCATCGGGACCTGGGACGGCCAGAGATGGCGGGCGGTCGGCTGACCCAACCGC
>JBBIIL010000047.1:8933-22838 GCA_037446495.1 Chloroflexota bacterium | reverse complement strand
GACGGCCGCCCGCCCGCCGACGGCGCCCCGCGCCACGCCCATTGACGGCGCCCGCCCGCCGACGGCGCCCCGCGCCCGCCCGCCGACGGCGCCCCTAGTCGGGCCTGATCTGCCGGAAGCAGTCGCTGCAGTACACCGGCTTGTCCATGCGCGGCTTGAAGGGCACCTGGGCCTGATTCCCGCAGCTGGTGCAGATGGCGACGAAGTACTCGCGCGGGCCCCGGTCCTCGGCACGCTCGAAGCCCCGCGGCGCGCCGGACGTGCGATCGTCGCCGGAGCCGTCGCGTGTCGCCCGTCGGTATGCGCGGCAGGATGCGCACCGTTTGGGCTCCGAGGTGAACCCCTTCTGGGTGTAGTACTCCTGGTCTGCTGCGGAATGGATGAACTCCACGCCGCAATCGACGCAGACCATCGTCTGATCGGCATACGTCACACGAGCAGCTCCTCCCGGGGCGCGGGACTTCGGGTGCGCTGCTAGGGAAGGATCCAAGGACGCTCTCGCCAGCGGGGAGTACGCCGGACCACGTCCACGGATCCGTGCCAGCTCCCTGGGGGGCGCACCGGTGGTGGTCAGGTCAACGTACACCGGGCTTCGTCGCCGGTGGCATTAAGCCTTCCTTGCAACCGCTCCGAGGTTGCGGTGGACGAAGCCCAGCATATGGGACGGCCGGGGACGCGAGGGGAATCCTCGTGGGCCGCTGACATGCGACCTGTCACAATAACCGCGCAGATTCGGCGGAGCGACCGGGAGCGATGGGGGCGCCCGGATCGCAGCCGGGTCCCGCGGGTGACTGGCCCAGTCCCGCCCGCTGCCGACCGTACGTGCGGTTGAGTGGCGGGGACGGGTGGGGAAGCGGCCGCACGCGGGGCCCGGTCGGCCCGCCGCACAGGACGGAGCCGGGCCGCCCACACGGCGTCGGCATCGGTAGTGAGGGAGGCGGCAAGGCGCATGCTCCGGCTGCTGCACACAGCGGACGTCCATCTCGGGGCGCGTCACGAGGACCTCGGCGAGGCGGCACCTGCCCTTCGCGAGCGCCAGCATGCGGCGCTGCGGAGGGCCGTGGATCTGGCGCTCGCGGAGCACGTGGACCTGTTTCTGATCGCCGGAGACCTGTTCGATGCCAACACCGCGTCGCGGCGGAGCGTCGAGCGGGCCGTGGCCGAGCTCGGGCGCCTGGCCGCCGCGCGGATCCGCATCGTCCTGTTGCCGGGCGACCATGACGCGTACACGCGCTCCTCGGTCTATCGCGCCTACGACTTCCCGGCGCTGGTCGGCCCGACGATGCTGACCGTCCTGACGCCCGTAAGGCCCTGGGTCCGCCTGGACTCGCTCGATGCCGTGGCGCTCGGCGCCGTGGGCGACGCGCAGTCTGCGTCAGGCGCCTTCCCCGACCTCGACGGGCTGCAACTGCCCGCATCGACTTGGCGGGTCGGCCTGCTGCATGCCGCAGTGGGCAACGCCCCCGGGCAGGTCGCGCCGGCAACGCTCGAGGCGAGCCGCCTGGACTACGTGGCCGTCGGCCACGACCACACGGCAGCGAGCGGGCGCCCGGGTGCCACGACCTGGGCGGTTTCCGGGTCGCCGGAACAGGTGGCCGTCGACCGCGCCCTGCCCGGGACCGTGAACCTCGTGACGCTCGACGAGCGGAACGGGGCCAAGACGGTGACCGTCGAGACACGGCTGGTGGGCTCCTCCCGTCACCGCGAGCTGGAGGTGGACGCTGGCTCGCTCACCTCGCAGGACGATCTCGTTGACCGGCTGCGCGCCATCGCTGACCCGGAGCTCGCGCTCGACGTGCGGGTGGTGGGCGAGAAGGCCGACGATCTGGAGCTCGATCCTGCCGCGGTCGAGAACGCGCTGCGCGCCGCCTGCCTGCACCTGCGCGTTGACGACCACAGCCGGCCACCGTTGACCGCCGGCACCCTGCCGCCGCCGGAGACCATCGCCGGGGCGTTCACCCGAGATGTCGAGGGCAGGATCGCCGAGCTCGAGGCGACCGATGCGGCGGATGCCGCAGACGAGGCCGCGGAGTTGCGCGAGGTCCTGCGGCTCGGTCGACGGCTGCTGGCCGGGGCGGAGGTGGCGTCGTGAGGATCACCAGCCTGTCCCTGCGCAACCTCGGCCGGCACCGGGACGCCGAGTGGTCGCTGGACCCGGGCATGACCGTGGTCCGCGGCCCCAACGAGTCCGGCAAGTCCACGCTCCTGCGCGCGCTCGAGCTGGTCCTCACGCGGTCGGCCACGAGCACCTCGCCGGACCTCGACAGCCTCCGAACGTGGGGCGCCGAGCCGGACCAGGCTCCGGCGGTTGCAATCACGTTCACCTGGGACGCGGAGGACGGCAGCGCCCACCGCGGCCGACTGGCGAAGGTCTTCGCGGGCGCCGCCGGCACCACCCGCCTCGAGGTTGACGGCGTGGCCGTTTCCGACGCAGCCCGCGCCGAGGAGGCGCTCGCCCAGCTGTCGGGCCTGCCAACCGAGGGGTTCCTGCGGTCCACGGCGTCGGTGCGCCAGGCCGAGCTCGCGGAGGTCCAGGGGGACGAGGCAACCCTCCGCGACCGGCTCACCGCCTCGATGAGCGGCGCCGACCGCAGCACCGCTCGCGCCCGACGCCGGCTCGAGGCTGCCCTGGCGGAGATGGCCCAGCGGAACGGGGGCCCGGGACGGCTGGCCACTGCCGCCGAGGCCGTGGCCGACGCGGAGCGACGACTGGCGGGCGGCGAGGAGGGGCTCGCCCGCCTCGAACGCGACCGCGAGGCCCACACGACGGCGAAGGAGCGGCGGGCAGACGCGGAGTCGGCGCTCGCCGAGCGACGGGTGCAGCTCGAGAAGGCCCGTCAGGCGGAGCGGCTCAACGCCCAGCTGGATGACGCGCAGGGTCGCCATGACCGCTACAGCGAGGCCATCGCCCTGCGCGACGAGCTGGTCGCGCTCGACGACACGCATCCCTCGCCGATGCCGCTCGCGCAGCTGCGCCCCGCCGTGGAGCAGTTGCGCTCACTCGACGGGCGCGTCGCTGCGCTGGTGGAGATGCTCGGCGGCGAGGTCCAGGTCGATTTCGACCTGCCGCCGGAGCGCAGGTGGCAGCCGCGATCGCATCTCGCCCTCGTGCTGGCCGGGGCAGGCGTGGCGATTGCCGCAGTCGGCACGCTGCTCGAGGTGGTCGGGGTCTTGAGCCTGGGCGCTGTTCCCGGGATCGTCGGGATCGTGATTGCCGCAGTCGGCGGACTGCTCGGCGTCCGTGGGCTTCGCGAGCGCAATGGGGACCGGGTTGACCGCCAGATGAAGGACGAGGAGGTCACGCGGCGGCTGCGCGGCCGCTCCGAGATGGAGGAGGAGCTGAAGCGGGACCGCACCGAGCGCGATGGGGTCCTCGCCAGGCTGGAGCTGCCGGGCACGCCCGAGGCGGAAGAGCGGCTCACCGCCGAGGCGGCGCACGTCGCCAGGATCGACAACGGGCGGGCGCGCCTGTCGGGCCTCGTCGGCGACGCTCCTTTGGAAACGCTGCCGTCGAAGCGCGACGCGGCCGCCGCCGAGATTGAGCGGGCCACGACTGCCCTCGAGGCGCTGGGCCCCATCGGCAGGGAGCCGCGGGCGCGCGAACGGCTGGAGCTCGAGGTCCGGGACGCCGAGGGCGTGGCCGACCGGGTGCGGGACGACGAGTCGACGGCCAGGGCGCGCGTGGACCAGAACCCCGCGGATGCCGAGGACGTTGCCGGCCTCGCCGAGCGACTGGCGACGTGGCGCGACGACCTCGCGACGCTCCAGCGTCGCGAGCGGATCCTCTCGCGGACGCTGGCGGAGCTCGACGCTGCTGAGCAGTCCACGATGGCGCGCGCCACGAGGTTCCTCGAGCGGCGCATGGTCAAGGACCTGGCGCGCGTCACAGGTGGCCGCTACCGGGAGGTCCGCATGGATGACGCGGCCCTCGGGTTCGAGGTGCGCTCCACCGAGCGAGGCGACTGGGTGTCGGTCACGGACCTCTCACACGGCACGCTGGACGCCGTCTACCTCGCAGCCCGCCTGGGGCTCGTGCGCCTGGTCATGGGCGACCGGCGCCCGCCGCTGCTCCTCGACGACCCGCTCGTCACCTTCGACGATGATCGCGCCGAGCGAGCGATAGCCGTGATCCGCGAGCTCACCCCGGACTTCCAGGTGGTCTACCTCACCGCCTCCGAGCGGTTCGATCGGCTCGCCGACAAGGTGATCACCCTCGACGGGCCGCAGGGGGTGGCGGATTCCTGAGCTTGGACCTGGCCTCGCCACCGTCCTCCTGGGCCTGACGTCCGCGATCACCTGGGGTGCCGGCGACTTCGGCGGCGGCCTCCTGAGTCGCCGAGTGCCGCTTTTCGGCGTCGTTGCCACGACGCAGGCCTTCGGCATGGCGATCGCCCTTGTCATCGCGATGGCACGGGGGGAGCCGGTGCCGGCCGGCCCGGACCTCGTCTGGTCGATCGGTGCCGGGCTGTGCGGCGTGGTTGGCATGACCTCTCTCTATCGCGGGCTGGCCGTTGGCCGCATGGGGGTGGTGGCGCCGGTCACGGGTGTCGTCGGGGCCGTGGCGGCGGTGGTGGTGGGCTTCGCCACCCAGGGCGTCCCCACCGGACTGACCGTGCTCGGCATCGCGACCGCGCTCCTCGCCGTGGTGCTGGTGACCCGGGCTCCGGGCCACCAGGCAGACCGCCCATCCGGCGTCGAGTGGGCGCTGCTGGCGGGGATCGCGATCGGCGGGTTCAACATCTGCATCGGCCAGCTCTCGGGCGCGGGCCAGTTCGGTCCGCTCGTGGTGTTGCGGGGCGTCCAGACCGTGATCCTCGTGGTGCTCATCGTCCTGTGGCGACAGCCGTGGCGGATGCACCGCGGCGACGTGGCGAGGCTGTCCGTGGTGGGCGCGCTGGACATGCTGGGCAACGTGGCGTTCATCTCGGCCGCGCAGGTGGGCGCGCTCGCTTTGGCGACGATCCTGTCGTCGCTCTACCCGGTGACCACCGTGCTGCTGGCGCTCACGCTGCTCCACGAGAAGGTCACGCGCAGCCACGTCCTGGGCATCGTGCTCACGGTGACGGCGATCACGCTGATCTCGATCGGGACGTCGGCTTGAGGATCGCGCGGCCGCGTCACCGAGGAGCGCGGCGAACGCCGGGCCGGTCGCGCGCTGGTCGTCAGCGTTCCCGGCGATCTGCTCACGCAAGGTGTCGGACGAGAGGACCTCGTCCGGCGCCAAGTGCCGTGCGGCGAGCGTGGACTTGCCCGACCCCGCCGCCCCGGTGAGCACGCCCAGGCATGGGTCGGGCAGTCGGAGCTGGAACTGGTCCTACAGGCGGGTGATCATCGCACCCGTCCGTTGTGGCCTCGTCAGCGAATGAGTGGCGTGACCTCCACCGCCATCGTCTGGTTCCGCCGCGACCTCCGGGTCCACGACCACCCCGCGCTGCATGCCGCGCTCGCCGCCGCGGACCGCGTGATCCCGGTCTTCGTCGTGGACGAGCGGCTGCTCGCGGGGCGCTGGGCGTCGGCCAATCGAGCCTGGTTCATGCGCGAGTCCGTGGCCGAGCTCGCCGCGACCCTCGCCGGACTGGGCGCGCCGATCCGCATCCTGCGGGGGCGACCCACGGAGGTCCTGCCGTCGTTCGCGCGCGAGGCGGGCGCGAGCCAGGTGTTCGTCACCCGCGACGCGACGCCCTACGGGCGGCGGCGGGACCGGTTGGTCGCCGAGCGGCTGACTGGGGACGGGATCGGCTTCCACCCCAAGAGCGGCCAGTACGTCCACGAGCCGGACGCGCTGGCCAATGCCGAGGGCCGCCCGTTCGGCGTGTATGGGGCGTTCCGACGCGCCTGGGATTCAACGCCGCGCCGGGCGCCGTTGCCGGCACCGGACCGGGTCCGCGGGTTCACCGGGCCGGGCGACCCCGTCCCGGATCTCGGGCGGCCGACCGCGGACCCGTCGCTGATTCCGGCACCCGGCGAGCGCGCCGCCCGCGAGCGTCTCGCGCGCTGGCTGGCAGCAGGCACCGGAGGCTCGGGGGCGCCGGCCGAGGCTTACGACGCCACGCGCGACCGCCTCGACCTCGACGCCACCTCGCGTCTGTCGCAGGATCTGCGGTGGGGCCTCCTCTCGCCGCTCGAGGTGGCGGAGCGGGCCGCTGGCCCCGGCGACGGCCGTCGCGTGTTCACGGCGGAGGTCGCCTGGCGCGAGTTCTACGCCCACGTCCTGTGGCACCACCCCCGCGTCCTCGACGAGCCGTTCCTCGCCGCGTTCGCCGCTCTCGAGACCCGCGACGCCCCTGGGGACCTCGCTGTCTGGGCGGAGGGCCGCACCGGCTACCCGGTCGTGGACGCGGCGATGCGGCAGCTTCGCGCGAGCGGGTTCATGCCCAACCGCGCCCGGATGATCGCAGCGTCGTTCCTGACCAAGCACCTGCTGCTTGACCGCCGCCTGGGCGAGGCGGAGTTCATGCGCCACCTCACCGACGGCGACGTGGCCAGCAACAACGGGGGCTGGCAGTGGACTGCGTCCACGGGAACGGACCCGCAGCCCTACTTCCGCGTGTTCAACCCCGTGCTCCAGGGCCGCAAGTTCGACCCGGACGGCGCCTACGTCCGCCGCTGGGTCCCCGAGCTCGCGCGGGTCCCGGTCGTGCACATCCACGACCCGTGGGCGATGGACGCCGCGACCCAGGCAGAGGCGGGCTGCCGGATCGGCGTGGACTACCCGCGGCCGATCGTGGACCACGCCGAGGCCCGCGCGAGAGCGCTGGCGACGTACGGCGCGGCGCGACGGGCGGGCGCGGCTGCGTCGGGTCGCTGACTCCGGACCGCACCCGACGCCGCCGGCTCCCTGCCAGCGGGCCGCCTCCGGCCGAACTGCTACGGCGCGGGTGTGGCCTCGGCGGGCGACGGCGTCGGCGTCTCGGTCGGCATCGGATCCGGCATGGCGCTCGGCTCGGCCGTCGGGGTCGGCCACGGCGTGGCCGTTGGCGCGGGCTTGGGCCTCGGCGTGGCCGTGGGCGCGGGCGTTCGCCCGCAGTCCGAGGACGACGAGGCGTTCCTGGTCGCCCCGGTGCCGTTCGCGGGCATCGTGTCGAAGCCGGTCGGTCGCGTCCCGGTGGGCGTGAAGAGGCGCGCAGCCATGGCCTGGATCGCGTTGACGTCGGGGATCTGGATGGACCCCCGGACGTCGGAGCCGCTCTTGACCAGCGGATGGTCGATGACGATCCGGTACACGTCGTCGCGGCCGATGTGGCTCGCGACGTCGATCCAGTCCGCGATGAACGAGGGCTTGACGTTCGTCCGGACGGTCTGTCCGGCCGATTGCAGGAACTGCGCCGGGTTGTCGAGGAAGCCGCCGCGGACGATCCGGTCGCGCAGGGCGGCGATGACCTCCTGCTGGCGCGCGGCACGGGTGAAGTCGCTCTCGCCCGCCGCCTTGCGCACCCGCGCATACGCCAGCGCCTGGTCGCCGTTCATGTGCCACCAGCCGGGCGAGATCGTGAACCCCTCGATCCCGTACTCCTTGTAGCGGTAGTCGCAGAAGGCGGTGGTGACCTTGATGTTGATGCCGCCGACGCTGTCAACCAGATAGGCGAAGCCGCCGAGGTTGACCTCGGCCCAAAGGTCGATCCGGAGGCCCAGCAGAGTGCCGACCGCGGCGGCCAGCACCGACTCGCCGTCCTTGGCGCCCGGGAACTTGGCCTTGTTCCAGCTCACATAGGACACGAGGCTGTTGATCTTCTGCTTGAACGTGCGCCCGTCGGGGAGCGGCACGTCCACCATGTCGCGCGGGATCGAGGCCATGGAGACGGTCCTCGCGACCGGGTCGAGCGACGCCACGATCATCGAGTCGGTGAGGAACGTGGTCCGCCCCACGCCCGCGTCCACGCCGATCAGCAGCACGTTGACGCGCTGCACGGCCGGCGATGGCGAGGCGGTCGCGGATGCGCTCGGCGTGGTCGTTGCGTCCGGCGAGGGCGAGGGTGTGTTCGCGGCGAAGTCCGGGTCGTTTGAGGCGACCGGGGGCGGCGTGGCATCGGGGACCCAGGAATCGCCCTCGCTCGCGGGCGCGAAGACCGCGGCGGCGGCATCGCGCGCGTCGACCGTGAGGCCCGCCACGACCGCCTGCGGCACCACCACCAGGGTCACGGCGACCAGCACCGCGGCGACGGTTGAGGCCCGGGCGTGCAGTGGCGCCAGGACCCGGACCGCTCCGATGGCAAAGAGCCGCCAGGCGAGCAGGACCGCCTGGACGCCGAGCAGGGCTGTGAGGACGGCAGGGTCAAGGAGGCGGGCGGCCAGCGACATGCCGCCGGTCGTGATGGCCAGCACGACGATCGCGAGGACCGGCAGGAGGACGGGGAGCGCGAGCAACACGGCCCAGGCGCGGCGCCCGCGAAGCAGATGCGGCAGGCCGGGGAAGACCGCGGCCAGGATCAGCAGCGGCACCGCTGACCGCTGGCGCTCCGCCGGTTGAGCGGCACCTCGAAGGGGCGCTTCGTCGTCGCGCGGACCAAGGCTGGGCGCGTCGGGATCGCGATCGCTCGAACCAGGCATCGCCACAGCATGCGGTGGGTCACGCGGATCGTGCAACCTTCGCATCCGGTGGCGTTGGCGTGCGAGCCAGCCCTCGTCAGCCGTCCATCCGGGCTGGAGGCGTCTCGTCGCCGTCTACTGGGTCACACAGCTCGTCGAGAGCGAATCGAACCTTCGCAGGCTCGTCGCCGTCAGCCGGTCAGAGCGCGCGTTGTCCGCCATCCGACTCGACGGTCGGCAGGTGCCGCTCGGCCGGGCCGATGTAGCGCACGTCCGGCCTGATGAGCCGGTTCGCCGCGCCCTGCTCGATGGCGTGCGCGGTCCAGCCGGCGTGGCGCGCCAGCGCGAACGTGGCCGGGAACAGGTCCGGCGTGAGGCCGACACCCATGAGCACGGGCGCGGCGTAGTACTCGACGTTGGTCTTGAGCGCGCGCTCGGGGTGCTTCTCGGCAAGCACCCGCAGGGCCACGTCCTCCACTGCGATCGCGAGCGCCAGCCACTCGGGCTGGTGCTCCATGGACTCGGCAACCTCACGCAGGGCCGCGGCCCGGGGGTCGTAGGCGCGGTACACGCGGTGGCCGAAGCCCATCAGCCGCACGCCCTGCTCCACCGATGCCCGGACCCAGTCCTCGGCGCGCTCGGGCGAGCCCACCTCGTGGATCTGCTCCACCACCTCGGACGGGGCACCGCCGTGAAGCGGTCCCTTCATCGCGCCGATGGCGCCGCCGACGGCCGAGGCGAGATCGGCCCGCGTGGAGGTGATGACCCGGCAGGTGAACGTGGAGGCGTTGAATCCGTGCTCGGCGCCCACGATGAAGTACGCATCCAGCGCGCGCGCCGCCTCCGCCGAGGGGGCCTCGCCGTTGAGCTGGTAGAGGAAGCCCGGGACGAGATCGAGGTCGGGATCGGGCGCCACCGGCTCGAGGCCCTGTCGGATCCGCGCGAAGGCGGCCAGGGCCGACGGCGACGTCGCCGTCAGCGAGCGCGCCTGATCGGCCGTCGCCGGCCAGCCGGGATTGTGCTCCGCGCCCCAGACCGCCACCGCTGTCCGCAGTGCGTCCATGGGCTTGGCGACCTTCGGCAGGGCGCGCAGCGCGGTCAGCACCGCGGGCGACACCGGCTGGCACGCGAGCTTCGCCGTCGGGGTCCACGCGCCGGTCCACAGCAGTTCCGCGACCGCTGCGTAGGACCCGCCCTTGACCAGCTCCCCGATCGGGTAGCCGCGGTAGAGGAGTCGGCCCGCCTCACCGTCGATGAACGAGAGGGAGGTCTCGCCGGCGATGACGCCCTCGAGGCCGGGGGAGTAGGGACGGGTGTCGGCCGGGGCCGACGCGGGATCGGTCATGGCACGATGGTAGCCCGATCCACGGTTGCGGGGAGGTGTCGCGAGCGCGCGGAGCGGCCGGATCACCGGCTCACCGCAGGTTCGCGGCCGCCGCCTCGTCGATCAGCCAGGTCGCGTTCGCCGCGAGCGTGGTCCGGAGCGGCAGCTCCCGGGGATCGCCGCCGGCCCAGACCCGCGCCAGCACGTCCGCCTTGCCAACCCCGGCCGTCACCACCAGCACGGAGCGGGCGGCGCGGACGAGGGACGGGTTGAGGGTGACGCGCGGGACATGCGGCTCGACGTGGGTGGGCGCGGGCACCGACTCGACCCACGCCGCCGAGTCGAAGACCGCCGACCCGGGGAAGACCGACAGGATGTGTCCGTCCGGCCCCACGCCGAGGATGATCAAGTCGAATGCCGGCAGTCCGTCAGCGCCGACCGCGGGCCCGGCCGCACGAATCTCGGCTCCATACTCGGCGGCGGCATCGGCAGGCCCTCCGCCGCTCGCCACGATCGCGCCGACGGGAATCGGATGGACGTTGGCGGCTGTGACCGGCAGCCCTGTGGCGGGCTCGAGCATCACATCGGCGAACGGCGTCACGTTGGAGAGCTCCCCGCCCGCGGGGATGAACCGGTCGTCGCCCCACCAGGTGTGGACGCGCGACCAGTCGAGCGCGTCGCGGAGCGGCGCCGCGCACAGCGCACGATAGATCCCGGGCGCCGACGAGCCGCCGGTGGTGCACCAGTGGGCGACGCCGCGCTCGGCGGCCGCCTGGGCGAGGGTGCGGACGATGAACACAGCCGCAGCCGAGGACACGTCGGCGGCCGACGGGACGATCGACAGGACGGGCTTGGTCATCGGGCGGTCTCCAGCATCTGGGGCGGGGCGGGGCGGGGCGGGCGAGATCAGTCAGGGTGGGCCGCAAGCGAAGCACCGGTCGCGCCCAGCCTCGCGGCCATGCGGATCGTGCCCGAGGCCACGGTGTCGCGGCTGCCCCCCTCGAGCGCCTCGGCGAGCAGGTCGATGTCGCCGCGGCGGGGTGCCTTGAACGTGCGGTCGAGCGCCTCCACGCCATCGAGCCACGCGTGGACGTGGACGTTCTCGGCCTCGGCGGTGACGTCCGCCCGCAGTTCCGAGCCGCGCCGCTCGGCGAGGATCTCCAGCCGAAGGGTTGTCCCGGCCGGCGCGCCGGAGGCGATGGGCCGGATGACCACCCCCACCTCTCCCGAGCGCGGATCGCGCAGCTTGGCGGCCAGTCCGCGGTGGAGCGGCGCCTTCTCGCCTGGTCGGAGCCGTGGCGCCGGGCCCTTGGACACCACCGGGGTCAGCGGCACGAGCACCTTCATCCCGAGCCGCGATGCCAGCCACGCCACGTGGTAGAGCGGCTTCACCACGTTGGTCGTGCCCGGCGCGCCGGTCTCGTCGCGGGTGCCGTAGGTGACCGACAGGCGCCGCACATAGCCCAGGTAGGGCAGGAAGTCGGGCATGTTGAACACGGTGGCGATCGCCTCGCGCCAGCGCGACTGGCGCACGAAGGCGAAGTCGCGGATCGAGATGCGCGGGTGGTGGTCGTAGAGCGCGGCGAGCTGGCCGAGCCGCCCGAGCCCGTCGAACGTCCAGGTGGAGCCGTCCACCACGAGGCGGTCCGTCTGCTCCAACAGTTCCTCGGCCACCTCGGTGCCCAGTGGCGGCTCGCCCGGCCACCATGTCGTCACCGGCAGGTCGTGGACCAGGAGCGGCGTCACGAGCGCGGCCAGATGCCGGCCCGTCTCGCCGCCCGCCGTGAGGTAGACCATCTCGGTGCAGGACTCAGGCGCGTCGGCGCGCGGCAGCATGCAGTGCGCCTGGATGCGCCCGTCGAGCCACGGAGGACCGTCCGGGTCCGCGAGCAGCACGATGAGCGTCCGCGACGGATGCCGACCGGCGAGCCGGCTGATGGTCTCGGCTGTCCGCGCGCCGGTCTCCCCGTCCCCCGCCACGATGACCAGGTTCATCACGCTGGTTCGCGTCGCCGCATGCCGGGGCGAGGGCCCGTCCCCGCCCTCCACGCCCGTCGCGGGCTGCGCCCAGATCCGGCTGAGCTCCTTCTCGATGTCGTCGATCGTCGTGGCGCGCGACATCCAGCGCAGCTGGGGCTCGCCCGGGCGTGGAGGGCCCACGGGCTCGATGCGCCCGCCAGTCGTGCGCGTGCCCACCGCGATGATCGACCCTGGCGCCGGCTTCCCGACGCCGGTCAGATCCGCCGCCACCGCCGACCCTCGCGCGCCGGCAGGTCGTCCGCCGCCTCGGGGCCCCACGATCCCGCCTCGTAGGTCGGGAAGTCGGGCGCCGGCTCCTCGGCCCAGGTGGAGATGATCGGGTCAACGATGGACCAGGCCTGCTCCACCTCGTCGGCGCGGGTGAACAGCGACGCGTCGCCCAGCAGGGCGTCGAGGATGAGCGTCTCGTACGCGTCGGGCGAGTCCGTCTGGAATGCCGAACCGTAGGTGAAGTCCATGGTGACGTTGCGAACGTCGATGCCCAGGCCCGGCACCTTGGCGCCGAACCGCAGCATGATCCCCTCGTCGGGCTGGATCCGCATCGCCAGCAGGTTGGGCTCCGGTTCCGACGCCGAGTCCCGGAACAGCTGGTGCGGGACCTCCTTGAACTGGATGGCGATCTCGGTGGCGCGCTTGGGGAGCCGCTTGCCCATCCGCAGGTAGAACGGGATCCCGGACCAGCGCCAGTCGTCGATCATCAGGCGGGCGGCGATGAACGTCTCGGTCTCGGACGCCGGGTCCACGTTGGGCTCCTGGCGATACCCCACGACGGGCTTGCCGGACACCCAGCCCGGACCGTACTGGCCGCGGACCACGTCGCGGCGCACCTGGGCGGGTGTCATCTCTCCGATCGCGCGGATCACCTTGACCTTCTCGTCGCGCAGCGCGTCGGCGTCGAAGTTCGTGGGCGGCTCCATCGCGACCAGGCTCAGCAGCTGGAGCAGGTGGTTCTGCAGGAAGTTACGGCTCGCACCGGTCTCCTCGTAGAACGAGCCGCGCCCTTCGACCCCGATCGACTCGGCGACCGTGATCTGGACATGGTCCACGTAGCTGCGGTTCCAGACCGGTTCGAAGATCCCGTTGCCGAACCGGAAGACCAGCAGGTTGCGGACCGTCTCCTTGCCCAGGTAGTGGTCGATGCGGTAGACCTGCCGCTCGCGGAAGACCTTGCCCACCTCCCGGTTGAGCCGGATCGCGGACTCGAGGTCTCGGCCGAACGGCTTCTCGATGACCACTCGCCGCCAGCCGCCCTCGTGGCGCTCGTGGTCCAGGCCCACGCGGCCCAGCTGGGCGATGATCTCGGGGAACGCCGACGGCTGCGTGGCGAGATAGAAGAGCCGGTTGCCGCGGGTGGCGCGCTCCACGTCCATGCCATCGAGGCGGTCCGCGAGGGCCGTGTACGTGGCGGGGTCATTGAAGTCACCGTGGTGGTAGAGGATGCGGCCCGCCAGGTCGTCCCACTCCTCCTGGTCCACCGGCAGCACGCGCGAGAAGCGATCGAGGCTGGCCTTGAGCTGGGCGCGGAACGCGTCGTCCGTGTACGGGCGGCGGCCGACGCACACGATGGTGAACTCGTGCGGCAGCAGGTGGGTGCGCCACAGCTGGAACACCGCGGGGATGACCTTGCGGTGGGCGAGGTCGCCGGTGGCGCCGAACAGCACGAAGATGTTCGGATCCGGGACGCGCTCCAGGCGGAGGCCCTCGCGAAGCGGGTTGTCGACGCCGCGTTCGGCCCTCGCCCTGCGGCGCGACTCGGTGGCCTGGCGCAGCTCGCGCATCGTGCGCGGGGCGTCCTTTTTGGGGGCGGTGGGTGCGGGTGCCGGGGCGGGCGATTCGGACTTGGCGGCCGGCCCAGCGTCGGCGGACTTCGCTCGCGCCATCAGCGTTCGGTCTCGAGCGGGTTGGTGGGCATCGACGGGCGACTCCTAGGCTGCTGTCCCGTAGAGCATAGGCCCGGGCGCGACGGCGCGATGCCGTCCCAGCTCGGCGAGGCGACTTCCCGAGCTCAGACTTGG
>JBBIIL010000047.1:6844-8833 GCA_037446495.1 Chloroflexota bacterium | reverse complement strand
CGGGCCAAAGGGATGCTTCTGCTCCGCCCCCGCCCGACTCCCCGCCATCCCGCAGTTCAGCCGCCAGGCGGCCGCATGGTGCGCTGCTGGCACATTTCGGCCGCCGCGCGACTGGATCGTGCGGCCGGGAGCCCCGGGGACGCCCCGCAGCGCACATCCCGGCCGCTAGCAGACTGGATCGTGCACCCAGCGCACCGTGCAACCGCTGGGCGGCTGAGCGGGCCCCGAACAGTCGGCAGGCTGTCCTCGGCTCAGGCCTCCACCGGATAGCCGAACTCGGCCATCAGCGCCTCGAGCGCCTCGCCCACGGTGTCCGCGGCCCGCGCCGGCCGGCGCAGCGGCGGTTCTCCCGCGACGGCCTGCGCACGGACGGCCTCGACGAGTCGGCGCACGAGATCCTCTGACAGGTCCGGGTACAGCGCGTGGCACAGGAAGGCGGCCCGCGCACCCGGCTCCGTGACGCCGTCGCGCTCCATGGCCGCCCACAGGCGCAGTTGGGTGATCCAGCGCCCGCTGGCGAGTCTCGCGGCGCGCGCCCGCGGGTCCTCATGCAGTTCCAGCTCCATGAGTTCGCGCTCGAACTGGTCAGGTCCCGGCACGACGCAGCGCCTCCGCAAGAACGTCCGCAACGCCGAGCCCGGCCGCGTGACGCCGAACGTACGCGTGGTCGAGCCGCTCCCACCGCGCCGCGAGGAGGCGGCCGATGTCGCGGCCGTGCAGCCCGTCGAGGTCGCCGTCCGCGAACTCGAGCTTGGCGAGCAGCAGGTCCTCGGCGGTCGAGACGCGCACCGCGCCGAGCCCAGGGTCGTCCACCTCGAATGCCCTCCCCATCGCCTCGGCGCCCCACGCGTCCGGCTCGCGGATGACGAAGTCGGCCTTGTAGACCTCACCGCGGCTGCGGATCGCGCTGCTCAGCCAGCGTCGTCCGACGTGGAGGAGTGCGGCCACCAGGTACTCGGGCTCGAAGGCCGGACGCAGCACCCGGTCGAACTGGGCTGGCTCCAGGTCGAGGACTAGGTCGATGTCGTTGGTGGCGCGATACCCCAAGCCCAGGACGGCCATCGCCTCGGAACCCGTCACGAACGCGGGGATCCCCGCGGCGACCAGCCGATCGATGACCTCCCGGCGCGCGTCCACGCGGCTAGCCGCCGCCCATCGAGGCGGCCTCGATCGCGAGCACCTTGTCCAGGCGTCGCTGGTGCCGTTCCTGGCCGCTGAAGACGGCGCCCAGGAACGCCAGCGAGCACTCGAGCGCGGGCTCGGCGCCGATCACCCGGGCGCCCATCGTGAGCACGTTCATGTCGTCGTGCTCCACGCCCTGGTGCGCCGAGTACGTGTCGTGGCAGATGGCCGCCCGGATCCCGCGCAGCTTGTTGGCGGCGATCGAGGCGCCGACGCCCGAGCCGCAGATCAGGATCCCGCGCTGGCCGCGGCCGTCCTGGATCGCGCGGCCCAGCGCCTGGGCGAAGTCGGGGTAGTCGTCGAGCGGGTCGGAGCCGTCGCCGCCGAGGTCGATCAGCTCGTGGGCGTCGCCAGTGGCGGCGCGCAGCTTCCCGATCAGCTCGGCCTTGAACGCCGCCCCGGCGTGGTCGGCCGCGAACACGACGCGCATCGTTGCGGTCCTCCTGCTTGTCCGTCCCCGGCTGCCTGTCGGACCCCGGCTCAGCCGTGGTGGTGGGCGGGCTCGCCGGCCACCGGCCCGCTCACGCCGACGCGCCCGCGCAGCCCGTCGCGCACGACCCCCCGGCCGATCGTCGCCACGTTGTCCGCGGTGAACCCGAACGCCTTGGCGATGGTGCCGGCGGGGGCGCTGGCGCCGAACCGGTCGAGGCCGAGGACGGCGCCCTCGTCCCCGGCGTAGCGCTCCCAGCCCATCGACACGCCGGACTCCACGGTCACGCGCCTGCGCATGGCGGCCGGCAGGACGGACTCGCGGTAGGCGGCGTCCTGCGCGTCGAAGCGCTCCCAGCACGGGAGGCTCACGACGCG
>JBBIIL010000047.1:0-6744 GCA_037446495.1 Chloroflexota bacterium | reverse complement strand
GCCTCGTTGCCGTCGCCCGGCCGGACGAACCACAGGTTCGGGATCGCGCGAAGCGCCGCGTAGTGCTCGACGGGCTGGTGCGTGGGTCCGTCCTCGCCGAGGCCGATCGAATCGTGCGTCCACACGTACGTCACGTGCAGGCCGGAGAGCGCGGCCAGGCGCACCGCCCCACGCATGTAGTCGCTGAAGGTGAGGAACGTGGCCACGTAGGGCAGGAACCCGCCATGGTAGGCGAGGCCGTTGGCGATGGCGCCCATCGCGTGCTCGCGAACGCCGAAGCGGAGGTTGCGCCCGGGGCTGTCGGCCTCGAAGTGGTCGTGGCCGTTGGCCTTGACGTCGGTCAGGTTGGACTCGGACAGGTCCGCCGAGCCGCCGAACAGCTCGGGCAGCGTGGCGGCCAGCGCCTGGATGGCGTCCTGGCTCGCGTTGCGGGTGGCGACCTCGGAGCCCGTCTCCCAGACCGGCAGCGTGGCGTCCCAGCCCGCGGGCAGGCGCCCGGAGATCCGGCGGCGGAGCTCGGCGGCCTCGGCGGGGTACTCGGCGGCGTAGGCGTCGAGCTTCGCATTCCACGCGGCGACGCGCGCCTCGCCCTCGCCCACGGCGGCGCGGAACAGCGTCTGGGCCTCCTCCGGGACGTAGAACGTCTTGTCCGGGTCCCAGCCGTACGCCTCCTTGGTGAGGCGGACCTCGTCGGGGCCGAGCGGCGCGCCGTGGCTCTTCTGGCTGTCCTGCTTGTTGGGGCTGCCGAAGCCGATGTGCGTGTGGACCGCGATGATCGAGGGGCGGGGATCGGCCTTGGCTGTCTCGATCGCGGCGCTGATCGCCGCGACGTCGTTCCCGTCCTCGACGCGCTGGGTGTGCCAGCCGTAGGCGTCGAACCGGCCGAGGACGTCCTCCGTGAACGCCAGGGCTGTCGGGCCGTCGAGCTGGATGTGGTTGTCGTCATAGAGCGCGACGAGCTTGCCCAGACGCAGGTGCCCGGCCAGCGAGGACGCCTCTGCGCTGAGTCCCTCCTGGAGATCCCCGTCCGAGCAGATCACGTAGGTGTGGTGGTCCACGACGTCGTGGCCGGCCTTGTTGAACTCGGCCGCGAGCCTGCGCTCGGCGATCGCCATGCCCACCGCGTTGCTCAGCCCCTGCCCGAGCGGGCCGGTTGTGGCCTCGACGCCCGACGTGACGCCGTACTCGGGGTGGCCGGGCGTGATGGAGCCCCACTGGCGGAAGGCCTTGAGGTCGTCGAGCGTGACCGAGTAGCCGGTGAGGTGGAGCAGCGAGTAGAGGAGCATCGACGCGTGGCCGGCCGAGAGGACGAAGCGGTCGCGGTCCGGCCAGTCGGGATGCGTCGGGGCATGGCGCAGGTGCCGGGTCCAGAGGGCGAAGGCCATCGCGGCCGCGCCCATGGGGGCGCCGGGATGCCCCGAGTTCGCCTGCTGGACGCCGTCGATGGACAGCGTTCGGATCGTGTCGACGGCGAGCCGCTCGAGGCGGGCGTCCGGCAGGGTCATGGCGTTCTCCGGTGGGCGTCAGGGAGGGCCGGCGCGGCGGTTGTCGCCGGGACGCCCATCGTACCGCGCTGGCGTGTCGGGCTTCGGGATCGGCTCCCGGCTTCGGAGCCGCATCCCGCACCTCCGCCCGACGGGTCCGCCCGACGGCTCCGGGTGGCGCTATCCTCGCGCGATGCCGCGCCTGATCGCCCCAGCCTCGGATCGGGGCGTCAGCGCGATGCGGTCCGCGCCGAGCCCCGCCGCCGTCCGGCGCGCTGCCGTGGCCCTGCCAGCCATGGCCGTCGTGGCGGGCTACCGGCTGGGGGGACCGCGCCCGGCCGTCCTGGTGCGCACCGCCGCTGCGGCAATCCCGCTGGTCGCCGCGGCCCTGGCCTACTGGTCGAGGGCTGACCCGGCCGCCTCGGTTTGCGAAGGCCGCCCTGGCCGCCCAACGGGCCATCACGGCGGCGAGGACGAGCCCGGAGCCCAGCCAGTCACGATCCTCGTCCCAGCCCGCGACGAGGCCCCCGTGATCGCCCGGCTCATCGCCGACCTCGCTGCGGCTCGACGCGGTCCGCTCCAGATCGTGGTGATCGATGACGCCTCGCGGGACGGCACCGGCGCGCTGGCGACGGACGCCATCCGCGCCACGGGCCTGGCCGACGTCGCGCGCGTGCTCCCGCTCCACGTGGCAAGCGGCTCGAAGGGCGCAGCCCTCGCCGCCGTGCCGCCGTCCCTGTCGGGGCTGGCCGTGGTGCTCGACGCCGACGCCCGGATCGCGCCGGACTTCCTCGATCATGTCCGCCTGGCCGCGCTGCGCTCACCGGTGACCCAGGCGCGGCGGCGGATGCTGCGACCCACCCCCAGGGCGTTCCCGGGTCGCTGGCCGCGCTTCCTCGCCGACGCTCAGGACCGCGAACAGCTGCTGGACGACGTCCTCGCCCGTGCCCGCCTGGCCATCGGCGGGGCCGCTGAGCTGCGTGGCGACGGCATGGTCCTGCGGGCGGAGGCGCTCGAGGCGCTGGGTGGCTGGCCCGTTGATGCCCTGTGCGAGGATCTCGAGCTGTCATCCCGCTCCTACCTGGCCTTGGGTGTGGGGGCCGCGCGCCAGCCCGGGCTCGACGTGTGGGAGCAGCCGGTCCTGGGGATGCAGCCGCTCCTCGCGCAGCGCTTGCGCTGGGCGGAGGGCGCTGTCCGACGCGACCTTCGGCTCGTGCTGCCGGCCCTGGTCGGCGCCGGCGTCCCGCCGCGGCGGCGCGTTGAGGTGGCCCTGTCCGCGTCGCAGTCGCTGGCTCCGTGGGCGGCGGCCGGCCTCGCCGCCCGGGCGCTCCGCCGCGACGCCGCTGCGCGGGCGGCGGCAGGGCGGACCCTCGCGCTCCTGGCGGCCGGCTACGGACTCGGCGCGTTCGTCCTGGGCCTCGAGGCCGGGCGCACCTCGCCCGCCTCTGAGGGGCGCCGACCCGCGCCCCAGTCGTCAGCGGGGCGCGCTCGGCGGCGGCTCGGCGCGTCGTGGCCGCCGCAGGCCGCGGGCGCCCGAGCCAAGACTGCGGCGACGGACGCCGGACACGCGCTCGGGCTGGTCGCGTTCGAGGCCCTGTGGCCGCTGGTGCTCCCGCCGGCATGGGTGCGGGTGGCGCTTCGACCCGGCAGGCCTGCGTTCGTCAAGACGCCGCACGCTTCGGCGGCAGACTTCGGCACGCCCTTCTCGGTGGTCCGGGCCGCCGGCGAGACGAGGTCGGCGACGGGTGCCGGTGTGGCGGCGGTCGTCAGCGAGCCGGCAGCAGCCCCGCGGTGAGGGCCCGGACGACCTTCGGCCAGGCGCCGCCGAGGTGGAGCCGCAGCAGGGCGGTCACGGCGATGGCGAGCGTCGTCGGCCCGGGTACGACCAGGTAGCGGGACTCCCACTCCGGGCCGAACTTGTTCTTGAAGAACGCCAGGCCCTCATGGTTGTAGGCCGGCTTCACGAGCGGGGCGCCCCGCGCGAGGAGACGCTCGGCAAGGTTGTCTGACGCAGGGTTCAGCCCGGCGAGCGGGGCCAGGCCGAGCGACAGGCGGCGGACGCCCGCCCCACCGAGCGCCTGCACGGCGGCGACGAGACTCGCCTCGAGCGCGCCGGGCACCGAGTTGCGGGCGCGCCGCATGACGTCGAGCATCCAGCCGCCGTCGCTTCCGGTGGGCCGCAGCACGACGAAGGCGACGGGATCGCCGGCCCCGTCGAGCGCGACGGCGACCCCTGTGCCGGTGCGATCCTCGGGATCGAACTGACCCACGGTGAAGCCCAGCCGGGGCCCGGCCCTCCGACGCCACTCGGCGTCGAGGCGGACCAGGCCGGCCGCCACGCGCGGCTCCAGCCCAGCCAGGCCCGTCGGGGACCAGACCGTGGTGATGCCGCCCTTGCGCGAGCGGGTCACGGTGTGTCGGAGGTTTGCCACCCTTGACGACTGCAGGTCGAACATGGTCGGGTCCACGATGGCCTCGCGTCCCACGCACACCGACAGCCAGCCCAGCCTGCGGAGCCAGGACGCGACGGCGGGTGATGCCTGGTAGACCACGGGCACGATGTCTGATCGCCGGCACTCGTCGGCCCAAGCGTCCAGGAGCCCGAGGGCCGCGCCCGGGTCGCCGGCCGGGTCTCCGAGCGCGACGGCAACCCGCCCGACCGGGGCAGCGGCGAGCGCGGCGGTTCCGGCGGCGTCGGCCCAGGGTGTGCACTCGGGCGCCAGCTGGTACGGGAACAGGGAACCCGAGCCCACGCTGCGGAGGGTCCGCCGCGCCGCGGCGACCACCTCGACTGGCCGGCTGTCGTGGCGCGGGTCAAGGGCGAGCATGCTCGCGAGGATGTATCCCAGCCGGGCGATCCCCAGCAGCAGGCCGATCGCGGCGAGGCCGGGCACGGCGCTCGGGGTCGCCAGGTCCAGCAGGGAGCCGACCGCGCCGACAGCGGTGGCCGCGGCATCCACGCCATTCACGATGGCCACCGCCCCGACGGCCGTCGCCACGACTGCGCTAGCGAGCAGGCCCGCGGCGAGGAGGGTCTGCCGGCGCCCGGTTCCCGCCTGGTATCGGTCGCGGGTCAGGACGAGGACGGCGCCCGTCAGGACGGCCGTCGCGGCGGCGGCTGGATGGCCCAGCGCGAGGCCTTGGACGACCACGCCGCCGGCCAGGATGGAGAGTGCCATCCAGAAGCCAGCCTGCTTCCGACGGAGCAGCGCCATGGCGACCAGCAGGAAGGCCGTGCTGGACACCTCGGCGCCGACCCAGTCGCCGACGACCGGCCCGGCCGGCAGCACCTGCCAGATCCCGAGGGGATCGCCGCCGAGCGCCGCGACGAGGTCCGACGACACCGAGCACAGCAGGAGCACGGCCGCCGGCAGGAGGGCGACGGCGGTTGTCAGCGTCGCCCAGCGGCGACCCTGGAGCGGGATGACCAGCGAGGAGGTGGACTGCGCGGTCACGAGAACACCCCCAGGGCGGCTTGGTGGTCGGCGAGGGCGCCGAGCAATTGCGGGAGCATGGCGCGGACGGTCTGCCAGGAGTGCCCGGAGGGGGCCCGGTTGGCAGACACGTTCAGGCCTGCCGACTCCGCGGCGGCCACCATCGCGGTGTACTGGGCGCCGTAGAACGGGTCGGTGGGGTCTCCCTCGAGGACCAGTTGGAGCGACGCCTTCGCGGTTGGCGCCAGCGTGCCGGCGAGCCCGATCGGCGAGTAGGCCGCCTCGAGCGCGCGCCTGCCCCCGAAGGGGCGGTAGGCGTTCGGCGTCTGGTTGCTCACGACGCCGGCCTGGTAGTAGCCGCTGATCGAGATCTCGGTCGAGAACAGGTCCGGGTGGCGGAGCGCGAGCATGGCCGCGCAGAAGCCCCCGGCCGAGAAGCCGAGCAGGGATCGCGCGGCCGCAGTCTGGATCGTGCGGTAGGTGGTGTCGATGTAGGCGATGACCGTCGTGGTCAGGTAGGTCTCGTACCACTCGCGCCCGTCGTAGGAGTTCGCGCACTCACTGGTCCAGTACGGGCCGCCCTTCTCCGAGACGAACACGACGATCGACGCCGGGAACGCACCTGACGTGATCAGGGTGTCGAGCATCGAGGTGAGGTTGGCACCGGCCGTCCACTCGTGGGCCGCCCACGGGACGGCGTAGATCACGGGATACGCGCGGCTCGACGACCCGTAGCCCGGCGGGAGGTAGACGTCGAGCGTCGCGAGGGGGTTCTGGCCCGCAGTCCACGGGCCTGGGATCGTGGCGCTGGTCAGCTGGCCCTGCCCGCTCGGAATCCACGCAGCCCACGGTGCGGGGCCGGACCTCGAGGTGCTCGGCCAACGCGCGCTGCCGCCTGGGGCCGACCCGGCGGACGTGCCCGCGGCGCCCGGGCCCGGCGTTCTGACCGCAGCCGTGGCCCCTCCGCCCGGCAGCGTGCCGCCCGCCGCCTGGGCCAGGCCAGGACCGAGCGCGTGTCCGCCGCGCATGTGGGCGTCGGGGCTGTAGTTCACCATGTCGCCGAAGGTCGGCAGTGCGAGGGCGAGCAGCGTCACCGCCAGCACCAGCGCCAGCGCGCGCCCGAGCCGCCCGGCCGTCCGGTCGGAACGGACGAAGGCGGCTAGGTCGCTCGCGGCTGACAAGAGGGCAGACCTGACGACCGCGACCAGCGCGGCCGACGCCCAGGCGACGACCGCGAACGCGACGACGAGGGTCAGGATGGAGAGCAGCCACCCGGTGGGGTCGAAGACGCCGGCCGGTCCGCTTGACGCCAAGGCAGCGCGCGTCTCGTCGTAGAAGGTGTGGGCGAACAGCGCAAGGCCCGCCGCCGTGCCGGCCAGCGCCGACCAGCGGACCGACCCGGTGACCAGTACCGCTGCGGCCACAGCGATCGCAGCCCCGACGAGGTCCGTCAGCAGGCGCGCGCGGTCGGGGTCGAAGCCCATTGCCTCGAAGGTGCCGATGTTGGCGACGAGGGTCCCGCTGCCGCGGAGCACCACCGTGGCGACCAGAACGACAGCCGTGGCGATCACGGGCCGCACGAGCCGGCGCCAGAGCCGAGGGCGACCCGGGTTCGCCCCGCCCGGGGCCGACGGCACGGTCTCGTCCGCGGGGCCGAGCGGACCGACCCGCACAGCCGGCGCGGCCGTCGCGGTTGACGCGGCGGGGGCGGGGCCCTCGAGGCCGCCCGCGACTGGGGCCACGGTCGGGTCGGCCGGGCTGACCGGGGCGGGCGCGGCCTCGTAAAGCGGGCCGCTCCTGAAAAGAACGACGTCGTAGTGAAAGCG
>JBBIIL010000046.1:0-23074 GCA_037446495.1 Chloroflexota bacterium | reverse complement strand
CGGACCCAAAGGCGCCGGGCCGACCGCCGCCTCGGGCCGCCCGGTGGCCGCCGCGGACCCGCTGGTGCGCGACGCGCCTGTCGCGCCGTCGTCCTCGGGCCGCCGCGGCAGGCGCGGCCCGGCCCTCGTGCTCGTCCTGATCCTTGCGATCCTGCTGGGCTTCGGTGGGGCGGCGGCCGCACTGCTGCTGCCGTCGGCGGACATCACCCTGACGCCCCAGATGGAGTCGGTGACCCCAGTCTCGCTGACCGTTCGGGCGGACACGACCGCCACCGCCGTGGACCAGGCGGCGCTCGTCATCCCGGCGACCTCGGTGGACGTCCCGCTGACCTCGCAGGGGGAGTTCGCCGCAACCGGCACCAACGTCGTGCAGGCGGTCGCCACGGGCCAGGTGACGTTCGACAGCATCAACACCGTCAACGCCATGCCCGTCCCGCGCGGCACGAGGGTGTCCACCGGCGACGGCCTCGTCTTCGCGACGACGGCGGCTGTGGTCGTGCCGCGCGCCACCGTGCCCGGAGGCGGGTCCACCATCACCCACGGCACCGTCACCGTCGGCGTGCTTGCCGACGCTCCCGGACCCAAGGGAAATGTCGCCGCCGGGGCGATCGACCAGGTCCCGAGCTCGCTGGCCGCGCTGCAGATCAGCGTCTCGAACGCCGCGCCCACCAGCGGCGGGGCCCGAACGGAGACACCCAAGATCACTCCCGATGATGTGAAGGCCGCAGTCGACAAGCTCTCGTCAGACCTCGCGGGCCAGGTGGCGACCGCGGTCGCGGACCCCACCATCGCACCGCAGGGCGCCACGCTGTTCCCGGACACCGCCAAGCTCGGCGGCGCCACCTACACGCCGGATCCGGCTGGGCTCGACGGCAAGGTGCTCAAGGTCGGCCAGGCCACGTTCATGCTCCAGGCCGATGCGAGCGCCACGGTCACCGCGGTGGACGAGAGCCCGCTCAAGGCGATGGGCGAGGCGGCGATCCGAGGGGCCGTGACTTCCGGCTACCAGATCGAGGAGGGCACGATCCAGGTCGTCGTGAGTGCCGGGACCGTCGGCGAGGACGGCACGGTGAGCTACACGGTCACGGGGTCCGCGCTCCAGCACCGGCCGCTCGACGCCAGTGCGCTCAAGGCGAGCGTGCTCGGCAGGACCGAGGACGAGGCCCGAGCAGCCCTGGCTCCGTACGGGAAGGTGGACATCACGCTCGGTCCGTTCTGGGTGAACGCGGTGCCCACGAACCCGGACAGGGTGACGCTCACAATCGGTGTCCCGGAGAAGCCGGCTGCCACGCCGACGCCAGCGCCATCGCCCACGCCGAGGCCGACCCTCAAGCCGTCGAAGGCACCGGGGTCACTGAAGCCCGCCTCGCCCGTGCCGTCCGGATCCGCTCCAGGCCCGTCGCCGGTACCATCCGGGTGATGCACCTCTCCTGCCTGCGCGCCGTCGCGCCGCCCCGCGCCGCCAGCCGGTGACTGATCGGATCCTGGGGGTAGACCTCGGCACGCGCCGCATCGGCCTTGCGGTTGCGGACAGCGCAATCGGGATCGCCCGGCCGCTCGCCACGATCAACCGGGGCGCCTCGCTCGACCTGGACGCCGCGGCGCTCGGCCGCGTGTGCCGAGCGGAGCGCATCGTGGAGCTGGTTGTGGGCCTGCCCCTGGAGGCGCGCGGCAACGAGGGCGAGATGGCGGCAACGGCCCGGGCGTGGGCGGCGGCCGTGGGAGAGCGCCTGGGGTTGCCGGCAGTGATGCGCGACGAGCGGCTGACGTCCTTCACCGCCGAGGGGCGCCTTGGCCCGATGCCCCGCGGCCGTAGCGGTGGCGCCCCGAGTCGCACGCAGCGCAACGCCTACAGGGCCAGGGTGGACCGGGAGGCCGCCTCGATCATCCTGCAGGATGAGCTCGATGCCCGCGGGCGCGTCACGTCGGACTCGGCCAGTGCGTCGCACGCCCTTGGATCACCAACCCAGGAGGAGCGATGACGGTACGAGGCGGCCGCGGCCCCCGCGACCAGATGGTCGACCCCGAGCCGCAGGCCGTGCCCGCGGACTATGGCTACCGACGGTCCGATCGGTACGGCCGCGGCCCCGGCGACCAACGGCGCTACGAGCGCTACGGCAGCCATCGCGGGGGCTTCGGCGGCCTGATGCGGTTCCTGCTGTTCCTCGTGGTCCTGGCGGCGGTCGTGATGCTCGTGCTGGTCACGGTGGCCCGTCCCCTCCTGCGCATGGCAGTGGCGCCCTGGGCGGAGCAGAACCCGGGCTCGCTCTCGATCGGGTTCGTGGCGGAGCTGGTCCGCGAGGATCTGGGAGCGACGCTGACATCGCCGGCGAGCAGCGACTCGACGGCCGCCTCGTTCGTCGTCGCCCAGGGCGACACGCCTGCCACCCTGGCGCCCAAGCTGCTGGATGCGGGGCTCATCACCAGCCAGGCTGCATTCCTGTTCGTGGCCCGGGAGCAGAACCTTGCCCCCCAGCTCACGGCCGGCACATTCGAGCTTGCGAGGAACCTGACGCCCGAGCAGGTGGTCCAGGGCCTCATCACGAACCGCGTCACCCAGCAGTCAATATCGATCACGTTCCGCGAGGGGCTGCGCATCGAGCAGATGACCGCCAAGCTCGAGACGGTCCAGGGCACGCTGGTCGACCCGAAGGCCTTCTACGACCTTGCCGAGCACCCGACCGACGAGCTGCTGGCGGGCTACCCGTGGCTGCTGGACCCCAAGGTTCACGCCAAGGGCACGAGCCTCGAGGGCTTCCTCTACCCGGCCACCTACTCGATCCGCACCGACCCGATCGCGCCCACGGACGCCGAGGGCCTGATCAAGATGATGCTCGACGCCTTCTACGCGAAGGTGGGCCAGGACCGGATGACCGTTCCGGCGTCGCGCGGGCTGAGTTTCCAGCAGGTGCTGGTCCTCGCCTCGATCGTCGAGCAGGAGGCGCAGCTGGACGCGGACCGGCCCCTGATCGCCGGCGTCTACCAGAACCGCCTCAACCCCAGCATGTGGCCGACTGGCCTGCTCCAGTCAGACCCGACCATCTTCTACGTCAACGACACGCTTCAGCTCACCAGCCTCGCCTTCACCAAGTGGCAGACGTACACGTTCTGGGACGTGTTGCCTGCCGGGTTCCAGCTGCCGGTGCCGCTGCCCGCCGCGATCGCCGGGTACAACACGTACACGAGCAAGGGGCTGCCACCCGGCCCGATCTGCTCGCCCGCGCTCGCCTCGATCGACGCCGCGCTCAACCCCAACACCAAGACGGGCTATCTGTTCTTCCTCGCGACTGGCCAGAGCGGCAAGACGGTGTACGCGAAGACGCAGGCGCAGCACGACGCGAACGTGGCGAAGTACCTCCACTGACGTGACGACGCGGCTGCCCGTCCCGGCCGACTTCTCCTCGCGGCCTGACGCCCTCACCCGCGCCCGCTGGCTCGATGCTGACCGGGCCGCCCGCCCGGCCCGCCTGGCCCGCCTGCGCGAGCGGATGGCGGCCGAGGGCGTGGACGCGTGGTTCGGCGTCCGGCCCGAGCACATGCGGTGGCTCACCGGCTTCACCCTGGGGCCGGGCGAGAAGCCCTCTGCCGGCCACTCGGGCGAGTTCCTGGTCGGTGCGGAGTCCCTGGTCATCGTGGTCGATTCGCGCTACACGATCCAGGCTCGCCGCGAGACGTCCGACGCCGTGGTGGACGAGATCGGCTACGACCTGCCCGGTGCGTGGGCACGCCTGCTCGGCCGTGCCGGCGCGAGGCGCGTCGGGATGGAGGCCGCGGCGATCCCGCATGCGCTCTGGGCACAGCTCGCCGCGGCGGCACCCGACGTGGAGCTGGTCGCGGCCGACGGCTGGGTCGAGGCGATGCGCGCGGTGAAGACGCCCGACGAGGTCGAGCGGATCGCCGCTGCCTGCGCCGTCGCCGACCGTGCGCTGGCCGCGCTGCTGCCCGAGATCCGCCCCGGTGCGACCGAGCAGGACCTCGCGCTCCGCCTGGAGTGGCTGATGCGCACCGGCGGCGCCGAGTGCCTCGCCTTTGACGTGGCCTGTCTCGCCGGGCCGGAGGCGGCCCTGCCGCACGGTTCGCCAGGCGAGCGTCCCGTGCTGGACCGCGCCGCCCTGTTGTTCGACTTCGGCGCCCAGGTGGAGGGCTACCGCAGCGACATGACGCGGACACTGTTCGTGGGCGAGCCCACCGAGCGCGATCTCGGCGTGTACCAGACGGTGGCCCGCTCGCAGCAGGCGGCGATCGACGCGCTCGCCGCCGCGGCGGGTGCCGGCGGCGAGCTGCCGGACGGCCGCGCGATTGACGCGATCGCCCGCGCCGTCATCGATGGCGATGGCCGCTGGCCCGCCTACGGGCACGGCCTGGGCCACGGCATCGGCCTCGCGACGCATGAGATGCCCAGCCTATCCCGCCACGCGCCCGAGACGCCGCTGCCCAGCCCCACGGTGTTCAGCGTGGAGCCGGGGATCTACCTCGAGGGGCAGACCGGCGTGCGGATCGAGGACCTCGTCCACCTCGACGCGTCGGCGGGCCGCTGCGACCTGCTCACCCGGTTCCCGCGCGAGGTCATCGCGCTGCCGTCCTGACCGCCCCCGGCGCGCCGCCTGTGCGGCTTCGAGCGGGCTCTCTGGTAGCATCCCGACGCACACTCACCGTCCTCGCGCGGGGAGCACCCACGCCCCAGCCGCGTCACGCGCCACCGGAGCCCAACAGATGATCAGCACCGGCGAGCTGCGGAAGGGCGTCGTCATCGAGCTTGACGGCGACCTCTGGCAGATCCTCGACTACCACCACATCAAGATGGGCCGCGGATCGGCCCAGGTGCGCATCAAGCTGCGCAACGTCAAGAAGGGCAGCACGGTCGAGAAGTCGTTCCAGTCCGGCGAGCGCTGGCCGCGCGCCCAGATCGACCGCCGCCCCGTCCAGTTCCTGTACCGCGACGGCGACGACCTCCACTTCATGGAGACCGAGACGTACGAGCAGTTCAGCCTGCCCGCCGAGAAGCTCGACGACGTCGTCGGCTTTCTCAAGGACGGCATGACGCTCGATCGGACGGCCTACCAGGGCGACACGCTGGGGGTTGAGCTCCCGGTCACGGTTGACCTGCTGGTCGCCGAGACGGAGCCCGGCTTCGCGGGCGACACCGCCCAGGGCGCGCGCAAGAACGCCACCATGGAGACGGGTCTCGTTGTCACCGTGCCGCTGTTCGTGAACGCAGGCGACACCCTGCGGATCGACACCCGGACCGGCGAGTACCAGACCCGCCTCTAGCCCGCCACCCCGGCGGCGGCGGAGCCCCGATGTCATCCGGTCACGGCTCGCCTGACGGCATGCTGTCGCCGTGGGACGCGGTCCCAGACGAGGCCGCGGGTAGTGCCGCGTCCTCCGCCGCCTGGGCGCCGTCCCTCCGCGTGCGCACCGTGTCCGAGGTGGCGCGGGCGCTCAAGGACCGCATCCGCTCCGATGACGGCATGCGGAACCTGTGGGTGGAGGGCGAAGTCAGCCGCTACACGGTGTCCACCGCCGGGCACGCCTACTTCACGCTCAAGGATGCCCGCGCGCAGCTCGCGTGCGTGTGGTTCCGCGACGAGCGGGTGCGCTCGTCGTTCCAGCCGCAGGCCGGCCTGGCCGTGGTGGTGCAGGGCCGCATGGACGTGTTCGAGGCGCAGGGCGCCGTCCAGCTCTACGTCGAGTCGATGCAGCCCGCAGGGTTCGGCAACCTCGCGCTCCAGTTCGAGCAGACGAAGGCCCGCCTGGAGGCCGAGGGCCTGTTCGACGCCGCCCGCAAGCGCCCCCTGCCGACCCGCCCGGCCGTGATCGCGCTGGTCACGTCGCCCACGGGGGCCGTCCGCCATGACGTGTGCAATGTCCTGGCGCGCCGCTGGCCGCTGGCTCGGGTGCTGCTTGTCCCGTGCCAAGTCCAGGGCAACGCTGCGCCGGCCTCGATCGCGGCTGCACTGCGCGCCCTCGACGCCTACGTCGGGGACGAGGCGGCTGCCGGCCGCAGTGCCGGGGCGCCATCGGTGACGATCCTCGCCCGTGGCGGTGGCTCGCCGGAGGACCTCTGGGCGTTCAACGACGAGCGCGTGGTCCGCTCGGTGGCGGGTCACCTGCTGCCCGTGGTCGCGGGGATCGGCCACGAGACCGACGTGACCCTTGCCGACTTCGCCGCCGACGTGCGGGCGCCCACGCCGTCGGCGGCCGCGGAGCTGGTCGTCCCGGACCGCGTGGAGGTGGCCCAGGCCATCCGTGCTCTGGGCCAGCGGGCCGATGCCGCCAGCGCCCGACGCACGTCGGCTGCCCGCCGCGCGCTGCATGCCGAGGCGCGCGTGCTCAGCCAGGTGGAGCCCTCGGGCCAGCTCGCGTCGAGTCGTGAGCGCGTGGGACTCGCGCTCGATCGCGCCACGCGCGCGGTGGGGGCCTGCCTCGCCGGCGACCGTCGGAGCGTCGCCGCGCTCGCCGCGCGCCCGGGCCGGGTTGTCGAGGCGCGCCTCGGTGCCGCCTCATCCTCGCTCGCCGCGTCAGCCGCCTCTCTTGCTGCGCTCGACCCGGGCGCCACGCTGCGCCGCGGCTACGCCATCGTCCGCAGGACTGCCGACGGGTCGATCCTCCGCGACCCGGCCGGCGCCCCGGCGGGGGAGCGGCTCCAGATCGCGCTCGCAGGGGGACCGCTCGCCGCGACCAGCGACGGTCCGGCAGGCGAGGGGAGCGGGCGCCGGTGATCGAGGTGGCCGTCTATCTCGTCGTCGTGGTGATCGTCGCCGTGGTGGGGGTGCGGCTCGGTATGATCCTTGCCGGCCCGATCGACCGGCGCCTGACGCCGCCGGACCCGGAGACGCCCGTGCCGCCTGAGGAGGAGCAACTGTGACCCAGCCCCCCAGCCCAGGTGCCGGCGTGGAGTCGCTGAGCTTCGATGACGCGTTCGCGGAGCTCGGCCGCGTGGTCATGGCGCTCGAGGCGGGCAACCAGTCGCTCGAGGAGACCATTGCCGCCTACGAGCGGGCGGTGGCGCTCCAGGGCCAGTGCGAGAAGCTCCTCGGCGCCGCCGAGCTTCGCGTGTCGCAGTTGATGGCACGCGCCGACGGCTCACTGGCCGTCACAGACGCCGCTGCCGAGGAGTCGGCAGGCTAGTCCGGGCCGGGCGCGAAGAACGCGCTACCATCCGCTATCAACAAACCGACCACCGATCCGCCGGCAGCTCACCGGCGAACCGAGTGATGAACCCACAGCCGCAGGGAGCCCACCGACCGTGCCGATCCTCGAGCGCCTGACCGGCCCCGCTGACCTGCGTGGCCTGTCGGAGGAGGAGCTGGACCAGCTCGCCGCCGAGATCCGGGAGACCATCATCCGGACCGTCGCCACCACAGGCGGCCACCTGGGCTCATCACTGGGCGTGGTGGAGATCACCCTCGCCCTTCACCGGCTCCTGGAATCGCCCCGGGACAAGATCGTGTGGGACACGGGCCACCAGGCCTACGCCCACAAGCTGCTCACGGGCCGCCTCGGCCGGTTCCCCACCCTGCGCCAGATCGACGGGATCGGCGGGTTCCCGCGCAGGTCGGAGTCCCCGCACGATGTCATGGACGGCGGCCACGCGGGCACGGGCCTGTCGATCGCCGAGGGCCTCGCCACCGCGCGCGACCTGCGCCACTCGATGGAACGCATCGCTGTCGTGGTCGGGGACGCCGCTCTGATGTCGGGCCTGAGCCTGGAGGCGCTCAACGACATCGGGCACCGCCAGACGCAGCTCCTGATCGTGCTCAACGACAACGAGATGTCGATCAGCCCGGCGGTCGGTGCGATCAGCAAGTACCTCTCCGAGATCAAGCTGTCGTCAGCCTGGCGGCAGGGCCGCACCGCGTACGACACCGTGACCGAGCGGATCCCCATGGTCGGCAGCCGGGCGGTCGAGCTGTCGCGCCGCGTCCGCCAGTCGGTGGTCTCGCTCGCGCAGCCCGGGCAGCTCTTCGAGGACCTGGGCATCACGTACATCGGCGTCATGCCGGGTCACGACCGGCCGTTCCTGGAGGAGACCTTCCGGCGCGCGCTGACCCTCAATGAGCCGGTCCTCGTCCACGTGCGGACGCAGAAGGGAAAGGGCTACAAGCCAGCCGAGGCCGACCAGATCTCGTTCCACGGCGCGGCGCTGCCGCCGATCGTCCTCCCGGAGGCCGACGCGCACGACCCGCTCGGCGCCGCGCCCAGGGGCAACGGCGACGCGATGGCCAGCTCCGCGGCCGGCGGCGCATCGGTCACGCCCACCCGCGATGCCGAGGCGGGCGCACCGCCCTCCTCATCGGTGATGGCGGACCGCCGGGGCTATCCGCATGGCGGTCCGCTCGAGAAGGGCGTGGCGCCCAGCGCCACCCCGGAGGCCGCCGCGGAGGCGAAGAAGACCCCCAACTACACGGCCTTCTTCGCACGGGAGCTGGTGGAGCTCGGTGCCACGGACCGGCGCATCGTCGGCATCACCGCCGGCATGCCCACGGGCACGGGCCTCACCAAGTTCCAGGCGCAGTATCCCGACCGGTTCATCGATGTGGGCATCGCCGAGCAGCACGCGGTCACCCTTGCTGCCGGCCTCGCCCTGGGCGGCATGCGCCCGGTGGTCGCCCTGTACTCGACATTCCTCCAGCGCGCCTTCGACCAGACCGTCCACGACGTGTGCCAGAACGACGCGCCCGTGCTCCTCGCGGTGGACCGCGCGGGCCTCGTGGGCGAGGACGGGACGAGCCACCAGGGCATGTTCACGGTGCCCGCCCAGCGGATGCTTCCCAATCTGGTGATCGCGAGTCCCAGGGACGAGCAGGAGCTGCGCTCGCTGATGCGGACGGCTCTCGCCCAGGACCACCCGTTCGCCCTGCACTACCCCCGGGATGCCGGCTTCGGGGTGCCCGAGCGCGATCCCGAGGTGCTGCCGGTCGGCCGAGGCGAGGTGCTGCGTGAGGGCCGCGACCTGCTGCTCGTCGCCTTCGGCCCCATCGCGATGCGCGCGATGGAGGTGGCCGAGGCGCTCGAGGGGCGGGGCTGGTCCGCCGGGGTGGTCAACGCCCGTTTCGCGAAGCCGCTCGACAAGCAGCTGATCCTCGACCAGGCGCGCGGCAAGCGGCTGGTGGTGACGCTCGAGGAGAGCGTCGTGACGGGTGGCTTCGGCACCGGCGTCCTCGAGGCGTTCGAGGAGGCGCGCGCCACGGACCCCGCCTACCGGGAGACGAGCGTCCGGCTCATCGGCATTCCCGGCGACCGGTTCGTGGACCACGGCGCCGTGTCAGACCTGCGGCGGCTCCTGCGGCTCGACGTGCCGGGCCTCACCGCCCAGGTCGTCGAGGCGCTCGACCAGCTGGGCGTCCCCGCCAGGCGCGCCGAGGCGCGCTGAGCGTTCCAGCGCCGACGACGCGCGCGATCTCCTCGCGCCCGGCGCTGCGCGACACCCGCGATGAGCGGCGTGTGCCACCATTGGCGTCATGCCGACGGCCACAGCCAAGCGACTCCGACTCGATCAGCTCCTTGTGGAGCGGGGCCTCGCGCCCTCCCGCTCGCGGGCGCAGGCGCTGGTGCTGGCCGGCCACGTTCGGGTGGGGGAAGGCGACGCCGCGCGCCACGACCTCAAGGCGGGCGACCTGGTGGACCGGCAGGCCTCGATCGTGGTGGCCGAGGGCCGGGGCTGGGTCAGTCGCGGCGCCCATAAGCTCATCGCGGCGCTGGACGCGTTCGGCCTGGACCCGGCAGGACTCGTCGGCGTGGATGTCGGGGCGTCCACCGGTGGTTTCACCGACGTGCTGCTGTCCCGCGGCGCCGTGCGGGTGTATGCGGTGGACGTCGGGTACGGCCAGCTGGCCGAGCGCCTCCGGCGGGATGAGCGCGTGGTGAGCATGGAGCGCGTGAACGCCCGGACGCTGACCGCCGGGACGCTGCCGGAGCCCGCGGATCTCGCAGTGGTCGACGTGTCGTTCATCTCGCTCGGCCTGGTGCTCGGGCCGGTGCGCTCGGTGCTGCGGGACGGGCGCGGGCCGATCCTGGCGCTGGTCAAGCCGCAGTTCGAGGCCGGGCGGTCCGACGCGAAGGGCGGCGTGGTGCGGGACCCCGAGGTTCACCGCCGCGTCCTGCGCGATGTGGCGGCCCGAGCGGGGGCGCTGGGGATCGGCATGCGGGGCGTGATCGCGTCGCCGATCCTGGGACCCGAGGGGAACCGCGAGTTCATGGCGCACCTGGGCGCTGGGCCAGCGTGCGCGGAGATCGAGGAGCGGATCGACGAGGCCGTCGCCGCCGCGTGGGAGGCAGCCCGATGAGCGTCCGTCGAATCGGCTTCGCCTACAACCCCACCAACGACGCCGCGCTCGACCTGCGGGACCGCGCCGAGGCGTGGTGCCAGTCGGGGGGCATCACGCACTGGTCCGCCCAGGCCGGGGACCTGGTGACGCTGCGCCGCGAGCTGGCCGCGACCGACGTGCTCGTGGTCCTCGGCGGGGACGGCACGTTCCTGCGGGCCGCTCAGGCGGTGGCGCAGGTGGACGTGCCGCTGCTGGGCGTCAACCTGGGCAAGGTGGGCTTCCTATCCAAGGCGGAGGCGCACGAGCTGGAGCCCGTGCTCGTGCAGCTCGTCAGGGGCGAGTTCACGGTGGGCGAGCGCATGGGCCTGGCCGGTGCCATCCTGCCCGCGGGGCGGGCATCGAGCGACACGTTCACGGCCCTCAACGACATCGTCGTGGCCCGCGGCTCGCTCGCGCGCGTGGTTCGGCTTGACGTCTCCATCGACGCCTCGCACCTGGCCACGTTCGTCTCGGACGGCCTCGTGGTGGCGAGCCCCACCGGCTCCACCGGGTACAGCTTCTCGGCCGGCGGCCCTGTGCTGGACCCCGTGAGCCGCAACCTCGTCGTCACGCCCATCGCGGGGTACCTCTCCGCCCTGCGATCCATTGTGGTGTCGCCCGAACAGGTCGTGAGGTGTCGCGTGGTGGACGCCCTCGAGGCGCTGGTGTCGATCGACGGGCGCGAGGACCGCAGGCTGCAGGTCGGCGACGTCGTGGAGGTCCGCGCCCTCGAGCACCCGATTCGCTTCGTGGAGCCCGCGGGCGCGATGCCGTTCTGGGACCTGCTGCGGACCAAGGTCGCGCTGCTGCCGTCCTGACCATGCTCGCCGAGCCTGTGACCAACCGCCCCGGCCGCCTGCTCGAGCTGGCCGTCAGCGATCTCGCGCTGATCGACCGGCTTCGGCTGGTGCTGGAGCCCGGGCTCAATGTGCTCACTGGCGAGACCGGCGCGGGCAAGAGCCTCCTGATCGACGCCCTCGGGCTGGCGCTCGGGGCCCGGGCGGACGCCACGCTCGTCCGCCACGGGGCAGAGGCCGCGCGGGTCGTGGCGCTCTTCGACCGCGTTCCCGAACCGCTCATCGCGGCGCGTGAGGTGGCGGCGGGCGGGCGGTCCACGGCCCGCCTCGACGACGAGGCGGTGACGGCGGGCCGGCTGTCGCTGGTCGTGTCGCCCCTGGTGGAGATCCACGGCCAGCACGACCAGCAGCGCCTGCTTGACGGGGACTGGCAGCGAGACCTGCTCGATGCGTACGGCGGCCACGAGGCGGAGCGCGAGGCGGTGGCGGCGGCCGTGGACCGCTGGCGCTCGAACCGGGCCGCCATGGCGGGGCTCGCCATGGACCCGCGCGAGCTCCTTCGCCGGATGGAGCTGCTGGAGCACGAGGCGGACGAGATCGCGGCAGCCGGCCTCCGTGTCGGCGAGGCCGACGAGATCACCCAGCAGCTGGCGGCCGCCCAGCATGCCGAGACCATCCTCACCGGCGCCGCGACGATCCGCGACCTGCTCCTCACCGAGGGCAAGGGCGCTCGCGAGCAGGTGGCGCGGGCCGGCCACGACCTGCGGGCGCTGGCGCGCCTGGACGAGCGGTGGTCGCCGCTCGTGGACCGGCTCGCGGGGATCGAGGCCGAAGTGGAGGATGTGGCGCTCGAGGTGCGGTCCCTCGCGGGCACGGTGGACCACGACCCGGCGAGCCTCGCACGGCTCGAGAACCGGCTGGGCGAGATCCACAGGCTGCTGCGACGGTACGGTGACGACGAGGCATCCGTGATCGAGCACGGGGCGCGGTCGGCGGCAGAGGTCGGGCGACTCCGCGGCCTTGAGCACGAGCGGACGCGACGTCAGGAGGAGGACGGCCGGCTGCTGCTGGTGGTGGCCGACACGGCTGCCACGCTCTCGCTCCACCGGTCGAGGACGGCGCTGGCGCTGGGCGAGGCGGTGTCAGCGGTCCTCGTGGAGTTGGGCTTCCCGTCCGAGACGTTCACCGTGCCAGTCGGCCGGAGGTCGGCCGCGCGCGACGACCCCGCGGTGGAGGTGGACGGCGACGCCGTCGCGTTCGATGCCAGCGGCATCGACACGGTTGTCTTCACGTTTCGGCCCAACGCGGGCGAGCCCGGTCGTGCGCTCGCGCGCATCGCGTCCGGCGGGGAGCTGTCGCGCGTGGCCCTGGCGGTCAAGCAGGTCCTGGCCGAGGCGGACCGCACGCCCACGCTGGTCTTCGACGAGATCGACGCCGGGATCGGAGGGCGATCCGCAGACCCCGTCGGGCGTAGCCTCTGGACGCTCGGCCGAGAGCACCAGGTGCTGTGTGTCACGCACCTGCCCCAGCTGGCCGCGTACGCCGATGCGCACTACCGCATCGCCAAGCGCGAGCGCGATGGCCGGACGGTGACGGAAATCACGCGGCTCGAGCGCGACGGCCGGGTGGGGGAGCTGGCCGCCATGATCGGCGGGCCGGACGGTGGCGTGGCGGCACGGCACTCGGCGACCGAACTGCTCGACCGGACGGAGGCCTGGTGCGCCGGCCGGCCCGCCGGGGATCGCATCTGAGGGCGGCGGCAGTGACGAGCCCGGCCCTCGATGACGCGATCTCCGGGTACCTCGGCTACCTGCGCGTGGAGCGCGGCCTGTCCGAGGCGACGCTCAAGGCGTACCGCGCCGACCTCGAGGACTTCGCGATGAGCCGCGGGGCGGCGGTGGACTGGGCGCGGGGCCCTGACGCCGCGCAGCGGTACCTCGCGGCCCGGGCGCGGCGGGGGCGCTCGGCGGACCCCGGCCTGGCGCCCACCAGCCTGCGGCGTCGCGCCGCGTCCATCCGCGGCTTCTACCGGTTCGCGTACGGCGATGACCTCATCGACCTCGACATCGCGGCGCACCTGGACCTCCCGCGCCAGCCGCGCCTGCTTCCCGAGACCCTGACCGTTGCCGAGGTGGAGGGGCTGCTCGAGGCGGCTGGTGGTGAGCCCAGGCACCCGCGGCGCCCGACCTCGCAGGACGGCGTGGGCCTGCGCGACCGTGCGCTCGTGGAGCTGCTCTACGCGGCTGGGCTGCGCGTGTCGGAGGCGCTCAACCTCGATGTCGAGCACCTCCAGCTGGACGGCGGCCTCGTCCGGGTCGTGGGCAAGGGAGACAAGGAGCGGGTCGTCCCGGTGGGGGAGATCGCGGCCGGCTGGCTGGCCCGCTACCTCGCCTGGCCGCGCCCGGCGTGGCTCGCCGCCGGCGGGGCGCACGACGGCCCGGGCTCGGCGGTCTTCGTCACCGCCCGCGGCCGCCGGCTGGCCCGCACGCGCGCGTGGGCCATCGTGAAGGCTGCGGCCGAGTCGGCCGGCCTGGGCGAGCGCGTGTCGCCCCACACCCTCCGCCACAGCTTCGCCACCCACCTGCTCGAGGGCGGGGCGGACCTGCGGGTGGTCCAGGAGCTGCTCGGACATGCGACCATATCCACCACACAGCTCTACACGCACGTGACCGGCGAGCGGATCCGCGAGGTCTACTCACGAGCCCACCCGCGCGCCTGAGGGAGGACAACGGCCATGGCCTACGTGGACGGCCTGCTCGCCGACGGCGAGCAAGTGGTGCGCCGGGCGCGCCAGCACTGGTTCGTCATGGTCTGGAATGCCCGCTGGGCCGTCGCGGCCGTGATCCTGGCCGTCGTCGGCGGGGTCGTGCGGCTCGTCAACGGCGGTGAGGGCATCCTGATGTCGGTCCTGGGCTGGGTGGTCTTGGGCCTGCTGCTCGTCGGCATCCTGTCGCTGGCGTGGGGCTGGTTCGTCTACCAGAGCACCGAGTACGTGATCACCAACCGGCGGATCATCCAGACCGGCGGCGTCGTCAACAAACGCGCATCGGACAGCTCACTCGAGAAGATCAACGACGCCATCCTGACCGAGTCGATCTTCGGGCGGATGTTCGGTTTCGGGAACCTCGAGGTCCTGACCGCGTCGGAGAGCGGCATCGAGTTGCTGCGGATGCTGACCGACGCGAAGGAGTTCAAGAAGGCGATGCTCGATGCCAAGCACGAGCTCGAGGTCGACCTGGTGCGCCCGACGATGCCGCCGATGCGCGCAGAGGCCCCGGCGCCTGCGCCACTCCCCGTGCCTGCGGCGCCGGCTGCCACCCCGGAGGTCGACACGCCCGAGGAGATCGCGGACGCCGTGGCCCGCCTCGGTGAGCTTCGCGACAAGGGGCTGATCACCCCTCAGGAGTTCGAGGCCAAGAAGCAGGAGCTCCTCGGCCGGCTCTGACGGTGTTCGTCCTCCAGCACCCCGACGAGGCCGCGATTCTCATCGCGTTCTTCCTCCTCGTCGCGTTTCCGGTCCACGAGCTGTGCCATGGCCTTGCCGCCTGGCGGCTGGGCGACGACACGGCGCGCCTGGGCGGCCGGCTCACCCTCAACCCGATCAAGCACTTCGACCCGATCGGCGGGACGTGTCTGGTCCTGTCGGTCTGCCTGACCGGGATGCCGCTCGGCTACGCGGCCACCCCGGTCAACCGCGCCCGCCTGCGGGGCCGGCACGGCGAGGCGATCGTGGCCGCCGCGGGCCCCCTGTCGAACTTCGCGATGGCGCTGGTGTTCGGCCTGGTCACGCGAGCCCTGGCCGGGAACCTCTCGTTCGCGCTCAGCGCGCCGGAGCGGCTCTGGATCCTGCTCGGCATGCTCACCTACGGGAACATCATCCTGGGGATCTTCAACCTTGTCCCGGTGCCGCCGCTCGACGGGAGCACGGTGCTCCTCTCGTTCCTCCCGGCGCGGACCCGCTTCCGGTTCGAGCCCGGGTTCCGCCAGTACGGGCTGCTGCTGTTCATCGTGGTGTTCATGTTCGGCGGCTACGTCATCGGCCCGGCCGCCGATGCGATGTTCCACGCGCTGGTCGGCTACTGACGACCTGCGTGCCGGCTCCGGCGCGCCGCGCCCGGTAGGATACGCGGGACGCTCCGACCCCCTCGAGGCCCCCGCTCCGTGATCCTGCCCTCACTCGACACCGTCATCTACCGCCTGATCGCAGCCGGACTCGTCCTGCTTGTGGGGTTCCCGGTCCACGAGTTCGCGCACGCATGGGCCGCCTACCTGCAGGGGGACGCCACGGCGAAGATGTTCGGGCGCCTGACGCTTGACCCGCGCGTGCACCTCGACACGACGGGATCGGTCCTCCTCCTGGTCTCGGCGGTCGCCGGCTGGGTCATCGGCTGGGCGAAGCCCACGCCCTACAACGCCGCCAACCTGCGGAACCGGCGCAATGGCGAGGTTCTCGTGGCGCTCGCCGGTCCGGCGGCCAACATGGTGGTGGCGATCGTGGCCGCCCTGGTGTTCCGGTTCTTCGTGGCCACCCAGATCCGGCCGCCCGATGTCGTGATCATCGTGCTGGTGTACTTCATCCAGTACCAGGTGATCCTCGCGATCTTCAACCTGCTGCCGATCCCGCCGCTCGACGGCTCGGCACTCCTGCTCCGCGTCCTCCCGCCGCGCCGGGCATGGGAGGTGCGAGCCATGCTCAGCCAGTACGGGCTGATCGTGCTCCTGGTGATCGTGATCCTGATCGCGCCCGTGCTCTCGGTGGTGATCACCACGGTGACCCGTGCCCTGGTGGGCATCTAAGGCGCGCCAGTTCCGTGCGCACCTCATGGCTCGCGTGACAGCCGAGGAGCGCCGGGCGCTGGCGGCCTGGACTCGACCGGCGGAGCTCGCCCTGTTCGACGGCATGCACCTCGCCGACCGTCGGCACGGGCTGGACGTGGCCGCCTACCTCCGTCGCGCCGGCGTGGCGGACCGCGACGTCCTCGCCGCCGGCCTGCTCCACGACTGCGGCAAGGGCGACGCCGGCTGGCCGCCGCGCGTGGCCTGGTCGCTGGGGGAGCGGTATGGCGGCTGGATCCACACGGGCGCGGCGCTCGTCCCCGGCTGGGGTGCCGCGATGACCAGGCTGAGGGACCACGCGAGCCTCTCGGCGGACGCGGTGGAGGCGGCCGGGCTGCCGCCGTTCGCCGTCGGGCTGGTGCGCGAGCAGGCAGCGCCGAGCGATCCGACCTTCGGCCGCGCCTTCCACGCCGCGGACGAGGCCTGCTGATGACGCTGGCCACGCCGCCGGCCGTCACGTTCGGGGAGGGTCGCCGCCCCGAGTCCGTCACGCGGGTGACGCTGGCGGCCTTCGACGGCCCGCTGGCCTTGCTCCTCGCCCTCATCGAGGCCCGCCAGCTCGACGTGCTCAGCGTGCCGCTCGGCGCCCTGGCCGATGCGTACCTAGACGCCCTGGCCACGCTCGACGCGGACCGGATGGGCAACGTCTCGGCGTTCGTCGCGATCGCCAGCCAGCTGATCCTGATCAAGTCGCGGGCGCTGCTGCCGCGCCGCGCCGCGGAGGGCGTCCTGCCGTTGGCCGACGAGGGCCCCGACCCCGAGGCCGAGCTCCGTGCCCGCCTCGTCCTGTACCGCGCCTTCCGCGACGCCGGCCGCCGGCTCCTCGACGACGCCCAGGCCACCCGGGGGCTGTTCCACCGCGAGCCCGGGGCATCGCGCGCCGCGGGTCTGGCGGGCGCCCGGCCCGCGGCCACGGCGCCGCTGCCGATATCGGTGCTCGCCGATGCGCTCGCCGCCATGGTCACGGTCGTCCCGCCGCCCCCGCCGCCGCCCGAGACGATCCGCCGATCGGTCACCCTCAACGCGCGGGCGCAGCTCATCCGGAGGGCGCTGGCCGGCGCGGACGTGATCGTCCTGCAGGAGCTGCTGCGCGGCGTGCGCGATCGGGTCGTCGTGGCGATCACCTTCCTCGCGATGCTCGAGCTGATGAAGCGCCGCGAGATCGTGGTGGAGCAGCAGGAGCCGTGGGGACCCATCGTGGCCCGCCGGACCACCGCCGAGGAGCGGGCCGCGGCCGGCCTTGGACCGGTGGCGGACGACGCGCCGCTTGACGAGACGCTGGAGGACTTCGCGTGAGCGACCGGGACCACGGCCGCCTGGACAGGACGGTCGACGATGACTCGGCGCAGGCCGGGGCCGGGGCCGAGGCTGTTGACGGCGCCGTCGAGGTGCTCGGGGGCGGGCTGACCGAGCCGCAGCTCGAGGCGCTGCTGTTCGTGGCGGAGAAGCCGCTGACCCGGCGCGAGATCGCAACGCTGGCGGGCGTCGACCGCGCCACCGTGGACGAGCGGCTGGGGGACCTTGAGGTCTCCCTGGCCGGACGCGGCATTCGGCTGGTCCTGGCCGGGGACCGCGTTGAGCTCGCGACCGCACCCGAGGCCGGCGCGCTCGTCGCCAAGTACGTCGGCGCGGACGTGGTCCGCCTGTCGCCGGCCGCGCTCGAGACGCTCGCGATCGTCGCGTACCGCCAGCCCGTCACCCGCGCCGCCATCGAGCGGGTCCGCGGCGTGGACTCCGACTACACCGTGCGCGCGCTCCTGCACCGGCGGCTCATCGCCGAGCAGGGGCGGTCCGAGGCGCCGGGCCGCCCCATGCTGTACGGCACCGGGTTCGAGTTCCTCGAGCGGTTCGGCCTGGCCTCGCTCGACGACCTGCCGCCGCTCGAGCTCGAGGTGGCGGCCCGCCTGGTTGACGGCGACCCGCACGAGGCCCCCGCCCTCGGGCCCGCGGGCGGGGCCGACCCCAGTCCTGGCATCGGCGGGGCCTGACCCAGTGCCCGGCGAGCGGATCTCCAAGGTTCTCGCCGCTGCCGGCGTGGCCTCCCGCCGCGCCGCCGACGAGCTGGTCGCCGCTGGGCGGGTCACGGTTGACGGCCGCCCGGCTGTGCTCGGCGAGCGGGTGGACCCCGAGGCACAGCGCCTGGCGGTGGACGGCCGTCCCGTCGGCGCCGTCGAGTCGCGGACCGTCTACCTCGCCGTCCACAAGCCGCCCGGGGTCACGTCCACGGTGCGCGACCGCCACGCCGCCCACACGATCCTGGACCTCGTGCCGCGGGACCTCGCCGGCGGTGCGCGCCTGTACCCGGTGGGCCGCCTCGACCAGGACAGCGAGGGCCTGATCCTGCTCACCAACGACGGCGACTGGGCCGAGCACGTCCTCCACCCGCGCTACGGGGTTGAGCGCGAGTACGCGGTCGGCCTCTCGCGGATGCTCACGCGCGAGCAGGCGGAGGCGCTCGAGGCTGGCATCGAGCTGGAGGAGGGGATCGCCACCCTCAGCGGGCTCCGGGGCCAGACCAACACGGAGGACCGCCGCCTCGCGGACCTGATCTCGCCGGCGGCGCCGGGCCTGGTCTGGGTCCGGGTGACCATCCACCACGGCTGGAAGCGCCAGCTGCGCCGCATGTTCGGCCGGGTGGGCGCGCCCGTCCGCCGCCTCGTCCGCGTCCGGGTCGGGACGCTCCGCCTCGATCCCCTGGCGTCGGGCGAGGTGCGGGCGCTGTCAGCGGCCGAGGCCCGCCGACTGGCGCCCCGGCGGGGCTGAGGTCCCGTGCCGCGGCGCCGGGTATCCTCGACGGCGATGACCAGCGCAGCCTCGCCTCGGATCGTCGTCGCGCTCGACGGACCTGCCTCGAGCGGCAAGAGCTCCGTCGGCATGGCCGTGGCGCAGCGGCTGGGCCTGCGGTTCCTGGACACGGGGCTGATCTACCGCGCGCTCACCGCGTTGACGCTGCGGGAGGGCGTCGCTCCGGCGGACCAGTCCTCGGTGATCGCGTTGATCCCGCGCTTCGAGCTCGCTGATGACGGCCATGGTCGCCTCGACCGCGTGCTGGTTGACGGGGTCGAGGCGACGGACGCCGTGCGCGCCCACAACGTTGACGCCGCGGTGTCCGAAGTGGCCCGCCAGCGCGATGTCCGTGCCGCGCTGCTGCAGTACCAGCGGCGGATCGCCGCGCCCGGCGGGATCCTCATGGCCGGCCGCGACATCGGCACGGTGGTGCTGCCGGAGGCGAGCCTGAAGGTCTACCTCGACGCCTCGCTTGAGGAGCGGGCGCTGCGGCGGATCCGCGAGCGCGGGCTGGACCCCCTGAGCAGGGATGCGGAGGCGGTTCGCGACCAGCTGCGCGCCCGTGACGCTGTGGACACCGGCCGGCGCGTTGCCCCGCTCCGCGCCGCCGAGGACGCGGTGGTGGTGGCCACCGACGGCATGACCTTCGACGAGGTGGTTGACCTGGTCGCCGGGCTGGTGACGGCCGCATCGGCCGCGAGGACTCTCGTGGGCGCGCCAGCGCCTGCCGAGCCCGCCCCGAAACCCGGGCCGACGGCGCCCAGGCAGGCTGCGAGGGCCGAGCCCGCCGAGGTGGAGCCCGCCAAGGCCACGAGACCCGCTTCGGCTGGCCCTGCACGCGCCGAGAAGCGCAGCCGGGTCCTCGAGGTGGCGATGCGCCTCGACAACGACCAGACCATGCTGGTGCGGATGGTCGCGCGGATCGCGCAGTGGTTCGCGCTCGCCTTGGCTGACGTCAGGTTCGAGGGGCTCGAGAACGTGCCGCGCACGGGTGCCGTCATCCTCGCGGCCAACCACGTGTCCAACCTGGACCCGATCCTCGCCGGCGCCTGGACCAGCGACGCGCTCAAGACCCGGCGCATCCACTGGCTCGGCAAGCGCGAGCTCTTCAGCTGGCCCATCTTCGGCTGGGTCAGCGCCCTCGGTGGCGTTCACCCTGTGGACCGCTCCACGGCCGACGTGGAGGCCTACCGTCTCGCCACGAGGATCCTCGAGAAGGGCTACGTCCTCCTGATCTTCCCCGAGGGCACCCGCAGCCCAACGGGCGCGCTCGGGGAGGCGAAGGACGGCATGGCGCAGCTGGCCCTGCGCACGGGTGCCCAGATCCTGCCCATCGGCATCAACGACAGCGACACCGTGTGGCCCAAGGGTCGCCGGCTCCCGTCCCCGTTCCCTCGCCGCCGCGTCCTCGTGCGCATCGGTCGGCCCTTCCTCGCCGCCGACGTCGTGCCGCCCGCGACCGAGCGCCGGGCTGCCAAGACCGCGGCCACCACCGCGATCATGGGCCGCATCGCCGACCTCCTCGAGCCGCGCCAACGGGGGGCCTATGCCGCCGCCGCGCGCGCGCCATCCATGGGGGCCGCAGCCCCGAACCCTGAGTAGGTCGCTTGCAGATCGCGGCGCGAACGCAGCGTGTGTGCGACCATCACACGGCTATGGGGATGGTCCAAGAGGTTAGAATCGCCCGCCGCACGGGCTTCTGCTACGGCGTCCGCGAGGCGATCGACAAGGCGAAGGTCTCCGCCGCCGCGGGTCAGCCGACGAGCACACTGGGGCAGGTCGTCCACAATGAGGGCGTCATCCAGCAGCTGCTCGAGGCTGGCGTACGGTCTGTGGACACGCTTGACGACGTGGACAGCGGCGCCGCGGTGGTCATCCGCGCCCATGGCGTGAAGCCCGAGGTCTTCGAGCGCGCAGAGGCCCGAGGCCTGGAGGTCATCGACGGCACCTGCACGTGGGTGATCCAGGAGCAGCGCCAGCTCCAGGAGCTCGTGGACGAGGGCTACACCATCGTGCTGCTGGGCACCCCCAAGCACCCCGAGGTCGTCGGCCTGCTCGGCTTCGCCCCCGACGCGATCGTCGTGGACGAGGAGGACGACTGGGAGCGCATCCCCAGCCGCAAGCGGATGGCGCTGATCACGCAGTCAACGCAGCCGCCCTGGAAGTTCGAGAAGCTCGCGGCATTCATGGTCGCCAAGGCGCACGAGCTCAAGATCGTCAACACCGTGTGCCCGGTCACCATCCGGCGGCAGGAGGACACGCTCGAGACCGCGCGCCACGTGGACCTGATGGTCGTGGTGGGCGGGCGCCACTCGGCGAACACCAAGGAGCTCACCCGCCTGTGCTCCATCGTGGGCACGCCGGCGATCCAGATCGAGAATGCCCGCGACCTCACGGACCCGGCGCCGTTCCAGCGCACGAAGGTGGTCGGCGTGACCGGCGGCACCTCCACGCCGCTCGAGGACCTGCGCGAGGTGGCCGAGCACATCTTCCGCCTCGCCGGCACGCCCGAGACGGCCGCTCGCGCCGAGGAGCTCGCCGCCGCAGCGCTTGACGCCGTCGCCACCCCGGCCGGTCGCACCACCTCGCTGCCGCGGGCAGTGACACCGGCTGGCGTCGCCTGACCGCCATGGGGTCGCGTACAGCCGGTCTGCCCGTGGTCGCCCTCGTCGGGCGGCCGAATGTCGGCAAGAGCACCCTGTTCAACCGCGTCGTGGGCGATGCGCGAGCCGCGATCGTCGAGGACCGCGCCAGGACGACCCGGGATCGACTGTACGGCGACGCTGAGTGGAACGGCCGCCGGTTCGTCGTCGTGGACACGGGTGGCCTCGAGGTGGCCCCCGGCGACCCCATCGAGGAGCAGGTGCAGCTCCAGGCGCGTTTGGCGATCGGCGAGGCGGACGTGATCGTATTCCTCGTGGACGCGGAGACGGGCCTGACACCCGCTGACCACGACGCAGCCGAGCTGCTGCGCCGGACCACGAAGCCCGTGCTCGTGGCCGCCAACAAGGCCGACAACGACCGTCGCGAACAGGATGCCGCCGAGTTCTACGGGCTGGGCTGGGAGGAGCAGTTCGCGATCAGCGCCAACCACGGTCGGGGCGTTGCGGACCTACTGGACGCGATCGTCTGGGCGCTGCCTCCCGAGAGCGGGGCCGAGCTGGCGCGCAAGGCACGCGAGGACGAGGCCGAGGCGTGGGCCAAGGATGTCGCATCCGGCGCGCTCGAGCCGTACGTGGTGGGCGACGAGGACGAGGGGGGCCAGATCGACGACGAGGCGGTCGACGAGGCCGATGCGGCGCGCTGGGACGCGATGATGGCCGCGGAGGGCGAGGAGCCGCCGGCGATCGCGTTCGTGGGGCGGCCGAACGTGGGCAAGTCGAGCCTGCTCAATGCGCTTCTGGGCGAGGAGCGCACGATCGTGTCCGACGCGCCGGGCACGACGCGCGACGCGATCGACACCACCATTCCGTGGGGCCGTAGCGAGGTCGTGCTGATCGACACCGCGGGCATCAAGCGCCGCGGCAAGGTGGCCAACGGCCCGGCCGCCGAGCGCTACTCGACGCTGCGCGCGCTCAAGGCCATCTCGCGCGCCGACGTCGCGGTCCTGGTGCTCGACGCCAACGATGGCCTCACCGCGCAGGACGCCCACGTCGCCGGCTACGTGATCGAGGAGGGGAAGGGCCTCGTCATCGCGGTCAACAAGTGGGACATCGTCGAGGGCAAGACCCACAAGTCGTTCGACGAGTTCGTCGTCACGCTGCGCCGCGACCTCCCGTTCGTGGACTACGCGCCGATCGTGTCCATCTCCGCGAAAACCGGCCAACGCGTCCAGCGAGTGCTGGAGCTGGCGGTGGACGTGTGGGGCGAGCGGCGACGGCGCATCGGGACGGGCGAGATCAACCGGCTGGTGTCCGCCGCCGTGGAGCGCAACCCGCCCGCCATCGTGCATGGGAAGCGAGCCAAGATCCGCTACGCCACGCAGGTGGGGGTGGCCCCGCCGACGTTCGTGTTCTTCGCCACCGACCCGACCTCGCTCCACTTCTCGTACCGGCGGTACCTGGAGAACCGGCTGCGCGAGGCGTACGGCTTCGACGGGACGCCCATCCGCCTGGTGTTCCGCGAGCAGGTCCGCGAGAAGCGGGCGCCCAAGGGCAGGGGCGGGCGCGCGAAGCGCTAGCTTCGCCGGCGGTCCGCATCGCGACCGCCCCGCCGATCGCGTTCGGGCCGCGCCCAATCGCATCTGGGCCGCGCCCCCCGTTCGAGCCGCCCGGTGCCGCCACGCCCCCGTTCGGGCCGCCCGGCCCCCGCCTCGCCCCTCGCGTCCGGGCCGCGCCAGTCCGC
>JBBIIL010000045.1:0-23769 GCA_037446495.1 Chloroflexota bacterium | reverse complement strand
GCGCATCGCCCTCGCCACGACCTCGGCGCGGTTCTGGGCGTGGAGCTTGTCCAGGATGTTGCGCAGGTGGAACTTGGCGGTGTTCTCGCTGATCCCGAGCTCGGCCGCGATCTCCTTGTTGCGCAGGCCGCGGACCACGAGGCGCAGCACGTCGAGCTCGCGGTCCGTGAGGCGGTCCGGGTCGGCGTCAGCCGCAGCGCTGGCCGGCACGGTCTCCGCACGGACCAGCTCCGCCAGGATCCGCGCCGCGATGGCCGGGGTGATCGCTGCCTCGCCGCGCTCCACGGCGTTGAGCATGCCCCGCAGCTCGCCCGACTCGAGGTTCTTGAGCAGGTACCCGCGGGCGCCGGCCTTGATGGCGGCGAACAGGTCGTCGACGTCCTCGGACGCGGTCAGCATGACGATTGCGATCTCGGGCGCCTCGACCGCGAGCCTCCGGGTTGCCACGAGCCCTCCGCCGCTCGGCATCGCGACGTCCATCAGCACCAGGTCGGGTCGCAGCCGAACGGCGGTGGCGACCGCCGCGTCTCCGTCCGCCACCTGCCCAACCACCTCGTGGCCCCAGACGCCGAGGAGCGAGGCGACGCCGTCGCGAAACAGGGCGTGGTCGTCGGCGAGCAGGATCCGCATCGCTCAGCCGACGCCCGCCGGCGAGGTCGGGGCCGGCGCTGCAGCCGGGGCCGGCGCTGCAACCGGGGCCGGCGCTGCAGCCGATACGCCCGAGGACGCCGAGTCGCCGGGCCGGGGCGTGACCGAGTCAACCGACGGCTGGACCGTCGGGTCCAGCGGGTCCTGAGCCACGTGCTCGTGGCCCGCCAACGGCAGCTCCACCCGTACCAGCGTCCCACCGCCGACCTGGCCCATCACCTGGAACCGGGCCCCGATCCGGGCCGCGCGCTCGCGCATCGCCCGGAGGCCGTAGCCGGGCTTGTCGCTCCACGGCGCACCTGCGGGCAGGCCCCGCCCGTCGTCGGCGACCGAGACCCGCAGCACGCCGCTGTCGACCCGCGCCGTCAGCTGAACGCGTCGCGCGGAGGCGTGCTTGCGCACGTTGGTCAGCGCCTCCTGGACAATCCGATAGAGATTCGCCTCCGCCTCCGGGTCGAGGCGCAGCACCTCCGCCTCGGGCTCGATCTCCAGCACCAGGCCGAACTTCGACGCCTCAGCTGCCCGCCGGGCGTGCGCGGCGAGGGCGGTTCCCAGGCCCTGACCAGGCTCGATCGGCCCGCGGAGTCCGATGATCGACTCGCGAACGTCCACGTAGACGGCTCTCGCGGCCGCGCCCAGCTCGGCCAGCTGGGCTCGCGCCTCATCCACCCGCCCCGCCTCGATGTACGCGTCGACGGCGAGGGTCTTGGTGTTCACATAGCCAAGCACCTGGGCGATGCCGTCGTGCAGCTCGCGGGCGATGCGCTCACGCTCGTCGACAACCGCCAGCCCGAGGAGTCGCGCCCCCAGCCGATCGTGCTCGATGGCGATGACCGCTTGGCTCGCGAGCGAGGCCAGCGTCTCGACCTCGTCCACGTCGAAGCCCCGCACCCGCGCGCAGCTGACGGCCAGCAACCCGAGCGTCGAGCTGCCTCGCTGCAGCGGCGCCGACAGCCGGGCGACGGCCCGACGCGGATCGACGAAGGAGAGGATCGGGTCGGCGTCGGGTGCGTCCGAGTCAGCGTCGGTGGCGGGAGCCTGTGCCGCCATCCCATCCGGCAGCCCGTCGGAGGCCCGCAGGACCAGGCGCCCGTCAGGGCTCTCGAGCAGCAGCACGGCCACGTCGGCATCCAGCAGCTCCCGTGCGTACGCCACCACCGCGCCGAGCACATGGTCGAGCCCGGTCTCGGCAGCGATGGCCATCGACACCCGGTTGAGGGCGCGGGCGGCGGCGCCGCGGGCCTCGAGCTCCTCGTTGCGGGCCCGCAGGACTCCCGTGAGGTGGTCGATGCGGCGGAACGCGAAGAAGGCGAACGCGCAGCCCGCGATCAGCACCGCGCCCGACACCATGAGGTTGTCGAGCGGGATGGGCAGCGACGGGTCGAGATAGGTGTCGCTGAAGTCCTCGAGGGCCGCGACCAGCAGGGCGGGAAACAGGACCACCAGCCAGCGGAGGCGGCTCGGGCGCCGAGATGCAGTCACGGAGCGCAGCATAAGCCCCTGGCACGGTGACGCCCGCCTGTCGGGCCGAGCGACGCTCCGCCACACGTGCGTCGCAGCAGGTCGCGATCCGGCTTGCCGCCCAGCGCTACCAGGTCCCCCGCCCCGGCGAGGCCAACCTCGAGCGCTCGGGTGCCGCCGCGCCGGCTGGGCGGAGCACGAGGCCGCGGTACCCGGCGATGAAGCCCGCGGCGAGGAGCGCCTCACGGCGCTGGGAGGTCGCCACTGGCTCGCCGTCCACCTTGGCCAGCACGAGCTCGCGGACCCGGCCGTCCGCTGTGAGCGCGCCGAGGCCTCGAAGTGCCGCGTCGAGCACCACGGGATCGTCGGCGGCGGGGAACGTTGCGATGGAGGTCCCCCCACGGTCGAGGTACACGGCCGCCTCTCCGCCCACCAGCGCGACGTAGGCGCCGGCGGCGCGCTGGAACGGACGTCGATCGGCGTCGTCGCGGCGGGGCCACGGGAGCGCGGCGCCGTACGGGTTGGCGGGATCTGCCGCCGCGAGCAGGTGCACCACCCGGTCGCGCTCGGCGGCCGCCTCGCCAGGCAGGCTGCGCAGGGCCCGCAGTCGGTCCACCGCACCCGGCAGCGCGAACTGGGCCGCGCCCAGGCCGTCCACGAAGTACCCGCGGCGGATCCGCCCGCCCTCCTCGAGCAGCCGCAGCACCGGGTACACGGCCGAGAACCCGCCGTCCACAGCCTCGCCGGCAACGGCCTCGCGCGTCAGCACGCCGTGCCGCTCGAGCAGCGCGAGCGTCTGGGCGTGGAGGCGCTCGGTCCGCGACGGCCCGGTGACGCGCAGGCTGTCGGCGCCGGCGTCCACCGTCGGGTCAGGAGGCGCCTGTACGAGCGACCAGCGGCCCGCCGCCTCGGGCGGTCCCAGCGCCGTCAGGCGGCCCGCCCTCGGCCCGTGGTCCTTGGACGGCCGCTTCCAGCGCAGCGCGCGGAGGGGCGCGACGGTGTCGTTGGTGACCTCGCCCGCCCAGACCAGGTCCCACAGTGCGTCGAGCACCTCGCGGTCGGTCCGGCCGCCGGCGGAGGTGAAGAGCTCACGGTAGAAGCAGGCGCCGCGCCGGGCGAGGTGCGCCCGGAGCCGCTCGTGGACCGGGCCATCGGGTCGCGGCGCGCCGTCCCCCGGGCCCGTCGGGCGCAGCAGCTCCCGGCCCGGCCGGTAGAGCACGACGCGCCCGTCGTCGCGGCCCAGGCTCCCCCGCCCCATCCAGGCAACCTCGCCCATCGCTCCCAGCTCGTCGAGCAGGCGCGGCTGGTAGCCGGGGAGGCGGGCGGGCAGCACGTCGCGCTCGAGCACGGACGCGGGGATCGGCAGGCCGGCGAGCTGGTCCACGATCTGGGCGAGGCGCTCGAGGGCGGCGTCGCCCTGATAGACGGGCGCGTCGGCGCCGCCGGCCACGGGGGCCACGCCGTGCCACCCCGGGAGGAACCGCGCCAGCGTCACCGGCTCGACGGGCTCCACCTCGTGGCGAAGCCTGGCCAGCGAGCGGCGGCGCAGCGACCGCAGCACCTCTGGGTCGCAGAACTCGCGGGAGGCGCCTCCCGGGCGGAACTCCCCGGCGAGCACGGTGCCGGCGGCGACCAGCCGATGGAGCGCGTCGTCCACCACCCCGACGTGCAACCCCCAGCGGCTGGCCGGGTCGTTGGCCGTGAACGGGCCGTGGGTCCTGGCGAACCGGGCGAGCAGCCCGTCGAGGGCCCCCGGGACGGGCGCGAGGAACGCCGACGGCACCCCGGGCGGCGGCGCTGTGCCCACCCCGTCGCGGTACCGCGCCACGTCCTCCATCGCGATCCACCGCTCCTCGCCGGCGATCCTCGCCCGAACCGCCCGACGGGTCGCGGCCAGCTCGGCGAGGTGCAGCGAGGCCTCCACTCGCCCGCCATCGGTCCTCGCCCCGGACTCGTCGGACGAGAGGTCGCCCAGCCGCCGGAGCAGGTCGTGCACCTGGTCCGCGGTCCTGGCCCAGCGCTCCTCGGCCAGGCTCTGGAGCGAGAGCTCGAGGTCGGCGAGCGAATCTGGGTCGAGCAGCTCGCGCAGCTCCTCCTGGCCCAGCAGCTCGCGGAGGAGGTCGCGGTCCAGCGTCAGCGCCTGCGCCCGGCGCTCGGCCAGCGGTGCGTCGCCCTCGTACATGTACGCAGCCACGTAGTCGAACAGCAGGCTGCTCGCGAACGGTGAGGCGCGCGCGGTCTCGACCGTGTGGACGGTGATCTCGCGCGCTGCCACGGCGGCCAGCACCTCGCGGAGGGCGGACAGGTCGAACACGTCGGCGAGGCACTCGCGGTAGGTCTCAACGAGGATGGGGAACGAGCCGTACCGCGACGCCACGGCGAGCAGGTCCGCTGCCCGCTGGCGCTGCTGCCAGAGCGGCGTGCGCGTGCCGGGGCGACGGCGCGGGAGGAGCAGCGCGCGGGCGGCGTTCTCGCGGAACCGGCTGGCGAACAGGCTCGACCCGCCGACGCGCCCGATGACCAAGTCCTCGACCTCGTCCGGATCCGGGAAGAGCAGCTGCTCGACGCCCGCGAGCGAGCCGTCGCCCTCGGGCAGGCGGATGGCGATGCCGTCATCCGAGTAGATCGTCTGGATCTCGATGCCCAGGCGCTCGGCGATCCGCGCCTCGATCGCCATCGTCCAGGGGGCGTGGATCCGCCCGCCGAACGGCGTGAGGATCACCAGCCGCCAGTCGCCCAGCTCGTCGCGGAAGCGCTCGACCACGATGCGCCTGTCGGTCGGGAGCGCGCCCGCCGCGTCGCGCTCGTCCTCCAGATAGGCGAGCAGGTTCTCTGCCGCCAGCGCGTCCAGGTCGTGGTCGCGGCGAAGACGCTCGGCGGCCTTGGCCCGGCCCTTGGCGCCCCTCGCCAGGTCCGCGTCGGCCTCGCGGGTGAACGCGCCGATCGCCCGGCCCAGCTCAACCGGCCGCCCCACGGCGTCGCCCTTCCAGAACGGCAGCTTGCCCGGAATGCCGGGCGCCGGCGCGACGAGCACGCGGTTGGGCGTGATGTCCGCGACCCGCCACGACGAGGCGCCCAGCACGATCACGTCGCCGTGCATCCCGGCCCGCAGCTCGTAGACCATCTCCTCGTCCAGCTCGCCCACCCGGCGCCCGGGCGTGCCGGCCTCGCCCTGGAGGAAGACCGGGTAGAGGCCGCGGTCCGGGATGGTGCCGCCGCTAGTGATGGCCACCGTGCGGGCGTCGGCGCGCGCCGCGACCACGTCCGTCAGGCGGTCCCACGTGATCCGCGGCTTGAGCTCGGCGAACTCGTCCGACGGGTAGGCGCCGCTCAGCATGCCCAGCACGCCCTCAAGCACCTCGCGCGTCAGCGTCTCGAACGGGGCGGCGCGGCGCACCGCAGCGAGCAGCTCGTCCACGCTGAAGCGGTCCGCCAGGGTCCAGGCGACGATCTGCTGGGCGAGCACGTCGAGCGGGTTGCGGGGCAGGGTCGTTGGCTCGATGGCGCCGTCGCGCATGCCCCTGACCACCACCGCGGTCTCGAGGAGGTCGCCGCGGTACTTGGGGAAGATCACGCCCTCGCTCGCCTCGGCAACGTGGTGACCGGCCCGCCCGACACGCTGGAGTCCGCGGGAGACGGACGTGGGGCTCTCCACCTGGATGACCAGGTCCACGGCGCCCATGTCGATGCCCAGCTCGAGGGAGCTTGTGGCGACGAGGGCGGGCAGCCGGCCGGCCTTGAGCTCCTCCTCGATCTCGAGGCGCTGCTCCCGGGCGATGCTCCCGTGATGCGCTCGCACCAATTCCTCTCCCGCGAGCTCGTTGAGGCGCTGGGCCAGGCGCTCGGCCAGTCGGCGGCTGTTGGTGAACACGATGGTGCTGCGGTGCGCGCGAATGAGCTCGAGGATCCGCGGGTGGATCGCGGGCCAGATGCTGTTGCGCGTCTCACCGCCGAGCACGGGGCCGCTGGACTGCTCGTCCTCGGTGAGGATCTCGCCGAGGCGCGACATGTCATCGACTGGGACCACGACCCTGAGGTCGAGCGGCTTGCGGGCGCCAGCGTCCACGATGGTCACGTCGCGGCCCTCGCCGCTGCCGACCAGGTACCGGCCGATGGTCTCGAGGGGCCGCTGGGTGGCTGACAGGCCGATCCGCTGAACGGGAGCGGCGCCGTCCGGTCGAAGGCGCTCGAGACGCTCGAGACTCAGCGCGAGGTGCGCGCCACGCTTCGTCCCGGCGACCGCGTGGATCTCGTCCACGATGACCTGCTCGACGCCTCGGAGGATCTCGCGGGCCTGGCTCGTGAGCAGCAGGTAGAGGCTCTCGGGGGTGGTGACGAGGATGTCCGGTGGGTGCCTAGCGAGGCTGCGGCGCTCGTCCGCGGGCGTGTCGCCGGTGCGGCTCGCGATGGTGATCCGAGGCGGCTCGAGACCGAGGCGCTGCGTGGCCAGCGCGATGCCGGCGAGGGGCGCCCGGAGATTGCGCTCCACGTCGTAGGCGAGGGCCTTGAGCGGGCTGATGTACAGGGTCCGGACCGAGCCGACGGTGCCGCGGGCGGGCGGCTGGCTGGGCTGGACGGCGATCCTCTGGAGACACCACAGGAACGCTGCGAGGGTCTTGCCGCTGCCGGTGGGCGCATGGATCAGCACGTGCTCGCCGCGGGCGATCGCCGCCCAGCCGCGGGCCTGCGCATCGGTGGGGGCCTCGAACGTCGCCTCGAACCAGGCCCGCACGGCGGGCCCGAACGGGGCGAGCGGATCGGAGATGCGCGCGGCCAAGGGACGTCGAGTATAGGCGCGCGCGGGCTGACTCGCACACATGTTCTATTCCCTGGGTCTGGCCAGGCTGTCGTCAGCCCCTCGAATTCGCGACGCGCGGTCACGACGGCCCAGATTCCGTGCTGAAGGCGGCGCCCCGACACCACATCCGCAACAGGACCCGCGACGGGAGCGTTCGCCGCTGCTACGATCCTGCGCCATGGGCCCCGAACGAATCCTGCTGATTCTCATCGTCATCCTGATCATCGTGATCATCTGGCGCGGTCCCAAGACCCTGCCGCTCATCGGCCGCGCCTTCGGCCAGGGCGTCAAGGAGGCCCGCAAGGAGATCAACGAGATCAAGTCGGACATCGAGAAGAAGTCCGATGACGGGACGGACGCAAACCCGCCCGCCTGACGAACTGCCGCTCGCCGTGGGCGCCGCGGCGGCGCCGCACCCCCCACCCGCCGCGGCGCGCACGCCATCGGGCAAGCGCGTCCTCGTCCTGCGGGTCCGGCGGGCCCGCGAGCTTCCCCGGGTCGAACAGGTCCCCGCCGAGCACGCGCCACACGCCCGCCGGCCGCGGGACGTTGCGGGCATCGGGCAGCGTCAGGTCCCGACCAGAAGCGCCTCGAGTGCCTCTGGCTCGTGAACGGGCTGACGACAGGAGAAGCCGCGACACACGAAGGCGGTGGGTCGGCCGTGGAGAGCGAACCGGTCGCGTAGGAGCGGCACGGCGGAGTCCGTGGGCGACGCCGCCACGGCGAGCACCCGGAACGGCCCGTGCGCGCGCGACGCGGCGCGCACCAGCGGGCGCACGTCCACCGCCTCGCCGACGATGGCCACCTCCGTGATGCCCTGGTGCGCGGCCTCGAGCGCGCACAGCCACTGCGCGAACGCGGTGGGGTACCGGGCAAGGTAGGGGCCCACACCTGCGAGCGCACGCTCGGCGGCGGCGCGGTACCGGGGCTCGCCGGTGAGCGCGGCGAGCCGGAGGAGCACGGCGACTGCCATCGACGAACCCGACGGCGTGGCGTTGTCCTGGAGTTCGCGGGGCCGCACAACCAGATCCTCCGCGTCGTCCGCGGTGTCGTGGAAGCCACCGGCGGGATCAGCGAAGCGCGAGAGGATGCCCTCGACCAGGTCCACGGTCTCGGCGAACCAGCGCTCGTCGCCCGTGGCCTCGTACAGCGCCAGCAGCCCCTCGGCGAGGTCCGCGGAGTCCTCGAGCACGCCGTCAGCGGTGGCCCGGCCGTCCTTCCAGGAGCGCCGCAACCGGCCCGGCGCAACGCGCAGCCCGCCCAGCACGTCCCCCGCCGCTGCCGCGGCAGCCTCGCGGTACGCCGCGGCGCGGTCAGCCAGGTCGGGGCATCCGGCGTCGATCGCGCGGGATGCGTCGGCGAGCGCCGCGATGGCGAGGCCGTTCCACGCGGCGAGCACCTTGTCGTCGCGGGCGGGCTGGGGACGGGCGGTTCGGGCTGCGAAGAGCGCCGCACGCGCCTCGCCGAGCTGGTCCGCCACTGCACTCGTCGTCAGCCCGAACGGGTCTGCCAGGTCGCGGTCCGAGCGCACGCGGGACAGGATCGTGACGCCTTCCCAGTTGCCCTCGCCGGTCACACCGTACGCGGCCTCGAACAGCGGCGATGCATCGCCCAGGACCTCGCGGACCTCGCCGGCCATCCAGGTGAAGGTCGCCCCCTCGACGCCGTTCGTGTCGGCATCGAGGCTGGCCGCGAAACCGCCGCCGGTCGTCCGGAGGTCGCGCAGCAGGAAGTCGAGTGCGCCCACCGCGACGTCGAGATACCCGCGCTCGCGAGTCTGCTGCCACGCGTGGACGTACACGCGGGCGAGCTGGGCGTTGTCGTACAGCATCTTCTCGAAGTGGGGCACCAGCCAGCGGGCGTCGGTCGAGTAGCGGTGGAATCCGCCGCCAAGCTGGTCGCGGACGCCGCCGTCGGCCATTCGGTCCAGGGCCCGCCTCGCGATCGCGAGGGGCCGCGGGTCCCCAGTCGCCAGGTGTCGGCGGAGGAGGAACTCGATCGCCATCGGCTGCGGGAACTTGGGAGCCCGGCCCCAGCCGCCGTTCGCCTCGTCGAAGCCGGCATCGATGGACGCGCTTGCGCCGGCGAGGACCTCGGTGGGCGGCAGGTCCCCGGCGAAGTCGCCCAGGCCCCGGGCCTCGGCCAGCTGCGCCACGACGGCCGCTCCCGTCTCGACGATGGCACCCCGCTGCTCGGTCCACGCCTGGCGCACACCTGCCAGGACCTGTCCGAGACCGGGCATCCCGTGGCGGGGCGCAGGCGGGAAGTACGTGCCGCCGAAGAAGGGCCGCCCGTCGGGCGTGGTGAACACCGAGAGCGGCCAGCCGCCCTGCCCGGTCATCGCCTGAACGGCCGACATGTAGACGCCGTCGAGGTCGGGCCGTTCCTCGCGGTCCACCTTGACCGGGACGAAGTGCGCGTTGAGGTACGCTGCGAGCGCCTCGTCCTCGAACGATTCGCGCTCCATGACGTGACACCAGTGGCACGCGGCATAGCCGATCGAGAGGAAGATCGGCCGGTCAAGCTCCGCGGCGCGGGCGAGGGCCTCGGCCCCCCACGGGTACCAGTCGACCGGGTTGCGGGCATGGGCGAGCAGGTACGGGCTGGTCTCGCGCGCGAGACGGTTGGCGGCCCTGGACTGCTCCCCGTCGGCCATGGCGACATCGTATCGCCGCGGGACCGAGACGCGGTGCGGGGCACGTGCAACGGATCGCGCTACGCTCCGTGAGTGACCGCAGCCGCCGTGCCCGGATTCCTTCCCAGCGTCTACGGGCTCCACTTCGCGAACGCGTTCCCGCCCGGGCCCACCATCCGGTTCGGGCCGTTCGACCCACGCGCCGTCGGCATCGGCGACGCATCGGCGGGGCTGTGCGGCGGGATGGCGCTGACCGCCCGCGACCTCTGGGCGGCCGGCGTGCCCGCCCCGCCCGATCCGGAACCGCCCGCCAACGGCAGCCGCCGCTTCAAGGCGCTGGTCCGGCGCCAGGTGCAGTCGCTCGACTGGCTGCGCGTCCCCGTCCGATACGGGGTGCTTGCGACTGTGTGCTCCGAGGGTCCCGACGCCTCGATCGGGCGCCTCCGCCGCCAACCCGTCCGCGTTCCGACCCTCGTGCGCGAGTGGCCCAGGGTTCGCCCCGAGATCGACAGCGGCCGCCCCAGCCTCCTCGAGCTCGTCCGGGCAGGCGGCCTGACGCCGGCTTCGCTGGTCCGCAACCATCAGGTCCTCGCCTGGGGCTACGCGCAGGACGACGTGGACGGCAGCACCCGGATCCGCCTGGCGATCTACGACCCGAACTACCCCGGGCGCGACGACGTGTCGCTGGAGCTGGCCGTGGCGCGGGACGATGGCCGGCCGCTCAGGGAGCGGATCAGCCTCGCTCAGTCCACGGGCGAGCCGCTGCTGGGCTTCTTCCAGGGCCCCGTCCTGCCGAATGAGCGAGTGGCCGCCTGGCGCTGATGGACAGGGATGTCGGGTTCGAGGTTCGCGCCAGGGGTGCGGTCAGCCGGCGGCGACGGCCCCGTGGCAGCGATGGCGCCCAGCGGCGGAAGGCTTGGCCGGAGCGCCAAGCTCGGCCGCGATGTCCGCCGCCCAGGAGCGAATCTGCCGATGGTCCGCTGGCACGAGCGCGGTGACCGGGTCGGCACCCGCGGGCATGCCAACGGTGCCGAAGGTGGCGACGCCGCGGGCGGCGACCGCGCGGGCCACGGCGGTCACCGCCGTCTCGTCACCCACACCGTGTCCGACACTCCCGCCGATGGGGCCCGTGCTGAACAGCCAGACATCGCGGCCGCGCAGCGCGACGCGGTGCCGCTCGAGGAAACCCCCGCCGTCCGACGCCCGGCTGGCGACGAACAGCCCACTGCCGAGGACCACCGCCCGGTAGAGGCTCACGTCCGCGACATCCTCCTTGGGCCGGCAATCCACGACGAAGCCCGCTGAGTTCAGGACGTCCGCGATCACCTCTGCCGTGCCGGCCGTCGAGCCGGAGCGGCTGGAGAATGCAACGAGCACACGCTTCGGGTTGATCACCAGGACTCCCCTTCCTTGTGCGGGGATCGTCGGCGGCCGTGCGAGCGCTCGGGAGGGCCGTCGGGACCAACCTGCGTGACCCGCGGACGGAGATGGCCCGTGCCCATGGGACCGGGCCATCCGTCACGGATCGCTCGGCCCGCCGATCGGAGCCATGCGGGACACGGCGACCCTCGCCGCTCGACGAGGATTCGGCCCCGGTCGCGGAGGCCCAGCGGGTCGGCGGGCGTCAGGCCACTGGGGCGGCGCCCACCCGCGCATACGCGGCGAGCGCCTGCGGGAACCAGCGGACGTCCGGGGGGAAGACGGGCCGCCACGCCCGCCACAGTGTCGTCAGCCAGGCGTCGAGCGCGCGCTCCAGCGGGCCCCACGCAATGCCCAGCTCCGCGCGCAGGGACGCAGGCACCAGCCCCACGGCAGGCACGAGCAGCGGCGTCAGCGCTGACGACGGGACCGGTTGGAGCGCACGTGAGAGTGGCGCCGACAGCGGGCCCAGGCGCCGCGCCAGGGCTCCCCGCGCGACAACGGGCGCCAGCGGCGGGTGGAGGACCGCCGTCGCCAGTTCGCGCGAGAGGTTGCTCGGGTGGACCGGTCCGGATGGCCCCAGCATCTCGGCCACGTACGCCTCGAACGACCCGATGTCGGCCGGCAGCCGATCCTCCGGCACGCCGAGCAGCCGGCCGACGACCCGGGTCTCCGCGTAGAACCGCGACCGCCGCTCTCCCGGCACGACACCCAGCCAGCGCTCCACCGTGAACAGCGTCGCCCAGACGAGCGTCGCGTGGACCCACAGCGAGAGCTCGGGATCGCGCGCCGCGTATGACCTGCCGAAGCGCGCCGACGCCGCGGCGTCGGACACCGGCCCAGCCACCGACCGGTGCAGCCGATTCAGCCGGCGGATCTCCGCGCGCGCCGTAGGCCCGGACCCGTAGACGATCCGCAGGTACGAGCGGAGCGTGCCGTCCAGCCGCACCCAGGGGTCCTTCCGGAACGTGGAGTGCGCGGCCACGCCCTCGGCAACGAGCGGGTGCGCAATCTGGAGCAGGACGGCGAGGGGCCCGGCACCCAGCAGCAGGGCAGCCTCGCGGTTGAGGCGCCAAGCCTCGGAGCCCTGACCGTACAGCCCGGCGACGTCGGCTGGCGTCTCGGCCGAGGCCCGGCCCGGATCCCCGGCTAGCGGTCGCTCGGGCGTCGCCCGACCACCCACCAGGCGGCGGGGAACGCTCCTGCCGCCACGAGCAGCTTGATCGCATCGCCAACGAGGAACGGGACAAGGCCGAGGCTGACCGCCTGGCCCAGCGAGACGCCGGCCGTGACGGCCAGCCACGGCACGCCGACCAGGTAGACCACCGCGGTGCCGAGCAGGTTCATCCCGACGGACCCGCCGAGATGGCGGTCCCAGCCCAGCTCAGCGAGCCGGCCAACGAGCGCGGCCGCGACCACGAACCCGAGCAGGTACCCGCCCGTGGTGCCGAGGATCACGTCCAGCCCATGGCGGGACTCCGCGAACACCGGCAGGCCCACGACGCCGAGCGCGATGAACAACACCGCCGAGATGGCGCCGCGCCGCAGCCCGAGCGCCCCGCCCACGAGCAGCACGGCGAGCGTCTGGAGCGTGAACGGCACGGGGCTGCCCGGCAGCGGGACGGAGATCCGCGAGCCCAGGACCAGCAGCGCCGTCCCCGCCAGCACCAGCCCGATGTCGCGCAAGCGAGGCGAGACGCGCTCGCCCACCCGCACGGGCACCAGGAAGTCGGCGATCGTGAGTCCCCGCTCGGCTGCGGGGATCCGGGTCACGGACGGGATGGCGTAGGACATCGGCTCCTCTGAGCGGGCCGCCTCGCCCGCGTTGCGCGGAGTCTACCCGAACCGTGCGGCGAGACCGCGTGCCGCTTGGCCCGACGCAGCGGCTACTCTCCGCGGACCGCCACGACGATCGGGACGCGCGCGGCCATGCGCGCCGGCTGCGCCGCGGCCAGCATCGCCAGCGCCACACCGAGCGCGATCGCTAGGCCCACGGTGGCCCACGGGATGGCCGCGAGGATCCCAGGCGAGCCGGCGCCGCCGCCGAGCGCCAGCCCGATCAGCACGCCCACGACGGACCCCACGATCCCGGCGATGGCGCCCAGGATCCCCGCCTCCACGAGCACGCTCCGCCAGACCTGGCTGCGGCTCATGCCCGCGGCGCGCAGCATGCCGATCTCGCGCACGCGCTCGAGGGTGTTCATCGAAAGCGTGTTGACGATCCCGAACGCGGCGATGACGACCGCAACCAGCGCGAGCAGGTCAAGCAGGCCGAAGAGCCGGTCGAGCGCGTCGCCGACGGCGCCCGCGACCGCCGAGATCGGCGAGGCGGTCAGGGCGAGCTGGCGGGCGAGGGCGTCGACCTGCGGCTGGGCGTCCGCTTGGCGTCCGGGTGCGTACCGAACTGCGAACGCATCGGCTCCCACCACCCCGAACTTGCCCGTGGCATCGCTCCAGCCCACCAGCACGGCGTCGCCGGTGCGTCCCGGGAATGACCGGGCGACCAGGCCGGCGACCTTGAGGTTCACCAGGCCCTGCGCGGTGGCAACCGCCATCGTGTCGCCCACGGCAACGCCGAGGCGCAGCGCCTGCGCAGTCGGGAGGATGACGGCGCCGCCCGCATCGAGCGCGGTGAGCGCGGTCGCTCGGTCGCCGGCGATGAACTGGAGGCGGCCATCAGCGAGGAAGTCCGCGCCGCTGATGGCCACCGCGTCGAGGCGCGTGCCCGCATAGGCGAGGGCGAATGAGGCCAGGGGCGTTGCAAGCTGGACACCGTCGATCGTCGAGAGCTGCCCGTCGATGCCGCCAGCGCCCACCGGCGCCGGGGCAATGGCGGTCAGGATCTCGTCGCCGGGCACCACGTCGGCGAGCCATGCGGTGGCGGACACGCGCGCGGTGGCGGCGACCGAAGAGAGCGCGACCACCATCGCAAGGCCCACGACCAGCGCGCCCACGGTGAGCGTTGTCCGGCCGGGGTCGCGTCGGAGGGCGGCGCGGGCCAGCCGCTCCTCAAGCCGAAGCAGCGCCGCGAATGGCAGGCCGACCAGGCGCGCGAGGGGCGGGAGCATCACCGGCGTGAGGAGCACGGCGATGAGGAGCAGCCCGTAGATCGCGATGGCGCGCAACGGCATGATGAGGTTCGTCGCCCCGCCGGGCATCAGCAGCACTGCGATGGCGCCAATGACAGCGACGACCACCACCAGCCAGCGCGTGTGCGACCGGACCAGCTGAGCCGGGTCGGCCCGGACCCGCAAGACCGCGACCGGGCTGACGCCCGCGGCCCGGCGGGCCGGCTCGACGGCGGCGGTGAGCGTGATCCCGACACCCGCGGCGATCCCCGCGAAGAGCGACCAGGCCGAGATCACCGGCCCATCGATGCTGAGCTGGCCCGTCGCGCGCAGCCACGCCGCCGCGAGGAACGCAAGGAGCACCCCGATGACCAGGCCCAGGAGCGAGCCTGCCGCGCCCAGCACCAGCGCCTGGGTGACCACGACGCGGGTGATCTGGACGCGCGAGGCGCCGGCCGCGCGCAGCAGGCCAAGCTCGCGGATGCGCTCCGCAACCGTCATGGCCATCGTGTTGAGGATCAGGATCGCGGCAGCGAAGAGCGTGATCGCCGCGAGGAGCGCCATCGTGGACCGCACGTCGAGGGTCGATGCACGCAGGCTGGCGGCGATGTCCTGCGGCCTGGAGAGCACGTACGGCTGGACCGTGAGCGCGGCGCCGATGGCCGAGGCCACTTGGTCCACCGGGGCGCCCGCGGCGAGGACGACGTCCACGCGCGTCGCGTGGTCGACGACTGTCGGCGTGGGCTCGCCGTCGGCGACGTTGAGCAGCATCGCCGTGCGGATCGGGAGGACCACGGTGCGACCGGACGACCCGAGCTCCGGCCCGCCGCCCGCGAGCACGCCGGTGATCGTGACCTTGACCGGGGCACCCGAGCCGAGGATGTCGAGCGTGTCCCCCACGTCGAGCCCGTCGGTCCGCGCGAGCGATTCGGTGACGAGGGCCGACGGGTCGCCGGCACCGGTGAGCGGGACTCCGCGGGCGAGCGGCATGTCGCGCACCCTGGGCTCGGTTGCCGGGTCGATGCCCAGGATGGTGACGGGCGCCGTCTCCACGGGCCTGCCCGCCTGCGACGCGAGGAACGTCTTGCGCTCGATCGCGGGCGCGATGACGGCAATCCCCTGCACGCCCCCCAGCTCATGCAGCGTCTCCGCTGTGAGGCCCGACTCCTCAAAGGCGGTCACCCGCAGGTCGGCGCGCCCCACCATCGAGGCGACGGTCCGGTCGATTGAGGCGTCGAGCCCCGCGTCCACGCCCAGCGCCGCCACCAGCACGCCCACGCCCAGCGCGATGCCCACGACTGTCAGCAGGGTGCGGGCGCGGCGCGCCGCGAGGGCCCGCCAAGCGTAGCGGACGAGGCCGCGCACGGCGCTAGAGCCCCAACAGGGCGAGCCGGGCGATCAACGGTGCGGCGGCGTGGTCCTCGCGACGGCCAAGCACGATCTCGTCCTGAATCTGCCCATCGCCCACCACGAACACGCGGTCCGCGTACGCGGCTGCCTTCGCGTCGTGGGTCACCAGGACGATGGTCTGGCCGCGCTCCACGCACGTGCGCCACAGCGCGCCGAGAATGTCGAGGCCGGTCCGGAAGTCGAGGTTGCCCGTGGGCTCGTCCGCGAACAGCAGCGCCGGGCGGGTGACGATCGCCCGCGCAACCGCCACGCGCTGCTGCTCGCCGGCCGAGAGCTGGTCCGGCCGGTGGCGCTCCTTGCCGGTGAGGTCCACCAGCGCGATCGCCTCGCGGATGCGCGCGGCGAGCTCCGCCGACCGCGGGTCCTGGCCGGAGATGGTGAACGGCAGCGCAACGTTCTCGGTGACGTTCATCAGCGGCACCAGGTTGAACGACTGGAAGACGAAGCCGGTCCGATCGCGGCGGAGGCGCGTGGCGTCGGAGTCGGACAGCCGCCCGATCGGCTCGCCCTCGAGCAGCACCTCGCCGGAGGTGGGCTGATCCAGACCGCCCAGCAGCTGGAGCAGCGTGCTCTTGCCGGAGCCAGACGGCCCCATGAGCGCCACGAACTCGCCGGGCATGACCGAGAGCGTCACGCCACGGACGGCCTCGACGGTCTCGCCGGGCATCCGGTACTGCTTGGTCAGCGACCGCGCCTCCAGGATCGGCAGGACGGTGCGCGCTGGCGGGGGCGCGGCGGCGATGGGCGGGGGCTGGAGCGTCATGCGGGCGTGGGCCTCCCGGCCGGGACGGAGGGCTGTCGTGGATAGGGTAGCCGGGCAGCGACGGCCAGACCGCTGCCGGAGGTCATCCCCCGAAGAATTGGGCGGCGATCGCCTGGAGGATGGACTCGATGAGTCCGCCAGCCGGCGGCGGATCCTTGATCTGGAGCCCGCCGGGCGGGACAAAGGCCGTCGGTGACGGCTGCGGCTCGAACGACGGCGCAGACGATTCTGACGGGGCGGGCTGGGGCGTCGCGTTGCTGCCGGCGTCAGGGCCCGTGGTGGGGCTCGGGGACAGCGTGGGCGACGGGGACGGCGTGGGCGACGGCGTGGGCGACGGCGTGGGCGCCTGCGTAGGCTCGGACGTGGGCTTGGAGGTCGGCCGGGCAGTCGGGCGAGGCGTCGGGTTGGCAATCGGAGACGGCGTCGGGTTTGAGGTCGGCCTCGGCGTGGGCTTCGCGGTCGGCTGCGGCGTGGGCTGTGGCGTCGGCTTGGGGGTGGGCTTCGGCGTCGGCTTCGGCGTCGGTGCGGGTGCCGTGGACCCGCATCGGTCCGCGAACAGGACCGTCCACATGAACGTGTCACCGGCGCCCTTGTAGGCGCCCACGGCCACCACGTCCCAGGCCTGGCCGAGGATGTTGGCACGGTGCGTGGGCGAGTTCATGAACTGCTGGAAGACCCAGTCCGTCGCATCCGCCTCCGAGGCGCCCGGCCAGGTCACTGTGCCGATGTTCTCACCGGCCACCTTGAAGCAGTACCCGTACTTGAACTGCATGTAGTAGAAGACGTTGTTGCTCGTGCCCAGGATGGTGTGCGAGAAGTAGTTGCGCTCGATCATGTCCTGGCTGCGCCAGCGCGCGATGGTGCGCAGCGCAGTGTCCAGCTGGAGGGACTTCAGGCCGGCCGAGGCGCGCGCCTGGTTCTGGAGCGAGAGCAGCTGGCTCTCGGAACTCGAACTGAACGTGCTCGCGTCCCAGCCGAGGACGGGCGGAACGGCGGCCAGCTCGACGGCGCCCACTGCGAACACGATCGCCAGCAGGGCGATCAGCCGCCGCGGACCGAGCCCGCGACGGGAGCGAGCGCGCGCAGGGGACGACATCATGTCGTGGCAACTCTCGAACGGGCCGGTCGGGGTCCGGCGCGCAGCCATCGTGGACCCGGGACGCGCCCGGATCACCAACCCACTGGTCCCGTTCGCTCAGGACCCCGGTACCACCCGCTTGCCGCGCCAGGGCACTCGATCACGCCCGCAGCCAGGCTGGCGGGCACGCGTCCCGCTTCGTCCGAGCCGCATCGTCCGCGCGTGCCACCTCGCGTATACTGCGGCGGCCCTATCCCGGCAGCCAGCGACCCGGTGCACCACCGCCGGCGAGGCACCGGACCGTGGCGCGGTGGCCTTAGCTCAATTGGCAGAGCATCGGATTGTGGCTCCGAAGGTCACGGGTTCGAGCCCCGTAGGCCACCCCAACTCCCGATCACGAACCCCGACTCGGGGCGCCCCGCGGCGTGCGGTCAGGCCAGCGGTCGCCAGGCAGGTGGTCGCGACGCACTGGTCCGGCTACAGCGACCTGCGCACGTCGTGGAGATGCTCGGGCATGGCGCTGGCGGCCACGATGTGGCGCCGGTTGAGCACCGCGAACTCGTAGTGGGCACGCACTCGCCGATCGGCGAGGGACCGGGTGTGGACGTCGGTCATGGGCACGAACGGCGGCACGGGCGACTCGACGAAGACATCGAGCTGGGCGCCGGCCGGGGTGTAGACGGTGCCATTGACGGTGTGGCCGGGCGTCACCACGATGAGCCCCACCGGGAGCTTGGGAATCTGGAGGTCGCGAGAGGGCGATGTGGCCTCTTCGCCTTCGAGGTCCGCGATCAGCGTGACCTCCGCCGGAGACACCCACAGGTCCGGGACGGACACTCGGGTGGGGTCGCCATTGCGGCGCAGCACGATCGCGTCCGCGACGCGGAACATCCCCTCGTGACTGTTCATGACATCGGTGAGCCGGCGGTGGAAGCCGAGACTGACCCGCCCCCTGAGGCGCAGGTGCGGGCCGATGAGCTCCACGAGGCGGGTGCTGCCCCGTGCGCCATGGCCGGCAAGGGGCGCGACGGTCCCGTCGTCGCCGAAGATCTCCTCAAGGTGGACGGCCGCGTCCACGACCAGGGACGATCCGATCTGATCCGTCATGGTGCCGCCTGCTGGTCCTCATCCGATGCTGACGCTGGGGTCACGCTAACACGAACCTCCAGCACCGGGGCCGTCGAGGCGGTCCGCGAGCACCTCGGCCAGGTGGCGTGCGGGACGGCCGTCGAGGAATGCCACCTGCGTCCGGCACGAGAAGCCGTCGGCGATCACCTCGGTCCCCGCCGCGGCCGCGCGGAGGGCGGGCAGCAGGCCCAGCTCCGCCACCTGCCGGGTGATCTGCTCGTGGCCGGCCTCGGCGCCGAAGTTGCCCGCCAGTCCGCAGCAGCCCTCCAGGACGGTCTCCGCCGCGATGCCCGCGGCGACCATGAGCCGGCGGTCAGCGGCATCGCCCAGGACCGCCTGCTGGTGGCAGTGCGGCTGGACGATCGCCCGGATGCTCGGCCCGGCTGGCGGCACCCACCCGACTCGGTCCAGCAGCTCGGCGAGCGTGGTCACGCGCGCGGCGAGCGCGTGGGCTCGAGGGTCGGCCGGGAGCAGCTCCACGAGGTCTCGGCGGAGCATCGCGGCGCAGGACGGCTCAAGCACCACGACCGGCTCTCCGCCGCCGAGTCCACCGACCCCGAGGGTCGCCTCGAGCACACGACGCGCGCCGTCGATCTGGCCGGTGGTGTACCAGGTGAGGCCGCAGCAGACGTCGTCACCGGGGATCGCCACCTCGAAGCCGGCCGCCTCGAGCACGCGGACTGCGGCATCGCCCACCCCCGGCGCAAGATGGTTTGTGAACGTGTCGGGCCACAGGACGATGCGGGGGCGGGCTGGGCCCGACGCCTCCGGGGCTGCCGCCGGCGAGGGCGACGAGGACGACGCTGACGAGGGGCCCGAGGGCGACGAGGACGAGGCCGTCCCGCGGGCGCGGAACCCGTCGACGAAGGTCCTCGGTGCCAGCTTCGGGATCCGACGCTCACCCGCCAGCCCTCCCAGGAGCGCGACCAGTCGGCGCGTCGGCCCGAATCCGGTGACCGCGTTGAAGAGGTTTCGGCCGCCCGGGACGCGCCTCACCAGCCGCAGCCAGGCGGGCAGCCGGCCGAGCACGTAGTGGGCGCGCGGTCGGCGCCGGCCGCGGTAGTGGTGGTCGAGGAACTCGGCCTTGAGCGCCGCCATGTCCACGCCGGTCGGGCAGTCGGACAGGCAGGCGCGACAGCCCAGGCACAGGTCGAGCCCGTCGAGCGCCTCGGGGCTGCGCCAGCCGGCTTTGGACAGCGAGCCCGAGGCCATCTCCTGGAGCAGCCGAGCCCTGCCGCGCGTGGAATCGCGCTCCTCGCCCGTGGCGCGGTAGCTGGGGCACAGCCGCGCCACGCCGATGTCGGACACGCACTTCCCGACGCCGATGCACCGCTCCATCGCCGACCGCGAGTCGCCACCGTCGGGGGTGAATGCCTGGGCCGGGTCGAGCGCGATGGCCGTGAGCCGCGGCCGCCGGAGGTGCGCGTCAATGGGCAGGGGGGCCACGATGATCCCCGGATTGAGGACGCCGGCGGGGTCCCAGGCGGACTTCCACTCGCAGAACGCCTGCCTCAGCGCCGGGGAGAACTGGCGCTCCAGCAGCGCTCCGCGTGCCCTCCCGTCGCCGTGCTCGCCCGAGAGCGAGCCGCCGTGCGCCACCACCAGGTCGGCCGCCGCCCGCATGAACCCGGCGAACCGCTCTGTGCCACCCGGCCGGTCCAGCCCGAAGCCGACACGCAGGTGGATGCAGCCCTCCCCGAAATGGCCGTAGGTGGTCCCGCGCAGACCCTGGTCCCGGAGCAGCGCCCGCAGCTCGCCGAGGTAGGTCGCAAGCCGGTCGGGCGGCACGACGGCATCCTCGAAGCCGGGCCAGGCGGGCGTCCCGTCAGGCAGCCGAGCCGAGCGCCCGGCACCGTCCTCACGCACGCGCCAGAGCGCTTGCTGCGCCGCCGCCAAGTCGATCACGAGGGCGTCGCGCGTGCCCAGCGCCGTCCCCAGCGCGGCCGCCAGCCGAGTGGCGTGGTCATGCGCTGCCGACGCGTCGTCGCCGCCCGCCTCCACCAGCAGCCAAGCGCCGGCGTCGGGCAGGCCCAGGCGAGCCGCCGCCCCGGACGGATCGGCGCCCAGCAGCTCGGCCGTCAGGCTCTCCACGGTGAGCGGCTGCTCCAGGAGGAGCGCCGGCACGGCCCCGGCTGCCGCCACGTCATCGACGAATGCGAGCATGAGGAGCACCTTCGCCCCTGGATTTCGGACGAGCCGCAGGGTGACCGCGGACGTCACCGCACACGTCCCCTCGGTGCCCACGAGCGCCCGGGCAACGTCCGCGCCGCGCTCCGGCAGCAGCCAGTCGAGCGCGTACCCGCTCACGCGCCGAGGCCAGGGCGGGAGCTCGCGGCGAATCGTCTCGCCGTGGTGGGCGTACAGGTCGCGGAGGCGGGCCTCGATTGCCGGGCCAGGGCCGTGTGTCGCGCCCGGCGCCGTGGGTCCCAGCCCGCCGATGCGCCGCCGGACGCCGTCGATGGTGATCACCTCGAGCCCCAGCACGTTCTCGGCGGTGGTCCCCCAGCGCACGGAGTGCGAGCCGCACGCGTCGTTGCCCACCATCCCGCCGAGGGTGGCGCGGTCGTGAGTGGACGGGTCGGGCCCAACGCGCAGACCGTGCGGCGCCGCGGCAAGGTTGACCGCGTCGAGGACGGTCCCCGGCAGGACGGTCGCGGTCAAGGCCTCCGGGTCCAGCGCCAGGATCCCGCCCAGGTGCCGCCGGACGTCCACCACCAGCCCTGGGCCGATCGCATTTCCCGCGATGCTCGTCCCGGCGCCGCGCAAGGTCAGCGGCACCCCCGCTTCCGCTGCCAGCGCCACGGTCGCGGCCAGCTCGTCCACCGTCCGCGGCGCAGCGACCACAGCCGGCGGCATGCGGTAGTTCGAGGCGTCCGAGCTGTACAGCGCGCGGATCTGGCGGTCGTCGCGGACCTCCCCCCCAATGGTCCGGCGGAGGCGCGCGGTGAACGCTGCGAGGTTGCCCGCGTCCTCGACGGGCGGCGGCGTGACGGTGATCGGCGGGTCCTCCTGCGGCTCGCCCACAGCGTACCGACTCGCGCACCCGGGCTCAGACCCCTCGCGCTTGACCGCCACCCCGATTCGCCCGACCATCTCGGCGCGCAGACGGCGCCCCGACCACCACTTGGGGGAATGAGATGACGGCGCCGGACGACGAAGGCCAGGCTGGAGCGCCCACGGCTGACGAGGCGTCGGCCGACCAGGGGCCGCCCGCGCGCGCTGGCAGGTCAGGCGCAGGCTGGCTGGTCGAGGTCGTCGAGACCGTCGCCCTCACCCTGGTCATCTTCCTGGTGATCCAGAACTTCATCGCGCAGCCCTTCCAGGTGCAGGGGATGTCGATGGAGACGACCTTCCTCAATGGCCAGTACGTCTTGGTGGACCGGATCTCGCACGCCTGGGCCCCGTACGTGCGCGGCCAGGTCGTCGTCTTCCATCCGCCAGCTGAGGCCGCGCAGGGTGGCTACCCGTTCATCAAGCGCGTGATCGGCGTGGCCGGCGACAAGGTGGAGGTCCACGATGGCAAGGTGTGGGTCAACGGCAGCGCGCTCGACGAGCCGTACCTGTACCGCGATGAGAGTGGCGCCATCGAGCCCACCGAGCCGCTCTCCGACGTGACCAGCTGGACGGTGGACCCGGGCATGCTGTTCGTCATGGGCGACCACCGCCAGAGCTCCGATGACAGCCGGGCGTTCGGCCAGATCCCGATTTCGTCTGTGGTGGGGCGCGCCCTCTTCCGATACTGGCCGCTCAGCGCCTTCGGCGTGATCCAGTCGCCCTCATACGGACCGTAGCGGCCAGCCCCCGCCACCGACGCCAGCTCCTGCCGCCGCTTGACGGACCGTCCCCGTGGTGAGATGGTTGCACGTGCAACCACATTAGGAGCGCCCCATGCCGGCCGTCAGCGTTGACGACATCACCGTCCTCCCCCGCATCCCCGCGCCAGACCCGATCGGCGCGCGCCATCGCCCTGTGACGGGCCTGACCACGGCGCCGTCCGGCTTGGAGGGCGAGGGCTTCCCGGTCCGCCGGGCCTTCGCAGGCGCCCTCCTCGAGGATCTCGACCCGTTCATCCACCTCGACCAGATGGGCGAGGTGGAGTACGCGCCCGGGGAGGCGAAGGGCACGCCGTGGCACCCGCATCGGGGCTTCGAGACCGTGACCTACATGCTCGACGGCGTATTCGAGCACAGCGACAGCAACGGCGGCGGCGGCGTGATCACGAACGGCGACACCCAGTGGATGACCGCCGGCGCCGGGATCCTCCATATCGAGAAGCCGCCGGAGTGGCTGGTGGCCCAGGGTGGCCTGTTCCACGGCTTCCAGCTGTGGGTCAACCTGCCGCGCGACCAGAAGCTCGCGGCACCGCGCTACCAGGACATCCGGGCGGGCGAGGTGGCGCTCGCGTCGTCGCCCGACGGCGGGGCGCTCGTCCGCGTGATCGCGGGCGAGGTTTCCGGGCACAAGGGCCCGGGCTCCACGTACACGCCCATCACGCTCGTCCACGCCACGCTCTCGCCGGGCGCCCAGCTGATCCTGCCCTGGCGCGCCGACTTCAACGCGCTCGCCTACGTCCTGGCCGGGCACGGCACCGTGGGCACCGAGCGGCGGCCGGTGCGGATGGGCCAACTGGCGGTCTTCGGCCCGGGCAACACACTGACCTTCGCGGCCGGCCAGGTGCAGGAGTCGCGGGCCCCCACGCTCGACGTGCTGCTCCTCGGCGGGCGGCCGATCCGCGAGCCGATCGCCTGGATGGGCCCATTCGTGATGAATACGCGCGAGGAGGTCATGGCTGCCTTCGCCGACTACCAGGCGGGGCGGCTGGGGTCGATCCCCGCGGTCCACGGCGCGCCGACGACCGTCCAGGAAACGCCCGGCCCGGGCGGCTCGTGAGTGAGCCCTTGGCCGAAATGGTCGGTGTGCTCTCGACAACGCCGGCCCACGAGATTGGCCTGAACAGCTTCGGCCAGCTGGGGCGGGACGGCGACCCGCACCGGCGGCTGCTCCACCTGGTCGAGGAGGTCGGTCTTGCTGACGAGGTCCCGCGCCCGAGGCGAGACGGCTTGACGTCGCCGTTCCCGGTCATTCGCTTGGGACCGGGGCGCCCGGTGCTCCCCAAGCCGTAGATTCGCTGCTCCGGCGTCGCTTCGCGGCGCGGGGAGCCGCAACGCGACCGAATCGGGGCCGGTCGGTGGCGCGCAATGTCGCGCTGCGGCCCCGGAGGCAGCATCCCGACCGCATACCAGGGAAACTGCGGCCCCCGGAGCCGCAGGCTGCGGCGGGTCGAGGCGGCGGCGGGTCGAGGCGGCGGGTCGCGGCCGCCTCGGCGGATCGGCGGCGGCGGCGCGCGGATCGGCGGCTCCG
>JBBIIL010000044.1:8253-23802 GCA_037446495.1 Chloroflexota bacterium | reverse complement strand
GCGCGGCACCCTCGGGACGTCCGTGCGCGCGAAGGTCCCGATCCGGAGCGCCAGCGGGCAGGTGATCGGGATGGTGTCCGTGGGCTTCCTCGAGGACGCAGTCAACGCGTCGGTCGGTGAGTCGGTTCCGATCCTCGGGCTCAGCACGCTGCTAGCCCTGACATTTGGCGCCATCGGTTCGCTGCTGATGGCGCACAGGCTTCGTCGCCAGACGTCGGGGCTTGCGCCTGGCGAGATCGGGTCGCTCCTCGAGCAGCGCGAGGCCGTCCTGCACAGCATCCGCGAGGGCGTCGTGGTCACCGATGCCGACAACCGGATCACCCTCGTGAACGACGAGGCAGTGTGGCTCCTGGGCCTCGACGCGCCGCACATCGGCTCGCGCCTCGACGAGATCGTGCCGGCAGGACCGATCCTCGACGTCCTCACAGGGGACCGGCCGGGCGAGGACGAGTTCGTGGTCGCGGGCGACCGCGTCCTGGTGGTGAACCGCGCCACGACCATGGTCCGGGGCAAGCAGGTCGCCGCCGTCGCCACGCTCCGGGACCGGACCGAGCTCGAGCGCGTCATACGCGAGCTCGACACGGAGCGCAGCATGGCCCACGCCCTCCGGACGCAGGCCCACGAGTTCTTCAACAAGCTCCATGCTGTCAGCGGTTTGATCGAGCTCGGCCGCGCGGACGACGCCGTCGGCCTCATCGCCAGCGCCACTCACGTCCACCAGGAACTGGTGGACCGCGTCCGGGAGCGGATAGGCGACCCCATCTTGGCCGCACTCCTCCTTGCCAAGGTGTCGGTCGCGTCCGAGAGGGGCGTCGAGTTCCGGCTCGCGGGCGACGCCGAGTTGCAGCCCGGGGTTGTCGACGCGCGCGACTTGATCACCGTGGTCGGGAACCTCGTCGACAACGCGGTCGACGCGGCCGTTGGAACCCCAGGTGCGTGGGTGGAACTGGGGATCGGCATCACGGATGCCGGCGTGGAGATCCGCGTCAGGGACTCGGGCCCGGGCATCAGCGAGGAACACCTGGCCGACATCTGGAGGGAGGGCTACACGACCAAGCGGGGCACGGCTCACCACGGCTTGGGACTCGCACTCGTCCGTCAGTTGATCGCCCGGCGCGGCGGCTGGCAGTGCGTTACGACCGAACCCGCGACCGAATTCCGGGTCCTGCTGCCCGTTAGCCGGGAGGCGGCCCCGTGATCCGAACCCTGGTCGTGGAGGACGACTTTCGGGTCGCGGAGGTGCACGAGGCGTTCGTGGCCCGGGTGCCGGGCTTTGAGGTGGTCGGCACGGCCCACACGGCAACGGAGGCAGTTCGCCTCGCGCGCACGCTGGCCCCGGACCTCGTCCTGCTCGACATGTACCTGCCCGACCGGTCGGGCCTGGAGGTCTTGCGCGTGCTTCGTGGCCCGGGCATGGGGCCCATGGACGTCATCGCCATCACCGCCGCGAGGGATGTCGAGACGTTGCGGTCAGCACTGCAGTGGGGGGTTGCGCACTACGTGGTGAAGCCGTTCCAGTTCAGCCTGTTCCGGGAGCGGCTTGAGCGCTACGCCGCCGCCCGCCGACGCCTCGCCGAGCCGGGGGCGCTCGATCAGGGGTCCGTGGACCAGATCCTCGGCCTGCTGCGCGCCGAGCCGGCAGACGCGCTGCCGAAGGGCATGTCCCAGGCCACCCTGGAGCTCGTAGCCAGCGCGCTCCACGACGCGGCCGTGGACCTGTCCGCCTCGGAAGTGGCGGAGAGGACGGGCGTGAGCCGGGTCACCGGGCGCCGGTATCTCGAGCATCTGGCCCGCCGGGGCCTGGTGGACCTCACAATGCGCTACGGATCTCAGGGCCGGCCGGAGCACCGTTACCGGTGGATCGGCCAAGTCGTCACCGAGGTCAGGGGGGAGGAGCCTCGACAGGACCGCTAGCCGTTGACCTTGACGAGTGCGGTGATCACCGGGGTGAGGTCAGTGGTGGTGGGCGAGAGCGCGATGAACACGAGGTCGCCCCGGCGGAAGACCGCCACGGAACCGCCGTTGAGGGACCCGAACGCGACCGGCACCACGCCGATCAGCTTGGGCGGGAAGTCCGCCTCGGCTCCCATCGAGAGGTCCGTGATGACCTGCTTGTAGATGGTGTCGTTCAGCGTGCCGGGCGGGAACGCCACGACCATGAGGTAGGCGGGGCTGAGGCCGTTCTGGCTGACTGCCTTGACGGAGACGTGCACGGCCTTGCCATACGCGCCGAGGTCCTTCTCGATCCCTGTCTGGATGGTGTCCGCCTGTGTGGCCGTCAGGTCGGCGAGGGTGTACGGCGCACCGATGCTCACGCCCAGGAGCTGACTGGCGGCATCGCCGGACGCGGCCGGGCCGGACGAGCCCGACGAGGCGCCCCCCGACGCTGCGGTCGGCGAGGCGGACGGATTCGCTGTGCCACCGCACGCGGCGACCAGGGCTGCGAGCGCCAGGAGTCCGGCGGCGAGGCGGTGGCGGCTCACGGGTGGGCGGTGCATGGAAGGCTCCGAGCGGGCGCCCCGGTTCGGCGCCGATGGATTGCCGGGCCGCGCAGTTCGGCCCGGGGATGGTCACGGTCCCAGATACGCGCGACAGGCACTCGCGGTTCCGCGCGCCAGTGTGCCTTAAACGCCCGAAGCGGCCCCGGAGGGCCGCTTCGGTAGCTGTCCCGGTGAAGGTGTCCGCCGAGACGGACCTTCTGCCACGCTCCGTGATCATCTATCGCGTCGGCTTAACCGACTACCCTAACCCAACCTACCCATGATCACGATGCTGGGGCAGCGCTCGCTGACTGACAGCAAGGCATATCCTAGCGATCCGCTGTGGATTAGGGAAGGGATTTCGTGTTGCCTTCGGTAAAAAAGCCTTAACCGACTCCAACTCGCAATGTTCCCAGTGAGGAGTCGGATGGGCGCTGTCAGGCCCCGTCCTCGATGGTCACCGACGTCATCGAGACCGGGCTGTCGGGGAGGTCGCGCGAGTTGCGGGGCGCCGTGGCGATGGCGTCCACCACGTCGAGCCCCTTGGTGACCAGCCCAAAGATGGTGTAGTTCTTCGCGAGGCCGTAGTCCTTGTGCATGATGAAGAACTGCGAGCCGTTCGTGTTCGGCCCGGCATTCGCCATGGCGAGGGTGCCCCGGACGTACTCGCCCTTGAACGGCTCATCGTCGAAGCGGTAGCCGGGCCCGCCGGTCCCCACGCGCCCCCGGTCGAGGGAGGCCTTCTTGCCGAACTGGCCGTCGCCGCCCTGGATCATGAAGCCCGGGATGACGCGATGGAAGATCACGTCATCGAAGAATCCGTCCTTGGCCAGCTTGACGAAGTTGGCCGCCGCCTTGGGCGCGCTCTGGGTGAACAGGTCGACCTCGATGTCGCCCTTCTCGGTGGCGATCACGGCACGGGTCACTGGCGTCTCCTCATGGGGCCCGACTGGGGCCGGCGCGGACTACGGATTGCTGACGGTCACGGTGTCCATCGCGACGGGGCTGACCGCCTGGTTGGCATCACCGCCCGAGTTGGGCATCGCCGCGATGGCGTCCACGGCGTCCATGCCGGACGTGACGTGGCCGAGGATCTGGTAGGTCTTGGGCAGCGTGGGCAGGTCTGCGAGGATGATGAAGAACTGCGAGTTGGCGCTGTTGGGCAGCGAGGTCTTGGCCATCGCCACGGTGCCGCGGGTGTAGTCGCCGGTGACCGGCTCGTCCTTGATGGTGTAGGACGGGCCGCCTGTGCCGACGTTGGTCATGTCCACGTTGGGCTCGCGGCCGTAGGTGCCGTCACCGCCCTGGATGACGAAGCCCGGGACGAGGCGGTGGAACACGACCCCGGTGTAGTACCCGCACTGGGCGAGCGCCACGAAATTGCCGGCCGCGATGGGCGACAGCGCTCCTTCGACCTTGATGACGATGGTCCCCTTCGACGTGGTCAGTGTGACCAGCTTGGCATCCGTGGTCGCCATGGCCGGCGGCTGGCTGGTGGGACACGAGGAGAGGTCGGGGGACCCCGCGGCCGACGAGGCGCTGGCGGCCGACGAGGCGCCGGGCGCGGAGGCGCTGGCGGCCGTCGAGGCACTCGGCGCGGCCGACGCCGATGGCGGGGCGGTGCTGCCGGTGCAGCCGGCGACGAACAGGGTTGCGGCCAGGATCACGGCCGCTCGGTTCAGGCGCATCTGGTGGTGTAGAGCCTCACTTCGGCCGCCGGGGTGGACTGGCCCCCGGACGGCGGGTTTGACGCCGATCCTAGCGTGGACGGCGGATCGGAGCCGTCAGGCGGCGGCCTCGATGGCGCGCGGCAGCTCGATGGCGCCGGTGAGCAGCGGCTCGCCGAGGATCAGCCCGGCCACCCCGGCGTCGCGGAGGCGGCGGATGCCGTCGAGGTCGGCGACCCCGCCGGCGACCAGCACGGAGACGTCGCCGCGTCGCACCAGCGCAGCGACGAGCGAAGGGTCGGGTTCCGCGCCGCCGTGGCTGAGCACGATGCGGTGGACGCCCTGCGCCACGAGCTCCTCCACCAGGCCCAGCGGCGTGGGCGGGACCGCGCGCCGCCAGGGGAACGCCGCCAGCCGGTCTGGCCGCGGGTCCAGGCCCACCGCCAGCCAGTCGCCGGCCACGGCCACGCAGTCGCGCAGCGCGTCAGACCGCTCGACGATGGCCGTCGAGAGCACGACGCGCGTGGCCCCGGCCGCAAAGGCGAGTCGAATGTGGTCCGCCTCCTCGAGCCCGCCGGCCACCTGCAGGGGCACGGCCACCCTCGCCGCCACCGCGCCCACGGCGTCGAGGTTCGCGGGAGCGGCCCGGCGGGCCCCGTCGAAGTCCACCAGGTGGATCAGCTTCGCGCCCTGCGCCACCAGCTGCCCTGCGATCCGGTCCGGCCGGTCCGTGGGCGATCCGATCCCGGCCGAGGCGCCCGGCCAGTAGACGAGCCGCGACCGCCCGCCCTGGACGTCGATCGCGGGGTACAGCTCCAAGCGGTCAGCCCGCGGCCCGGAGGAGCCGCCGGTGGAAGCTGATCGGCAGCGAGCCGTTGCGCAGCAGCGTGTCGTGGAAGCCCTTGAGCGAGAACTCGCCGCCCAGACGGCGCCGCTCCTCCTCGCGCAGCCCCAGGATCAGCACCTTGCCCAGCAGGTAGCTGAGCTGGTAGCCGGGGGTGTACGTGTAGCGGCGGACCTCGGCGCGGGCGTTGGCCGCCTCGAACGAGGTGTGCTCGATCAGGAAGTCCGTCGCGTCGTCCTCGTTGATCTCGCCGCGGTGCATCTTGATGTCCAGGATGATCCGGCAGGAGCGCCACACCGCGTCGGTGTACATGGCGGTCCGGAAGCTGGGGCCAGCGTCGAAGCCCTCCTCGCGCATCATCTGCTCGGAGTACATGCCCCAGCCCTCGACGAACTCGGGGGCGTCGGTGAGCATCCGCGTCACGCTCGGGTGCTGGTTCGCGACGTGGAGCTGGAGGTGGTGGCCCGGGTACGCCTCGTGGATGCTGGTGTTGGAGATCGACGCCCAGTAGTGCTCGCGCATGGCGTTGGGGTCGTTGTCCACGGCCGGCGTGACGACGTACAGGCCGCGCTTGTCGGAGTCGAAGCGGGCGGGCTGGAAGTACGCCGCGAACGGCATGACGCTGCGCAGGTACTCCGGCGTCGGGATGACCTCGATGGTCTCGTCGTCCGGGACCGTGACCAGGTCGTGCTCGATCAGGTAGGCGCGGGACCGCCGCATCGCGTCGCGGTAGCCCTCGAGCGCGCCCTCGAACGTGGCGGGGTGGTCGCTCTTGAGGCGCTCGATGACCGTGGCCTCGTCGGCATTCGGGTCAACCTCGAGCGCGGCGGCCCGACGTCCCTCGTGGTTTCGGCGCAGCTGCTCCTCGCCGATCGCGAGGATCGCGTCCGCCTCGAGGTCGCCGAATGCGCGCAGCCTGACCAGCTCGTCGTAGCGCTCGGCCCCCAGCGGCCAGTTGTCGTCCGCGTGGGCGAGGCCGTCGCGGAGCCAGCCGGTCCACGCGTCCAGCGCGGTCTGCGCGTTGCCGACGGCGCGGTCGAGGCGCGCCAGCTCGCCCGGCGGCAGGACGTCGTCCGCGGCGGCGCGGACTTCGGCCAGGAGGTACGGCAGGTCCTCGGCGTTGCGCAGGTCCGTCTCCTGCCACGTGGCCACGGGGGCCCCCTTGGCGCGGCTCCGCGACGCCTCGAGGTACGCGGGCACGGCCTCGAGCCGGTCGGCGATCCGCGCCAGGCGCTCGGCGAGCGGGGCGGCGCCGCGGGCGAACAGCAGGAAGAGGGCATCGCCCACGTCGCCCGCGGCCGACGGGCGGCGGTGCCAGGCGCGGACCTCGTCGAGGTTGAACAGCTCGAGGCGCAGGTTGTGCAGCTCGAGATCGCGCTCGAAGCGCGCCGACGCCGACAGCCCGGCCGGGTCCAGTGCCTCCACGGAAGCCAGGTGGGCCCGGTCGTCGGCGATCTCGCCCTCTGCCGCGTCGATCGAGGGGTCGCCCAGCCGCGCGTCCTCGTCGTGCACGCCGAAGTAGGAGGCGAGCACCGGATTGGCGTGGAACAGGCGGCGGGCGCGAGCCTCCGCGAGGTCGAACAGGCGCTCGTCCAGCGGGCCGGCATCGGGGGCGGGCGCCGGTCGCGGGAGCATGAGCCTGGCGGTCGTGTCGGTCATCGGTCCCCCGGAAGGTGCGGGCTGGTTGCCGCGAGTCGTCATGCGGTGGCGCGGAGCGCGTCGGCGACGGCGCCCACGACGCGGTCCACCTCCTCCGCTCCGACCCCGTCATGCGTCACCGCGCGGATCGAGCCGCCGGCGTACGGGACCATCAGGACCGCGCGAGCCTCGAGGGCGTCGAGGAACGCCCCGCGGTCACGCCGAACACGGAACAGGACGAAGTTGGTCACGGCGCGTCCGGGATCGAGCGGGCCGTCGCCAGACTGACCCAGGCCGCCGGGCGAGTAGACGCCGTCGAGGGCTGCCAGGCCCTCGGCCAGCCGGCGCGCGTTGGCGTGGTCATCGGCGAGGCGGGCGATCATCCCATCGGGCCCGTCCGAGAGCGCCACCAGGCCGGCCGACGCCAAAACGCCGACCTGGCGCATGCCGCCACCGAGCAGCTTGCGGGCGCGCCGGGCACGGGCGACGAATGCGGCGTTGCCCACGGCCACCGAGCCGATGGGCGCCGAGAGCCCCTTCGAGAGGCAGAACGTGACGCTGTCGGCGGGTTCGGCCAAATCCTTCGGGCTCACGCCCAGGGCGACCACCGCGTTGAAGAAGCGGGCGCCGTCGAGGTGGAGCGGCACGCCCCGGCCGTGGGCGATCCTCGCGACCTCGCGCTCGTAGTCGACCGTCAACGGGCGTCCGCCCGAGTGCGCGTGCGTGTTCTCCAGCACGACGAGGCCCGTGGGCGGCTCGTGGAGGTCCGTCGGATCGCGGAATGCGCCCGCGATCGCGTCCGGGTCGATGGTCCCGTCGAGGTTCTCCGCCAGCGCGCGGATCGTTGCGCCCACGACCACGGCGTGGCCGCCGGCCTCGTCCATCACGGTGTGGGTGGTGGCGCCGGCGATCGCCTCGTGGCCGCGCGGGAGGTGCGCCATGAGGGAGACGAGGTTGCCCATGGTGCCGCTCGCGACGAACAGCCCGGCTTCCTTGCCCAGCAGCTCCGCGGCCCGCGCCTCGAGCGCGTTCACCGTGGGGTCGTCGCCGAACACGTCGTCACCGAGGGGCGCCTCGGCCATCGCGCGGCGCATCGCCGGGGTCGGGTGGGTGACGGTGTCAGAGCGCAGGTCGATGTCGTTGGGCATGGCCCGCCGAGCATATCGCGGGTGCCTGCGCGGTGGTCCCGTCAGTCCTTCGCGGCCCGCTCCGCCTCGTGGACGCTCAACAGGCCGGACAGCAGGTCGCCGCCCCCGACGTTCACCACGGCCCGGCTGTTCCCCGCCAGCTGCTGCGCCACGCGGAGCCGCCCCGTCTCCAGGTCGTATGCCGCGGCCTTCGGGTGGTTCGTCAGGCGCTGCTCGAGGGACGCGAGGCGCGACGCCTCGGCGACCGCCTCCAGCTCCACGGCGCGCAGGCGCGCCTCCTGCTCCCGCACGACGAGCGTGGCGCGGTCCGCCAGGCGCCGCAGGTTGAGCGTGTGACTCTCCTCCTCCTCGGCGAGCTGGACGTTGGACAGGCGGCGCGCCTCCAGCGAGGCGGAGATCGGCGCCGGCAGCTGGATCCGAGTGAAGGTCACCGCGCGGCAGTCCACGCCATACGTGGCCAGCTTCGCGTCGATCCTGCCCCGCAGGCGTTCCGCCCCGGCCTCGCCAAGGTCCAGCGCGTCCAGCGCGGCCGTCTCGCGGACGAGCGCGCGGACGGTGTCCTGGGCCGTGGCGTGCAGCAGTTGGTCGAGGTCACCGGTGGTGATGTTGTAGACGAGCTTCGCGTGGTCCTCGATGCCAAGCGTGAGCAGGACGTCCACGATGACGCCAACGCCGTCGGCGGAGACGACCTGCGTGACCGGCACGTCGAAGCCCAGCTCGCGCGTGGTCACGATGTGCGACAGCATCATGTTTGGCGCGACGCGGTGGATCCCGTTGGCCAGCGCTGCGCGGTGCCTCCCGCCCCGCATGACCAGGCCCACAGAGCCGGCCGGGACACGGATGATCAGCCGGTTGGCCAAGCCGGCGACCACCGCCACGACAGCCGCGACGATCAGCAGCGCCCGCAGCTCGATCCCCACCGGGATCACGACGCCCCCCGCCAGCAGGATCACGGCGATCAGGATCGCCTCGAGGCGGATGGGCGGGACGCGGCGGATGCGGACGACCACCGGCACCCGGCCGTAGGCGTCAGCCGTCTCGAGGACCTCGCCCGCGTCGGCCGGCGAGGCGCTCGATTCGGTGATCTGGACCCATGGGCGGCTGTCGATGACCCCGTCGGCGGTGCGGGCGTCAGTGACCGCGAGGGCGCGGCCGGGGTCGTCGCTCACGACGCGATGCTCCTCTCGGTGACGGGCGGAAGGGCGAGGTCAGCCGCCAGTGACGACGGCACGAAGGCTGGTTCGGGCAGGTCGGTTGCGGCGACGCGGTTCGGGGCGACGGGTGCCCGGGCGGAGGCGACTGGCGAGGACGACGAGGTCGACGAAGCCGAAGCCAGCGGAGCCGGGGCCGCCGCCGCGCTTGCCCGGCTGGGCCGAACCGCCACCGACCGGTACGCCGTCGGGATCGGCACTTCGATCGGCGCCGCAGCGCGCCGTGCCCGACGGTCGCCGGGGAGCAGGCCCGCGGGCCGTGGCGGGTCGGCGAGGCGTCCGTTGAGATAGCGCAAGAGGTCACGGCCAACGGAGATGAGCGGCGCGGCCGCCAGTGTCCAGAGCAGGCCGAACTGGCTCAGGACGACGACGCCCGGGATCAGCAGGCCCGCGTGGACGTCGAGCACGCCGCGCGACACGCGGGTCACCACCAGGGAGTTGGCCAGCTTCGTCGCGCCCCAGTAGACCGACACGACGACGAGCGCCTCGGCCGGGCCCTGGACGAGCAGGACGAGCAGGATGGGGAGCAAGCCGAGGAAGAAGCCGAGCTGGGGGATCAGCTGCAGGATGCCGAGCAGCGTCGCTGCGGCGACGGCGTAGCGGAACTGGCCGAGACCCAGCGACTGCCCGGCATCCAGGCCGAGCCAGATGAGCACGCCCACGACGATCGCGAGCAGCACCTGAACCCGCAGGAACGTCGCGAACGCGCGGTCCACGATGCGCGCCAGCGCCAGGACGTCCGTGCGCAGCCCGGGCGTGATGATGCTCGCCGCCCGTCGCCGGATGTGGCGATCGTCAGCCACCATCGTCAGGACCCAGGCCGGGATCACCAGCAGTCCCAGCGCGAAGCTGAGGGTGCCGACGAGACCCAGGATCTGGTTCGTTGCGATCTGGGCGGCCCCGCTGACGAGGCCGTCGAGCGCCCCCTGGAGGTTGGTCGTGGTCTGCGTGACCACGGCCAGGATGATCCCGCGGACGGGGTCCTGGAGCTGGCCGATCGAGTTCTGGAGGTTGTCGAGCCCGTTCTTGACCTGGTCTGCCGTGGGCAGGAGGCCGGCCACGACGATCAGGCTGCGCAGGAGCGGCGGCACGACGAGGAGCGCGACGCCCACGAGGATGGCGAGCGCCACCAACTCGGCGAGGAGCACCGCCGCCACACGGGGCATCAAGCGATCGAGTCGGTTGGCGATGGGCAGGACGGCATACGCGAGGACGAGCCCGCCGACGAACGGTGCCAGCGCCGGCCACGACGAGACCGCAAGCCAGCCGACGAGGGCAAGCACGACGACGCCGACGACGATGCGCGCCACGGTCTCGGGCGTGACGGTCCCGAGCCGGTCGGCGAGTCCGGTCCAGCGGGCTCGGGCGTAGGCCCTGCGAGCCTCGAGCGAAGCGGCCATCGGCGACGACGCCACGTCGCTGCGCGGCGACGCCACGTCGCTACGCCGCGACGCCGACGGGCGCCCTGCGCACGGACAAGGCCATCACCATCCACGTGATTCCCGCCATGACCAGGTCGATGCCCACGAACAGGCCGATGGCGAGGCCGCTGATCGGGATGCCCGACCACAGCCAGGCGCCGAGGGCGATGTTGACCACGCCGGTGACGAGCAGCAGGATCCGGTGGCCGCCGCCGGCCGCGGTGAACGCGGTCACGAGGCGGAGCAGGCCGCCGGCGATCAGGAAGATGGACACGGCGATGGTGAGGGTGATCGCGCCCCCGATCGGGTCGGCCAGGATGTCGAAGCCGATGAGCACGTACAGGATGCCCAGGAGCAGGCCGAGGACCTTGGACCCGGTGGAGCCGCCCACGGCGAACGCGCCGAACACCTGGAAGACGCCCGCGACCAGCAGCAGCATGCCCACGATGATCGTGGTGATGAGCGTGGTGGCGACCAGGTTGCCCAGCGCGACCAGGCCCAGGATGGTGAACGCGAGGCCCACCGCGAAGAACCAAGCCCAGCGGCCTCGCAGGTCCGCAACGTCGGGAACACCCGCCATCGTCATGTCCTCACCCTCGCAGCGCCTCGCGGCGGGCCGTCGGTCCCTGGCCGGGACCGGCCCGCCGGCCGGAGTATAGGCGTCCGGCGACGCCGTTCGTTCGGCGGGTGGCGACAAGCGGGTGGCGGCATCGGGGGGCGCCTGCTATGATCCGCCACCGGCCGAGGACCCGTGGTGTAGCGGCCCAACATGCCAGCCTGTCACGCTGGAGATCGCCGGTTCGAATCCGGTCGGGTCCGCCATCGCACGCTTCCCCGCACGCCCCGTCCGCCCGCCCGGACGGGGCGTCCCTTTTCCGGGCTGGGCGCGACGCGCCCCGCGCGGTAGGCTGAACGCCACATGAGCGTCCGCGACCGCGGCTCCGACCCTCGGACCGCCCGCCCGCGAAGCGGGGCCCCCCGTGTTGGCGCGCCCGAGCCCGGACCTCTGTCGGGAGTGGGGGCTAGGGCCATCGCGGTCGCGGCGGCCATCCTGATCCTGCTGCTGGTCGCCATCGGCTTCTCGGGCGGGCTCAACCTCGCCTCTACCAAGGCGTCCGCGGCGCCCGGCGCCTCGTCCGCCGTGGGCCTGGTCGGCGGTCCCGGCGCCTCGTCCGCCGTGGGCCTGGTCGGCGGTCCCGGCAGCCCCGGCTCGTCAGCGGCCAACTCGGACGGCATGGCGCCAGGAGCCTCGTCCTCACCGTCATCCGCGCCCATGACCTCCCTCGCGGACGTCGCATTCGTCCCCGTGACCTCGTTCCGCAGCGGGCGCTCCGCCACGCGCTCGGCAGAGGTGAAGGCCATCGCATCGGGCACCTCGCCCTTCGCGGTGCTGGTGATGGTGAAGGCGGACGCCTCGGCCGAGCTGGGGGCGCTCGGGCTCGACGCGGGCAGGCTGCGCACCAAGCTCGTCACGGTGGCCGATGCCGGTGCGCTGATGGCCACCGTCGCCAAGCACCCTTCGTGGCTGGGGTTCCTGCCCGCTGGCCAGGTCAGCCCTGCCGTGAAGGCGCTCGCCTGGGGCTCGGACTCCCTGTTCGGCGAGATCCGCGTGGCATCGCTCGCGGCGTGGCCGCTCCACGCGCAGCTGGCCGTGCGCCCCGACCAAGGGTACGACCCGTCGGGGGCGTGGACGGTCTTCGCCGCCGGAGACCTCGCGCTCGACCGCGGCGCGGCTCTGGCCATCATGACCCACGGCAACGATCCCAACTACCTCTACTCGGGCGGCACGGTGACCATCACCGGCCACTGCCCCAGCTGCTCGCAGTTCGGCTGGGACCTCCCGTACACCAAGCGCACCGGCAACGCCGGCGTCGTCCGGTCGCTGATCAAGGGCGCCGACCTCGCCATCGCCAACATGGAGGAGGTTGCGGTCAAGAACTGGACGTTCCACTCCCACGGCACCGTGTTCACGGGCAATCCCGCATACCTTGCGGGCATCAAGAGCGCCGGCTTCGACTGGGTCTCCATGGGCAACAACCACGTCGGCGACTTCGGCCCCGGGGGCGTCCTGCAGTCGATGGCCTACCTCACGCAGTACGGGCTGCTGCACGGCGGCGCGGGCAAGGACATCTCCGCTGCCCACCAGCCCTCGATCGTGACGGTCAGCGGCATCAAGGTGGCGCTGCTCTCCTACGACACGATCGCGCCGGTGTACAACGCCACGCCGACGAAGGCGGGCTCCGCCCGGATGACGAACGCCTGGCTCAAGCACGACATCAAGGCGGCGCGAGCGGCGGGCGCCCAGGTGGTGATCGTCTGGCCGCACTGGGGCGTGGAGTACACGGCCGGGCCGACCACCACGCAGCGGATGCTCGCGCACGACGCCATCGACGCCGGCGCCGACCTGGTCATCGGCAACCACCCGCACTGGGCGCAGGCGATGGAGGTCTACAAGGGCCGCCCGATCTGGTACGCGCTGGGCAACTTCACCTTTGACCAGACGTGGTCCGAGCCCACGATGGAGGGCATCTCGCTCGAGCTGACGTTCTCGGGCACGCATCTAGTGCAGGCGTGGATGCACCCGCACCTGGTGCTCGACTATGCACAGCCCAACTTCATGGACCCGCTGGGCTCGGGCAAGGTGGTCCTCGACCAGGTGTTCAAGGCGTCGAAGTACCTGCCCTGGTAGGCGGGCGCTCCGGAGGCTGCTAGGGCACCGCCTGTGCGAGCGACCCGAGGCTCGGGCGGCCGGGAAGCGGCGAGACGCCGCTGGGCGAGGGGGCGGCCGATCAGTCCCAGCCGTGGGGGCCGGGCTCGTGGCCGGCGACCCCCTCGAACAGGTCCGTCTCCTGGTCGGGCGCCTCGACGCGCGAGCCCACGAGGATGTACGCCTCCTTCGACCAGAAGTCGCGCCAGGCGTCGCGGCCGAACCGCACGAACGGGTTCTGGTCGCTGATCTGCGTCACGTGGGCCTTGAATGCGCGCCAGCGGTCGTCGAGCACGTCGCTGATGTCCACCCAGGTGGTGATCGACTCGTCGGGCACGAGCATCTTGGCGGCGAACGCCTCGAACTCGGCCAGCTGCTCCGGCGTGGCCTCCTCCGGCGGCATCCAGAAGGAGCGCTCGCCGATCTCCTCCAACTTGGCGTTGAGCGCCTGGCGCACCGAGCGGGGGATCGCCTGTTCGTAGAGCTTCGCGGGCGCCCACGGGGCGAGGCCTCCGTCGGCCTCGGGCGCGCCCGAACCGCCGTGCTCCGGCGCCAGCTGCTCGGGGTACCACGCCGGATCGCCGGCGCGCGCGAAGGCGCCCGAGGCCACGACATGCGTCCGGATGTGGTCGGGGTGGCCGTACCCGCCGAACTCGTTGTAGGTGGTCATCACGTCGGGGCGGAAGCGGCGGACCATCCAGACCATGCGGCCGATCGCCTCGTCGGGGTCCGCCTGCCAGAACGTGCGCGGGTCGTGGTTCCCCGGCCGGCCCATCATGTCCGAGTCGCGGTAGCCCAGGTTGTCCCACTCGGTCACGCCCAGGGCGCCCATCGCGGCCTCGAGCTCGACCGCGCGGATCTCACCAAGGCGCCGGTGGTTCTCGGCCGTGTCCATCGCCGGCACCACGATGTCGCCCTGCTCGCCGCGGGTGCAGGTCACCAGGACCACTCGGTGGCCGGTCCGGACGGCGAGCGCCATCGTGCCGCCCGTGCCGATCGTCTCGTCGTCGGGGTGGGCGTGGGTGGTCATGAGCGTGAGGCGGCGGGCGGCGTGCGGGGACGTCATGTCGGTCATGCGGGCATGCTAGCGCCGCGCCGTGCGATCCGCCCGTGAGCGTCCCCGACCAGCGCGGATCGCTACCATCGTCGCAATGGCCCGCCCGGACGACGCCCCGCCCCCCAATCCCCGCCTCGGCCCGCTCGCCGGGATCCGCGTCGTCGACTGCTCGGCCGTGCTCGCCGGGCCGTACTGCACGATGCTCCTGGCCGACCTCGGCGCGGACGTGATCAAGGTGGAGCCGCCCGAGGGCGACGGCACGCGCGCCTGGGGTCCGCCGTGGGTGGGCAGCGAGGAGGACGGCACCCGCACCGCCGCCTACTTCCTCGCGATGAACCGCAACAAGCGCTCCATCCGCCTGGACCTCAAGACGCCCGGCGGCACGGGGGTCCTGACCCGCCTCCTGCGCACCAGCGACGTGTTCGTGGAGAACTTCCGCGTCGGCGGCCTCGCCCGCCTGGGCTTCGGCGACGAGGTCCTCCGTGAGCTCAACCCGGACCTGGTCCACCTCGCGATCAGCGGCTTCGGACCCACCGGGCCGGATGCGGCCAAGCCCGGCTACGACTTCGTGATCCAGGCGAGCGGCGGCCTGATGTCGATCACCGGTACCCCCGACGACGAGGGCGGCGGGCCGACCAAGGTGGGCGTGGCCATGAGCGACGTGGTGACCGCCCTGTTCGCGACGATCAGCATCCTCGCCGGGCTCCTCGGCCGCGCCCGCGACACGGCGCCCGGCCAGCGGATCGACGTGTCGCTCCTCGAGTCCACGCTCGCGGTGCTCGTCAACCAGGCGCAGAACGCGTTCGTCACGGGCAGGGCGCCGCGCCGCCTCGGCAACGCCCACCCCAACATCGTCCCGTACGAGACGTTCCGGACGGCGGACGGCGAGATCGCGGTCGGCGTGGGCTCGGAGCGCCAGTGGCCGCGGGCCTGCGCCAGCCTGGGCGTCCCGGAGCTCGCGGACGACCCGCGGTTCGCCACGAACGGCGTCCGCGTGGTCAACCGCGGCGAGCTTCGGCCGATCCTTGCCCAGCGCTTTCTCGCGCACACTTCCGCCCACTGGCTCGCCGAGATGGACGCGGCCGAGATCCCCGCCGGCGTGATCAACGACGTCGTCGCCGCCTTCGCGCAGCCGCAGGCGCAGGCCCGCGGGATGACGGTCGAGGTGGAGCACCCGGTGCTCGGGGTCATCAAGCAGGTGGGGATCCCGTTCCACCTCGCCGAGACCCCGGCCACGATCCGCACCGCCCCGCCGCTCCTGGGCGAGCACACGGCCGAGATCCTGGCCGAGCTGGGCTACGCGCCGGAGGAGATCGCGGCCCTCGCCGCCGCGAGCGTCACGTGAGGCGTGCGTCCGACGGGGGCGACGGCTGGGG
>JBBIIL010000044.1:0-8153 GCA_037446495.1 Chloroflexota bacterium | reverse complement strand
CTACTGGCCGCTCGGGCTCGCCTGGAAGTAGCCGATGGCGCCGTGGTTGACCATGTCGAACGCATGGTCCACGAAGGCGTACATGCCGTTCTCGGCGGGGCTGAACTCGACGATCGCGGCCTGGGCCGCCGCGAGGCTCACCGCCTGGGCGCCCCATCCGTCGGCGTTCCCCTTCTGGAGCAGGACACCCTCCTTCTCCACGGTGTCGAAGATCGTGCCGACCACGTGGAACGAGGTGCCCAGGTTGGGGCCCGCGTCGAGGACGAACACCCGGACGCGGCCGCCGGTCTTGACCGGGATCGGGTTGTCCTTGTACTGGCCGGCGATGCCGTTGAAGGTCACGAAGTCGGGCTGGGGCGCCGTGGAGTTGGCCTTGGCGTAGTCCACGGGCTGGCCCTGAGCGCCGAGGTACCACTCGTTCTGGACGAACGCGAACTCGTTGTCCGCGGGGCCCAGCACCTTGTCGAGCCCGCCCTTGGGTTCGACGATGACCATGCCGAACATCCCGTTGGCGATGTGCAGCAGCGCCGGCTGCGTGCCGCAGTGGTACATCCAGACGCCCGCGTAGTCGGCCTGGAAGGTGTACGTGAACGTCGCGCCGGGCTTGATCTCCACCATCTGGTGGTCCATCGCCGTCTGGCTGGCGTGGAAGTCGATCGAGTGGCTCATGGGCGTCTCGTTGGTCAGGTGGATGCGGACCGTGTCGCCCAGGTGGACGCGGATGACGGGGCCCGGCACCGTGCCGCCGAACGTCCACACGTGGACGACGTACCCCTTGGCGACCGTCATGTCGGTCTCGGTGATGGGCAGGTTGACGTCGTGGACGGCGCCCGGCATGACGGGCGGGGCCTTCGGGTCGCGGAGGACGTAGGCCGGGGCGTTGGGGTCGGCACTCGGAGCGGCGGCGGGCGCAGCGGGCGCGGCAGCCGAGGCGGCGGGCGCCGCGCCCGCCGTGGACATGCCGGTCATGCCGCTGGCGGCAGGGGACGCGGCAGCGGCGGCGGTGGACGGGGCGACTGGCGCGGCCGATGCGACGGCTGGCGCGGCGTTGGGCGTTGCCGCCGGCGCGAAGCTCCACTGGGGAGCGTCCTTGGCCGAGGCGCTGCACCCGGCGGTGAGGAGCGCGAGGACGGCGGTGGCGACGAGGAGGCGGCGAGTGCGGTCCATGTCGATCCCTTCTCAGCGGACCCGGCGCGAGACCCCGTCCGGACCCCTGCTGCCCCGCTCCGGCGCCTTCAGCCCGGCCGGATCTCTGGGGCACTGCTGAACTATCACCAACTTACTATATATTTAGCCAGATGACAACTGGCCTGAACGAAGAGGGCCCGCCGGCCGCTTCGACCAACCGTCCGGCCCGGTTCCAGCCTGGCCCGCGGCGTGCCGACGACCGGCGGGTCGCCGTGGCCTCCGTGGCGATTGCCGCCGGGTACCTGGTCCTGGCGGCAGGGGCGGCTGCGGCGCTCGCCACGGGAGCGTCCGGGACGCCCTCAGCCGCCTGGCTCCCGCTCCACTTGGCGCTCGCGGGCGGCGCGTCGACGGCCATTGCGGGCGTGATGCCCTTCTTCGTCGCGGCGCTGTCGGCGGGCCGGCCAGCGCCGGCACGACTGCGGGCCGTCGCGGTGGCGCTCGTGGCCGTCGGCGCGGGTCTCGTGGCGACCCACGGGCTCGCGCCCGGCCTCTCGGTCGGCGTGCCGCTCTCGGCAGTGGGCGGGGCGGTCTATTTGGCCGGGATCGCGTGCACGGCGGCATGCGTCCGGGCGTCGGGCCGCGGCGGGCTCATGGCACGCCGGCCGATCGTGACCGCTGGCTACCTGCTGGCGTTGGCCAACGTGGGCGTCGGCGGGACCCTCGGGACGCTCGTGCTGGCGGGCTGGGAGCCCGTGGTCACGCGTCTGGCCACGGTGCGCCCGGCGCACGCCTGGACGAACCTGATCGGCTTCGTGTCGCTGGTGATCCTCGCGACCCTGCTCCACTTCCTGCCCACCGTCCTGGGCACCCGGATCGTGCCACGGCGCTCGGCAACAGTGGCGGTGCTGGGCGTGGCGCTCGGCTCGCCGCTGGTGGTCCTCGGGCTGCTCACCGGTGTTGACGTGGTCGCCGGCGGGGGAGCGGTCCTGACGCTGGCGGGCGTCGCGGCGCTCGCGGCCGAGGCGCGGGCGGTCCGGGCCGCACGCGGCCGGTGGACAACCGACGCGAACTGGCACCTCATGGCCAGCGGCGGGCTCCTCGCCGGCGTGGCGTGGTTCACGGTCGGCGCCGGGACGGCTTCGGTTCTCATGCTGGCGCGTGCGGTCGGCCTGGTCGGCGACGAGGGCGCCTGGCGGTCGGCGCTCGTGGCCGGGCCGCTGGCCGTGGGCTGGGTCGCACAGGTGCTCGTGGCGTCGTGGACGCACCTGCTGCCCTCGATCGGGCCGGGCGGACCGGCGCAGCATGCAGTCCAGCGGGAGGTGCTGGGGCGGGCGGCGGCGCCGCGGCTGTTCGCGCTCAACACGGGCACGGTGCTGCTGGCCGTGGGCTGGCCAACCGGAATCGCGGCGCTCGCCGCAGCCGGGGCGGCGCTCGCGGCGCTCGCGGTCGTGAGCTCGGCGGGCCTCGCCTGGTCCGCACTCGGGGTTCGCACGCGCGCCTGAAGCACTGAGTCGGGCGGGGCCGGGGCGTCGTCGGGGGTGTGTCAGCCCGTCGTGGCGTCGGAGATCGGCGCGTCGGGCGGCGGCGTCCCGTGGCGCGCCATGTCCGCCAGCGTGGAGCTCGCGAACGTGCCGCGCAGCGCCTCCTGGCCGTCGAAGAACACCTGGTGCACGTCGCAGAAGCCGTCCTTGCCGCACGGCCCGCCGCGCAGGACGCACGACTGGCGGCGCGAATCGCCCTCGACCGCCTCGATGACGTCCAGAAGCGACACCATCTGAGGGTCGCGCGTCAGCCGGTAGCCGCCTGCCCGGCCCGCGGTCGCCTCGATGAGCCCCGCGCGCTGGAGGTCGGCGAGGACCTGGGGCAGGAACCGGACCGGGATGTCCATCGCGTCCGAGATCCGCCGGGCTGAGAGCAGGCCGTTGCCCGCTCCTCGCGTGAGCGCCAGCATCGCGCGCACCGCGTAGTCGCCCCGCTTGGTCAGCTCGAGTCGCATCCGCCCGAGTATGCGACCGAACGCGCCGGGGCGTCGGGCAGCCACCCGGTAGACTTCGGCCATGCCCCGCTATGCATACGGCGGCCAGGCGCTCATCGAAGGCGTGATGATGCGTGGCCGCGACGCCATCGCCGTCGCCCTGCGGCATCCCGACGGACGGATCGTCTGGGAGGCCGAGCGCCTCGACACCGGGTTCCACAAGAACGCGGTGTCCCGGTGGCCGTTCGTGCGCGGCCTGGTGATCCTGTACGAGACGCTCATCGTCGGCACGCGCTGGCTGATGCGCTCGGCCAGCCTCCAGGTGGAGGACGAGGGGGTCGAGCTGGGCAAGGGCAGCGTCGCCCTGATGCTGCTGATCACGGCCGTGATCGGCGTGGGGCTGTTCTTCCTGCTCCCGCTCGCGGTGGCCACGTTCACCGCGGGCAACAACTCCAACGACCTCGTCCAGCACGTCGTCGAGGGCCTCGTCCGCGTGGCGCTGTTCCTGGGCTACCTCGCGCTGCTGTCGCGCACCCCGGACATCAGTCGCGTGTTCGCGTACCACGGCGCCGAGCACATGACGATCCACGCGCTGGAGCACGGCGACCCGCTGCGCCCCGACGCCATCCGCAAGTACCCCACCGCCCATCCGCGCTGCGGCACGGAGTTCCTCGTGGTGGTGGTGCTCCTCTCGATCGTCGCGTTCGGCCTGGTCGGTCGCCAGACGCCGCTCGTGATGGTCGGCAGCCGGATCCTGCTGATCCCGGTGATCGCGTCCGTGGGCTACGAGCTGCTGCGCCTGGGCGCCCGCCACCGCGCCAACCCCGTCGTGCGGGTGGTCATGTGGCCCGGGATCCTGGTCCAGATGATCACCACCAAGCAGCCCACCGACGAGATGATCGAGGTGGCCATCGTGGCCGTGGAGGAGGCCCTCCGCGCGGACGGCGAGCTGGTCCCCGTGAACGGCCTGGGGCTCGCCCGAGACCCGATGCCCGCCCCCGGCGTGACCGCTGCCAAGGCCCGCGCCGCCGCCGAGACCATGGCCGACGAGATCTCGATGGCCCCGCCCGATCCCCCCGACGCCTGATCCGCTGCCCAGGCCCGACCACCGCCATGCCCGCCGAAGCCAACCTCGACGCGAAGCTCGCCGGCCTCGCCGCGCAGTACGACGACGTCTCGCGCCAGCTCGGCACGCCCGAGGTCCTGGGCGACCCCAACCAGCTGCGCCGCCTCGGCCGCGAGCTCGCGCGCCTCGAGCCGGTGGTGGACGCCTACCGCGAGCTGAGCGACGTCCGCGAGCAGCTCGAGGGCGCCCGCCACATGCGCGACGCCGACGCGGACGACGAGATGCGGGCGCTCGCCCGCGAGGAGATCGCCGAGCTCGAGGGCCGCGAGACGCAGCTGATCGAGGATCTCAAGGTCTCGCTGCTCCCCCGCGATCCCAATGACGACCGAAACGTGATCGTCGAGGTCCGGGCTGGCGCCGGAGGCGAGGAGGCGGCGCTGTTCGCTGCCGAGCTGCTGCGGATGTACACGCGCTACGCGCAGGAGCACCGCTTCGCCACCGACCTGATGAGCCTCAACGAGACCGGCATCGGCGGCATCAAGGAGGCGATCCTCGAGGTTGCCGGCGACGGCGCCTACAGCCGCCTCAAGTTCGAGGGCGGCGTCCACCGCGTCCAGCGCGTGCCGTCCACGGAGTCGTCGGGGCGGATCCACACGTCCACCGCCACCGTCATCGTCCTGCCGGAGGTGGACGACATCGAGATCGCCATCGACGAGGAGCGCGACCTGCGGATCGAGGTCAAGCGTGCGTCCGGGCCGGGCGGCCAGTCGGTCAACACCACGGACTCCGCGGTCAGGATCACCCACCTTCCGTCGGGGCTGGTGGTGGAGATCCAGGACGAGAAGAGCCAGCACAAGAACAAGGCCAAGGCGATGTCCGTCCTGCGCTCGCGGCTGTTCGATCTGGAGCTGTCCAAGCAGCGCGAGGCCCAGAGCGCCGAGCGCAAGCTGATGGTGGGTGGCGGCGAGCGGTCGGAGAAGATCCGCACCTACAACTTCCCGGACAACCGGGTCACGGACCACCGGATCGGCCACACGATCCACAACGTGCCGGCCGTGCTGGAGGGCCAGCTCGACCCGCTGATCGACGCCCTCCAGATGGCCGACCAGGCCGACCGGCTGCGTGCGCTCACGGCGTCGGACGACTAGCGCATGGCCGACGCCACGGGCACCGTGTCGGCCCTCGTCCGCGAAGCCGCCGCCCGCCTGGCCGCCTCGGGCGCAGGCTCGCCGCGCCTCGACGCGGAGCTGCTCCTGGCGCACGTCCTGGACGTGGACCGCACGGGCATCATCGCGCACCCCGACGCGCCGGTGGGTCCCGGAGCCAGCGCCCAGTTCGCCGCCGACGTCGCCCGTCGCGAGCGGGGCGAGCCGGTCGCCTACATCCGGGGCTTCCGCGAGTTCCACGGCCTCGCCATCCCCACCGATCCCCGTGCGCTCATCCCGCGCCCCGAGACCGAGCTGCTGGTGGATGCGGCCCTCGCCGAGCTGACCAGGCGGCTCGCCTCGGGGCCGCGCCCAGACGGCGCTCCCGCCCTGCGCGTGGCGGACGTCGGGACTGGCTCCGGCGCCATCGCGCTCGCGCTCCTCGCGGCGCTGCGCGTGCGGCGAATGTCCGGGCACGTGATGGTCGTGGCCACCGACGCCTCGCGGGACGCGCTGGAGCTCGCCCGCGAGAATGCCGTGGGCCACGGCCTCGCTGACCGGATGGTGTTCGTGGAGGCCGACCTGCTGCCGCCCGTGGTTGACCCGCCGTACGCGGTGCTGTGCGCCAACCTGCCGTACGTGGCGACGGCCCAGATCGACGGCCTCGCGCGCGAGCTCTCCTTCGAGCCGCGGATCGCGCTCGACGGTGGTCCCGACGGCCTTGACGTCGTGCGGCGGCTGCTCAAGCGGCTGCCGGACGCACTGGCGGCCGATGGGGTCGCGTTCCTTGAGATCGGCGCGGACCAGGGCGAGGCCGTCCTCGAGGCGGTCGCGCACAACCTCGCGGGCTGGCGCGCCAGCGTGCAGGCGGACCTGGCCGGGCTGCCGCGCCTGGCGCGCGTGGAGCGAGCGCCGGCGGGCGTGGTGGCCGGCGGGGGAGTCGCCAGCCTGTGATCCCCGACTACCGCCCGACCGTCCGGCCTGCGCCCGCGTACCCCGTCGCGATGATCGTCCTCGACATTGACGGGACGCTCGTCGCCGACGACCTCGTGGTGCGCCCGCGGACGCGCGACGCCATCGCGGCGGCAATCGACCGGGGCATCGCGGTGTCGCTCGCCACCGGGCGGATGGCGAGCTCAGCCGCCGTCTTCGCCAATCAGCTGGGCCTGCGCGCCCCGATCATCGGCCACCAGGGGGCCGTCATCCGCCGCATGCCCAGCCGCCGCGAGCCGTCGCGGGAGGTCACGCCCAGGGCGCGTGGCCGGGTCGGCCGGGTGGTCCACCACGCGCCCCTCGCGGCTGCCGCCGTCCTCGACGCCATCCGCTGGTGCCGGGACCACGGCCTCGATCCGCACGTGAACGACCTGGAGCGCATCGTCGTCTGGGCGGACGACCCGTCGTTCGGGGACTACGCCGCCTACCTCGGCACGGACGCCCAGATCGTGCCCGACCTGGCGGCGGCAATCGACCACCCCATGAGCAAGGTCATCGCCGTCGGCGAGGCCGGTCGGCCGATGGCCCTGGTCGGCGAGGCTCGCCGCCACTTCGCCGGGCGGGCGGACGTCACCGTGTCCCACCCGCGGTTCCTGGAGTTCGTGGCGCCGGGCGTGTCCAAGGGCCGCGCCGTCGCGTGGCTTGCGCACGAGGCCGGGATCCCGATGGGCCAGGTCATGGCGATCGGCGACTCGCTCAACGACGCCGAGATGATCGGCGACGCGGGTCACGGTGCCGCGATGCCCACGGCGGTGCCGTCCGTTCGACGGGTCGCCCGGTACCTCGCGGCGCCGGTGGCGGAGGAGGGTGCCGCCATCCTGATCGAGCAGCTGGCGCTCGCCCCGGCCGACGAGGCCGCGCGCAACGCCGAGCGCCTGGCGGCGGAGGCGTCCGCGGCGCTGGCGGCGTTCGACGCGGCGGGCGCCGACGCCGAACCGTCCTCGGCATGGGCGCCTGTCGCCGCGCTCCCGGGCGCCTGATGGCCGCGCGCCTCCTCCCCGACGGCCCCGGGACCCACGTCGAGGCCGTCGCCCTCCTGCGCGCCGGCGGCATCGTTGCGGTGCCCACGGACACGGTCTACGGGATCGCCGCCGACATGGCCCTCCCCGATGCGATCGAGCGGCTCTTCGCGGCCAAGGGGCGACCCCCCGAGAAGGCCGTCGCGGTCCTGCTCGCAGACGCCGCCCAGGCGGGCGAGCTCGGGGTCGTCTCGGCTGCCGCGGCCGCGCTCGCCTCGCGCTTCTGGCCTGGCGGCCTGACGCTGGTCCTGCCTGTCCGGCCCGATGCGCGCCTCCCGCGCGTGCTCGCCGGCGGCGCCCCCACCATCGGCGTCCGCGTGCCGAACCACCCGACCCCACGGGCCCTCGCCGCCGCCCTGGGACCGCTGCCGACCACGTCCGCCAACCGATCCGGCGAGGCCGACGCCCGCGACGCGCAGGAGATCCTCGAACGGCTGGGCGATTCGCTCGCGCTCGTGATCGACGGCGGCCCGATGCGGGGCGGCCCTGCCTCGACCGTCGTTGACTGCACGCTCGAGTGGCCCTCGATCCTGCGGGACGGCGCCATCCCGTCCTCGGACATCGCCGCGGCGCTCACCGAGGCCGGCGTCGCCCACGCGATCGGCGACTGGGACGTGGACGAGGCGTAGGCCGGGGCGCAGGCCGGGGCTCCCGGCGTGGGCTCCTGACCTGGGCGAAGGCCGGGCCTATTGGCGTGGGCGTAGGCCGGGGCGCAGGCCGGGGCTCCCGGCGTGGGCTCCTGACCTGGGCGAAGGCCGGGCCTATTGGCGTGGGCGTAGGCCGGGGCGCAGGCCGGGGCTCCCGGCGTGGGCTCCTGACCTGGGCGA
>JBBIIL010000043.1:16830-23848 GCA_037446495.1 Chloroflexota bacterium | reverse complement strand
ACGCGGCGCGGCCGTCCCGCGGCGGGCGCCGCGGAGGAATGGGCGGACTCCCCTGCGGCGCCCTCAGGTACCGGCGTCGGCGGTGTTGGGGACCGGCGCCAGCTCAGGCACCGGCGCCGGCGGTGTTTGAGGGGGGTCCCGTGCGTGGCGGCCTCGCGACCCCCGATCGAACACCGGCGCGGCCGGTGGGCGAGAGGCGGCGGGGCGCGGCCGGTCGGCGAGAGGCGGCGTCCGCGGAGTCGGGCGCTGGTCGCCAGATCTCGGCACGGCACGCTCGAGCCTGCCCGCGGGTCGCCCACCCGAAACCAAACGCCGCGGCCCGGCGTAAGGACCTGAGCCAGTCAGCTGTCCAACGGCGGCGGCGAGGGCAGCTCACCCCTGGGCTCCCCGGCCTGCCTCCGCGCCGCAGCGACCGGCACGCCGGATCCAGCCTGGCGCTGAGCCGGCCCGGCGCTGAGCGGCCTGGCGCTGATCCAGCCTGGCGCTGAGCCGGCACGCCGGAGCCGGCCTGGCGCTGATCCAGCCCGGCGCTGAGCCGGCCTGGCGCTGAGCCGGCCTGGCGCTGAGCCAGCGCCAGCGGCCGAGGGTGTACGGCACGCGGCGAATGTGGGCCGAGTAGTGGGCCGGGCGTGGACGCGTCCGGTTTGGTGGACCGCGGCTGGGCCACCCTTGCGCAACCGTTCGACAACCGTTCGACAACCGTTCGACAAGGTGCTTGACACCCTCGGCGGCGTTTACTAACCTAGGCTAAACCGGTTTGCTAAACCGGTTTTGTAAACCGGTTTGCTAAATCAGGCCACGGCGCGGGCCTCCGGGTATCGGCGATGGGCCGTCACCCGGAGCAGCCAAGCAGCGCCGGGATCTGGTAGCGAGGAGACCGTGGAGGAGCGGACCCCGCGCCGGCCGAGGATCGCCGATGTTGCCCGCGAGGCGGGCGTGTCGAAGACCGCCGTGTCGTTCGCGTTCAACAGCCCGGATCGGCTGGCACCTGACACGGCCAGCCGGATTCTGGATGTCGCAGACAACCTGGGCTACCGGCCGCACCCGGTCGCTCGGATGCTCACCCAGCGTCGGACCCACACGATCGGCGTGCTCACGCCGCAGGCGCTGTCGGTCATCTTCAGCAACCCCTTCTTCGGCGCGTTCAGCGAGGGCGTGGCCCTCGCCGCTGAGCAGGAGGGCTACGCGCTCCACTTCATCAGTCCCCTCCACGGGTCGCTCGCTCGCGCGATGAACCAAGCCACGGTGGACGGTGTGGTTGTGGTGGGCCTCTCCGCCGGGCATCCCGAGGTGGAGCAGATCCGCGCCGCGGGCGTGCCGCTCGTGATGGTGGACTCGAGCGCGCTGCCGGACCAGCCGGGCGTGGTGATCGACGACGAGGGCGGGGCCTGCGCCGCGGCCGAGCACCTCGTGTCGCTGGGCCACCGGGACATCCTCATCGTCTCCGTCGAACCGCCGTGGCCGGCGCTCGAGCTCGAGCCCGAGGGCGTCATGGGCCGTCGCCTCCGCGGATACCGCAGGGGCCTGGTGGCCAAGGGCATCGAGATGGAACCGTCCAGTGTCGTCGTGGCGCCGGCGAGCATCGAGGGCGGTCTCGTGGCGCTCCACCGCGCCTGGGCGGACGGCTGTCGGCCGACCGGCGTGCTCGTCATGTCGGACGCCATGGCGATCGGCGTGCTCCGAGCCGCGCGCGAGTTGGGGCTGCGGGTGCCGGAGGACCTCTCCGTGGTGGGGTTCGACGACATCGACGTGAGCCAGCACGTGAATCCTCCGCTCACCACCGTGCACCAGCCGATCCGCCGCAAGGGCGAGAGCGCGGTGCGCGTTCTCCTGTCCGTCGTCGAACGACGGGATCGTGACCCCGAGCAGCTCCGGCTCGAGACCCGCCTCATCGTGCGGGCATCGACCGGACCGGCGCCGCGCAGGCGGCAGGAGGTGGACCGGGTCCGACGCTGAACGTCGAACGGCGGCGAGCGGGTCATATCCCGCCCGGCTGTCGCGCCACCAATGGTCGTGGCATTCCGGACGCCGTCGCGGCGACCGATCAACGGATCCCGACCACGCTGAGGCCGGCTCGGTGCCGGCACATCGATGGTCAAGACAAGCACTTGGAGGAGTAGACAACGGTGAAACAGCAGTACCGCCTCGCGTCGCTCGTGGGCGTGGTCGCGATCGTCGCGGCCGCGTGCTCGGGCAGCAGCGCGACCCCGTCCCCGTCGGCCGCCGCGTCGGTCGCCCCGTCCGCGTCGACCGCGGCGAGCACAGCCCCTTCGCTAGCGGCCTCGATGCCCGCTAGCCAGGCCCCGTCGGCGGCCCCGCTCACGGGCACCCTGACCGTCTGGGAGGCCTATGGCGCGTCCGGCTCGGCCGAGAAGGACGCCTTCGACGCGATGGTCGCCACCGTCAAGACGGCGAACCCGGGCCTGACCCTGAACGTCCTCGACGTTCCGTTCAACGACCTGTTCAACAAGTTCGCGACCGCCGCCGCCGCCGGCGGTGGCCCCGACCTGTACATCGCCCCCAACGACAGCATCGGCTCGCAGGCCCGCGCCGGACTGCTCAAGGACCTCACGTCCATGAGCGGCACGCTGACGGCCGACCCGTACAACATCAGCCAGACCGCCATCACCGCCGACACCGTCGACGGCAAGCTGTACGGCATCCCCGAGTCCATGAAGGCCGTGGCGCTGTTCTATCGGACCGACATGCTGCCGACCCCGCCCAAGACCACCGCTGACTGGCTCACGGCCGCCAAGACAACGCCGCTGGGCCTCGTCTACGGCGCCAACGGCGGCGGCGCGTACTACCAGTGGGGCCTCTACGGCGCCTTCGGCGGCAAGATCCTCGACAACACCACCGGCAAGTGCGCGGCCACCGCGACCACCGGGGTCGCCGACTCGATGAAGTTCCTGACCGACTTCAAGGCCGCCGGCGGCAAGCTCTACCAGAACGACACCGACGCCAAGACCGACTTCCTCGCCGGCAAGATCGCGGGCTTCATCGACGGCCCGTGGCAGACCGGTGACCTGAGCAAGGCGCTGGGCTCCAAGCTCGCCGTCGCCCCCGGCCCGTCCGGCTCCGGCGGCGCGTTCCAGCCGATGGCCGCGCCCGACAGCTTCTACATCAACGCCTCGTCGGCCAACGGCGACCTGGCGACCAGCTTCGCCCTGGCCATGCTGAGCCAGGAGTCCACGTTCATGGACAAGGCCGGCCACATCCCGGCCAACACCAAGCTCGTGCCCACCGACCCGATCACGGCCGGCTTCGCCACCCAGATCCAGACCGGCTTCCCGCGCCCGACGGCCAAGGAGCTGGACAACTACTGGAGCAACTTCGGCAACGCCATCGCCGCCGTCGTCGAGAAGGGCACGTCCCCGACCAGCGCGGTCGCGACTGCCTGCGCCGCGATGGACAAGGCCAACGGCAAGTAGCTCGAACTGAGTAGGCTGTAGGGAGCGATCCCGAGCAGCCTACTGGGACGGGCGGCGGCCCCCGGTCGCCGCCCGCCCGAAGCCAGCGCAACGCCTGTGCAGCGAGGGTGGGAGCGAGGACATGACAGCCGCCACAGCCGGCGTCGCCGGCCCGCCGCGCCAATCGTTCTGGCGCCGCACCGTCAACGCGCGCACGGCCTACATGTTCCTGCTGCCGGCGCTGCTGGTCATGGCCGTCATCACGTTCTACCCGCTCGCGTTCCAGGTGTGGATGTCCTTCACGGACTACGGCCTGAAGAACCTCAAGCCCACGTCACCGCCCCCGAACGTCGTCGGGTTCGACAACTACATCCGGATCCTCAACAACGACATCGTCATCCCCAACTTCGACTTCCTTCGGATCCTGACGTTCAACCTCTTCTGGGCGTTCACCAACGTCATCATCCACGTCGTCCTGGGCGTGGCGATCGCGATCCTGCTCAACGTCAAGGGCCTCAAGGGCCGGAGCATCTACCGAGCGATCTACATCCTGCCGGTCGTCATCCCGCCGATCATCGTGGCGACGGTCTGGCGCAACATGTTCGACCCGCAGTACGGCGCCATCAACCAGCTGATCAACAGCACCGTCGGCGTGCTCTTCAAGCTGCCGCCGTTCGGGCTCGACTGGCTGACCAAGCCGGACCCGATCATCAACGCCTACCCGCTGGTCCTGCCGCTCGCGTTCTTCGCGCTGCTGGCGGCCAACACGTGGCTGGGCTGGCCGCTCAACTCGGTGGTCGCCACCGGCGCCCTGCAGAGCATCCCCGGCGACCTGTACGAGGCGGCTGAGATGGACGGCGCGGGCGCCTGGATGAAGTTCCGGGTCGTCACGCTGCCGCACCTCCGACCGGCGATGCTGCCCTACGCCATCTACGGCTTCGTCATCACCTTCAACCTGTTCTACCTCTCGTACTTCATGTCGGGAGGCGGCCCCTTCGGCCAGACGGAGCTGCTGGTGACCACGGCCTATCGCCTGGTCAACGAGCAGCACCTCTACGGTGTCGCGGCCTCGTTCGCCATCTTCCAGTTCTTCATCCTGCTGGCCCTCACACTGCTGACCAACAAGCTCGCCAAGACGACGGCCAGCTATGACGCCTGACGCACGCATGAGCTCGGCCGACAGCACCGCGCATTGGTGGTGGACGCGATGACAACCCCGGACGCCCTGGCAATCGCGAAGCCGACCGGGAAGGCGCAGGCCAAGGCCAAGACCAAGCGCAGACACAAGGGCGACCTGTCGCTGCGGCGCCAGCTGGCCCTGCAGCTGCTGTGCATCCTGATTGCGGTGACCGTGCTCTTCCCGATCGCGTGGATTGTGAGCATGTCGCTCGACACGACCAACGCGCGCCCGACGGGCCTGAACCTGATCCCCAACAACCCGTCGCTCGACGCGTACCGGACGGTCCTCGCCAAGCCGACGCAGAACGCCGTGGGGTTCCTGCAGCTCGCGGCGAACAGCATGTTCCTCGCGGTGATCATCGCGGTCATGAGCGTCTCGATCGGCGTCCTCGCGGCGTATGCCTTCTCGCGCATGAAGTTCCGCGGACGCGAGCTGATGATGATCGGCATCCTCGCCGTCCTGATGCTCCCCGCGATCGCGACGCTCGCCCCGCTCTACGTCATGCTGAACAAGGTCGTGATCGGCGGGTTCAACCTGCGCAACTCGCTGCCCGGCGTGGCGCTCGCCGTTCTCGCGGGCCAGCTGCCCTTCGCCATCTGGAACATGAAGGGCTACCTCGACACGATCCCACGGGAGCTCGAGGAGGCGGCCACCGTTGACGGGGCCGGCCGAGTCCAGACGTTCGTCCGGATCATCCTGCCGCTGTCGACGCCCGTGATCGCGGTCACCGCGTTCTTTGGGTTCATCGCGGGCTGGACCGAGTTCTACTTCTCGTCGATCTTCCTCGACAACGAGAAGAACTTCACGCTGGCCGTGGCGCTCAACGGCATGGTCGGGCAGTACTCCGGCTCCACGCCCTGGTCGTCGTTCGCGGCGTTCTCGATCCTGGTCGCCCTGCCCGTGTCGGTGGTGTACCTGTTCCTGCAGCGGTACATCATCAGCGGCCTGACCCTCGGCGGCGTGAAGGGCTAGGCCCTCGGGCGCTCCGGCTACGGCTGGGTCAGGTCGATGACGGCGCCTGCGTGCGCCGGCAGGGTCGGGATCGGGCGGTAGCCGACAAAGCCACCGCCGGGCAGCAGCTGGGGAGGAACGGCCGTCGTGCCCGCGGGCAGGTTGACCGACGCGAGCATGATCGCCCCGGTCGCCCCGGAGCACAGCGGCGTGGCCGCGCCCGCTGATGCGGCCAGCGACAGGGCGTAGTCCGACGACGCGGCATCCGAGGTGTTCGCCACCACCAGCGCCACGTCATCCTTGGCCACGCGAAGCCAGGCCACGACCGGGCCGGTTGCGGCAACCGGGATCGTGGCCCCCGCGTGAAGCGCCGCCTGAGTGTCGTGGAGGCGGATCAGGGAGCGGTACGTGCTGAGGAGGCTGGTTGGATCGGCGGACTCGGTGGCGACGTTGGTCGTGGCCGTGCCGTCCGCCAGGGGCTCCCACGGGGTCCCTGCGGTGAAGCCAGCCCGGTTCGGCGCGGCGGTCCACGGCATCGGCGCGCGGATCTGCGGGTCAGGCTTGGTCCCGGTCAGGCCCAGCTCCTCCCCGTAGTAGATGAAGGGCACGCCGGGCTCGGCCAGCAGCAGCAGCGCGGCGAGCCGCGCCTCGTCCACCCGGCCGCCGAGCTGGCTCATCACCCGCGCCTGGTCGTGGTTCGTGAGGAACGTCCCCTCCTGATTCGCGGGCCACGAGGCCACCGTCTGGCCGATCGCCGACGCGAGGGTGCTGGGCTGCCCAGTCTGGACCGACGCCACCGTGGACGAGGCGAGGTCGAAGTCAAACGTGAGGTCGGCCGACGCCGGCACGTACTTCGCCGCGATGGAGCTGTCGGCCCAGACCTCCCCGATCGTCATCGCGCCCGGCCTGGCCGCCTCCACCGACGCCTGGAAGCCCTGCAGCCAGGCCAGCGTCTCGGGCGTGCTGAACTGCTTCTGGCCGTCCTCGATCAGGTAGGGGATCGCGTCGAGGCGGAAGCCGTCCACCCCCTGGTCCAGCCAGAACTTGGCGATGGACTCGAGCTCGGCGGTGACCGCCGGGTTGCGCAGATTGAGGTCCGGCATGCTTGCGCCGAAGACGCCGTAGTACCAGCGTCCGTTCAGCGGGTGCCAGACCGTTTGGCCCTCCGGTCCTGCGTATCCGGGGTCCGTGTCCGACCAGATGTACCAGTCGGCGTAGGCGGGGTTGCCCGCTGCGGAGGCCTTGAACCACGGGTTCTGGTCGGACGTGTGGTTCATGACCATGTCCAGGATCACCTTGACACCGCGCTGGTGCGCCGCCGCCAGGAATGCGGCAAAGTCGGCGGCCGTGCCGTAGGCCGGGTCGATGGTGCGGTAGTCGGTGACGTCGTAGCCGTGGTAGCTCGCCGCCTTGAAGATGGGCATCAGCCAGACGCCCGAGACAGCGAGGTCCGTGCCCGTGGACGCGCCCGCGCCCG
>JBBIIL010000043.1:0-16730 GCA_037446495.1 Chloroflexota bacterium | reverse complement strand
CGCGCCCGCGCCCGTGACCGCGCTGCCGTCGTTGAGGTAGTCGAGCTTCGCCGTGAGGCCGCGCAGGTCGCCCACGCCGTCGCCGTTGCTGTCGGCGAAGCTGCGGACGAAGGCCTCGTACCAGACGCCGCTGTTCCAGGGCTTGGATGCCGGGTCCGGCACTGTGGCGCACGCTGCTGCCGATGACGTCGGCTCGAGCGGTGGCGCGGGCGTCGGGAGCACGCCACCGGCCGAGGCCTCCGCGGTGGATGTGCTCGACACGGGCGTGCTCGATCCCGGCGCCGGCGAGGGGCCGAGTCCACAGGCTGCGACGAGCGCGGCCCCGACCGCCAGCCGAGCACCGCGTCGAAGACCGCCCATCGGTCCAGTCTACCCGGCGTCCCCCGATAGACTGTCCGGATGCCGATCGACACGCCAGACTGGGTCCGCGACGCCGTGTTCTACCAGATCTTTCCCGACCGCTTCGCGCGTTCCGGCCGCGTGCCGGTCCCGGGCCCCCTGGAACCGTGGGACCAGCCACCCACCTCGCACGGGTTCAAGGGCGGCGACCTCTACGGCGTCGCCGAGCAGCTCCCGTACCTCGCCGACCTGGGCGTCAATGCCATCTACCTGTGCCCCATCTTCGCCTCGGCCTCGAACCACCGCTACCACACCTACGACTACATGGCGGTGGACCCGCTTCTCGGCGGCGACGACGCCCTCCGCTTCCTGCTGGACGAGGCGCACGCGCGCGGCATCCGGGTGGTCCTCGACGGCGTGTTCAACCACACGGGGCGCGGCTTCTGGGCGTTCCACCATGTGCTGGAGAACGGAGCGGGCTCCCCCTACCGCGAGTGGTTCCACTTCCACCAGGCCGCCCTCAACGGTGCGCGCCCGTTCCGTCCCTACCCCTGGCACGCCGACCACGATGCGTGGCCCGCTGACCCAGCTGACGAACCCGCGGACGGCAAGGGTGACGAGGCGTTCCGACGCCTGGGCTACCGCGCCTGGTGGGGCCTGCCCGCGCTGCCCAAGCTCAACACCGAGAATCCCGAGGTCCGCGAGCACCTCATGACCGTGGCCGAGCACTGGCTCCGCTTCGGCATCGACGGGTGGCGGCTGGACGTGCCCATGGAGATCCACACCCCGGGCTTCTGGCAGGAGTTCCGCACGCGCGTGCGTGGCGTGAACCCCGAGGCGTACATCGTGGGCGAGATCTGGCACGAGTGCGGCCCGTGGCTCGCCGGCGACCGGTTCGACGCGGTCATGAACTACCCGCTGGCGTTCGCGATCCTCGGCTACGCGGCACAGGAACACCTCAACCACGCTGCGGTGGGACGCCAGAACGAGTACCGCAACGGGACCGTCGTCCGCGACGGCGCCGGCACGGGCGCGGAGCTCGAGCGCCTCATGGCGCTCTACGACCCGGCTGTCACCTACGTGCAGCTGAATCTGCTCGACAGCCACGACTCGCCCCGGTTCCGGACCCTTGCCGGCGGCGACGAGGCCGCCTGGCGACTGGCGACGCTGCTGCTCGCGACGCTCCCCGGCGCACCGTGCATCTACTACGGTGACGAGGTGGGCCTGGAGGGCGACCACGACCCCGACTGCCGGCGCTCGTTCCCGCGGGATCAGGCGCGCTGGAACCACGAGAGCCTCGCCTGGACCAAGGCCGTGCTGGCGATGCGCCACGCGGTGCCGGTGCTGCGGCGGGGCTCGTTCCGGGTGGCCGGGGCGGCGGGGCTGGCCATGGGCTTCTTGCGCGCGGACGAAGGCGGCGAGGCGGCCGTCGTGGCGACGAACGCGGGCGACGGAGAGGTGACGCTCCGCTTGTTCATCCCCGAGCTCGCCGGGCGGGCCATGGTGCCGGTGGCGCTGCCGGGGGGCGAGCCGGCGGCGGTGGACGTGGACGCCGACGGGCAGGTGGTCCTGGCGGTGCCCCCGCGCACTGGCATCGTGTTGCTGGCTGTCGCTGACCGGCGCTCGGACCACGTGTTGGCCGCGCTCGACGAGGCATCGGGCCAGACCCCCGCGAGCTCCCTCCTGAGCGACGGGGCGGTCCACTCCGGCTCAGGACGAATCCGCCGCGCCGTCGCCACTCCGCGTATCCTCGATGGCCGTGGCTGACCTTCCGTTCGACCTCCCCGATCCGCTGGCCCAGCGTCTCCGCATGGCCGCCGACAGCGAGGGCAAGATCGTCCGGGCGCTCGATGCGCTCGGGCCGTTCGCCGGCCGTGACGTGGCGCTGCTCGACGTGCCCGCCGGGTCGCTGCGCGACCAGCTACTCGCGACTGGCCTGCGCCCGTTCGACCAGACCGCAGGCGAGCCGCTGCGGATTGACCTGCCGGACGCGAGCGTGGACGCGGTCCTGGCCATGTGGGGCGGGTTCGAGGGCGTCCGCGATCATGAGATCGAGGAGGCGGACCGCGTCCTGCGACCCGGCGGCCGGCTCCTCGTCGTGCACGACTACGGACGGGACGACGTTTCCGCGCTGGCCGATGCCGCAGGCCCGCAGTACCGCGAGTGGAGCCACCGCGGCGGGCCGTTCCTTCGCGGCGGGGGCTTCAAGATCCGCGTCCTGCACTGCTTCTGGACCTTCCCGGCCGTCGAGGATGCCCAGGCGTTCCTCGCCGACGCGTTCGGGCCCAAGGGCCAGGCGGTGGGTGCGTCGATGAAGCGTCCCAGGCTGTCCTGGAACGTGGCGGTCTACCACCGCTGGCGGGGCGGTGTTGCTCCCGAGGGCGCCGCCGGTCCCGAGGATGCGGCCGTTCGCACCTGACCCTCGCCATCGGCTGGTCCCGGCGGGCGGGACGCCGGCCCCACTGCCCGGTCCGCCCCGCCCTGCTACGCTCGCCGCGATGAGCCGCAGCCAGCGCCCGCCGAAGACCCGGACCTCGTCCGCGGGGGCGTCGCCTGCCCTCCGCGGCCCGCGCATCGGCCCAGTGCGCATCACCCCGCTGCGGGTGACCCTCGCGATCGCGCTCGCCGGCGGCCTGTCGTTCCTTGCCTGGTCGGTCATCGTCCGGGACGCCAATCAGGTCCCGATGATGGCCACCGGCCTGGCTGCCTGCGGCATCGTCCTCGCGGTCGTCGCCGTGACCTCGGTCCGCCGGATCATCAACGCTGGCCGCGAGGGCCGGGACGGCACCGCGGTGATCACCGCGCTCGTCGGCGGGCTGATTGCCGTCGCGGCGATGCTGCTGCTGGCCGGGGCCGTGATCATGAGCCTCATCTGGAGCGGCACCAAGGCGGGCTGAGCGGCCCGCTGACGGGCTGAGCGATCCGCGTGAGCCTATTTGGTACACTCACCCGGCTCTCCGGGGCGTGCGAGCCCCCATCGTCTAGAGGCCTAGGACGCCGCCCTTTCAAGGCGGAGATCACCGGTTCGAATCCGGTTGGGGGTACCACCGCGGCCGTCGGCGCCCGCGACCGCATCGAGCGCCTCCGGACTCCGCGATCCAGCCTCGCGGGCTGCTATCCTGCGGGGCGATGGAGATCATGGGTGTGACGATCCGCACCATCGTCAGCGACAACATCGCCAAGCGCTGCGACGGCTGCCGGGAGGTCATCACCGGCACCCCGTGGCGGGTCAGCCTGCTTGACGTCGTGGCCCCCGAGGTGCCGGCCGGGTGGGCCGAGTCGGCCCCCCTAAACCCGGGCCCCCACCAGTTCCACGGAGACCCCGCGTGCGTCCGCCGCTGGATGGCCGAGCGCGGCCACCGCCTCTGCCGGCGGGGCGAGGTGCGCGAGATCATGCGCCCGATCGCCCTCCCGACGGAGCCTCCGTCCTACGGCCTGTGCGACGGGATCCACCGCGACGACCACGAGTTCGTCCCGGCCTGAGCCGCACGTCGGGAACACGCGTCCGGGCCGCCGCCACGGGCCACGCAGATCTCAGGGACAGGCCACGCAGATCGCGCCTCGCGAGTGGTACACTCGCCGCCGTCGTTCCCGGCTGATGCCCAGATTTGCCCAATATCCTGAGCGTCGGACGGGAGGCTTGGCGTCCCACCGGGAGAGACCGTGACCAGTGACCGGCAGCCTGCCGAGCGCCCCCAGCCGGACCGGCTCGCCCTGGGTGCCGCGAGCCGGCTGCTGGGCGTTGACCCCGACACCCTCCGCCGCTGGGCGGACGAGGGCCGGGTCCCCGCGTTCACGACACCGGGAGGCCACCGCCGCTTCGAGCGCAAGGCCCTCGAGCGCTTGATCGCCGCCCGCCGAACCGGCCCCGAGAGCGGCCTGGCGTCGCTCGGGTCCAATGCGGACCGACTCGCCGCCGCCTACCGCCGCCGGTACAGCGAGCAGCACGGGACGTGGCTCGACCCGCGCGCTCGCGTCCCCGCCTCCGACCGCGACTCGTTCCGCGACCTCGGCCGCCAGCTGGTGGATGCGCTCGTGCGCCACCTCGACGAGATTGGGCAGGCGAGGGCGCTGGCCGAGCGCGATGCCATCGACCTCGCGGCGCAGCTGGGCGAACGGCTGGCGCTGTACGACGTGCCGCTGTCGGACGGCGTCTCGATGTTCGTGTCCGCGCGCCGCCCGTTCCTTGCCGAGCTGGCGGTTGTCGCCCGCCGCCGGGGCGTGGACGCGGCGCGGATCGGCGACCTGTTCGACGCGTCCACGTGGCTGCTGGACCGGCTGCTGCTCGCGTTCGTCGCCGGCCACGAGGTGGTGACCCGCGAGGCGTCGCCAGCCCGGCGACGAACCGCTGCCGGGGACGCCGCGCGGGCCGCGGGCAGCGACCCGACCGACACCGACGCAGGGTCGCCGGACCGGCCGTGAACGTCGCGATCCCCGCGCTGACGGCGCTGCTGGCCGCCCTGTTCACGGTCCTCCTGGTGGACCAGTGGCGCGAGCGGCGTCACGGCTTCCAGTTGGCGTGGGCCGTGGGCACGCTGTGCTACACGCTGGGCTCGGGCGCCGAGGCGCTGGCCGCCGCCAACGGCTGGAGCGAGCCGCTCTACCGAACTTGGTACCTCGCGGGCGGGATCCTCACCGCGGCCTGGCTGGGTCTGGGCACGGGCTTCCTGCTGGGCCGAACGCGCTTCGGCTACACGTACGCAGCGCTGTTCCTGCTGGCAGGGTTCATCTCGCTGATGGGCGGCGTCAGCCCCAAGAACGCGGGCGCCGGGCCCCTGCCGTTCGTCTACGCCATCGGCGCGTTCGTCACAGCCGCCGCGGTGTTCGTGCTGTCGTACTTCGCGAGCGACCGCTGGGCGCGGGTCGCCGCGGCGTTCGTCGGCGCGCTCTCGCTGGTCGGCCTCGTGATCACGGTGGCCATGCCGCCGCTCCCCGCGCCGGGCTACGTCCTCAGCGCCGCGGGCCAGCCCATCGGCGACGCCATGCCCGCCTACCTGCACCTCCTGGCGCCGCTGATGAACATCCCGGGCGGGATGTCGCTGCTGCTGGGCGCGGTGTTCTCCGCCTACGTGTTCATGCCCAAGCGGCGCGTCCTGCCGTACTCGCTCGATCCCACGCAGCCCGGCGACCAGTTCCTGTTCAACCTGCTCATCGCGGTCCCGGCGATCGCCGTGAACCTGGCGGCCTCGCTGCCCGGCGCGGTGCGCGAGCTGCTGGCGGGCCGTCTCCACTCGCGCGTGCCGGCGACCCTCCTCATCGCGGCGGGCGCCTTCATCCCGCTCACCACTGACTCGCTCAGCGTGGCCGGGTCCACCGCCATCAGCTCGCTGGGCAAGCTGGCCGGGATCGTGCTGCTGCTCGCGGGATTCCTGGTCTCCACCGAGGTCTTCCGCGAGGTCCGGATCCCGTTCACCTCGATCCGCCTCGGCGCCGCCGGCCGCGAGCGCGCCCGCCAGCGCGACGTCGTGGCCGCTGCCGCCGCTGGCACGCCGTCGGTCGGGTCCGCCGACGTCGAGCATCGGTGACGTCAGGCGCCCAGTCCCGAGCCTTCCGACTATCCTGATGCCGATGACCACCGACGATGGCAAGGGGCAGTTGGCGGGCGCTGCGTCCGCTGGCCGCATCAGGGTCCTGATCGTGGACGACCACACCGTCGTCCGCCGCGGGCTGCGCGGGTTCTTCGACCTGCTCGACGACATCGAGGTCGTCGGCGAGGCGGAGGACGGGCGCCGGGCCGTCGCGCTGACAGACTCGCTCCTGCCCGACGTGGTCCTCATGGACATCGTGATGCCGCAGATGGACGGGATCGCGGCGATCGGCGAGATCAAGCGCGATCACCCCGACGTCGAGATCGTGGCCCTGACCAGCTTCATTGAGGAGGAGCGCGTCACCGCGGCGCTCGAGGCCGGCGCGACGGGCTACCTGCTCAAGGACGCCGAGGCGGACGACGTGGCCGACGCGGTCCGGCGCGCGCACGCGGGCGAGGTTCACCTCGACCCGCAGGTGACCCAGATGCTGGCCCAGCGCGTTCGGAACCCCCACCCGGGCCACGAGCCGCTCACTGAGCGCGAACGCGAGGTGCTGCGCCTCGTTGCGCGCGGCCACTCGAACAAGGAGATCGCGGCCCTGCTCGACATCACCGAGCGGACCGCCCGCACCCACGTGTCCAACATCCTGGGCAAGCTGGACCTGGCCAGCCGAACCCAAGCCGCACTGTGGGCGATCGAGCACAGGGCGGGCTGATGGCGTGACCGGCCTGGGAGCATGGACTGCCGTGGGGCCGGCCGACGCCCCGGCCATCGTGTTCGTGCACGGCACCCGCCTGACGCGCGCCCAGTGGTCCGCGCAGGTCCGGCTCCTGTCCGCCCGCTTCCGGTGTGTCGCCGTGGACCTGCCCGGACACGGCGCCCTCGCCGGCGAGACGTTCACCCGCGACGCCGCTGCAGACCTCGTGGCGGGTGCCATCGCGGCAGAATCGGCCACCGGCAAGGCGGTCATCGTGGGGCTCTCGCTGGGGGGATACGTCGCCATCGACACCGCCGACCGGCATCCTGAGCGTGTCGCGGGCCTCGTGCTCGCGGGTTGCTCCGCCGAGCCCGTGGGCCCCGCGGCACTCCCGTTCCAGGCCCTGGCGTGGCTCCTGGGGCACGTGCCGGACGGGTCGTTCGAGCGGATGAACCGGCGCTTCTTTCGGATTCGCTACCCGGGGCGTATCGCCGATCCGATCGTGGCCGGCGGGTTCTGGCCCGTCGGCGGCGCTTCGGCGCTGCGCACGATCGTGGGCGGGCGGTACCTCGAGCGCCTGGCGTGGCTCTGGACGCCGGTGCTCGTCGTGAACGGCGCGTTCGACCCGGTCTTCGGGCCGGGCGGTGCGACTTGGGCGGCATCGTGCCGGAGTGGCCGGCTCGCCGTGGTGGGCCGTGCCATGCATCTGGTCCCGCTTGACCGGCCGCGCACGTTCAGCCAGCTCGTCGCCCGGTTCGCGGATCGCGTCTCCCGGTCCGGCTAGGCGGGACCCGCCGTTGGCCGCGGGTATACTGGCCGCCACGCCACGCCCGCCCTCGAGAGGTTCGATGCGCGTTCGCAAAGCCGTGTTCCCGGCCGCCGGCTGGGGAACCCGCTTCCTCCCCGCGACCAAGGCGCAGCCCAAAGAGATGCTGCCGCTGGTCGACAAGCCCGTGATCCAGTACGCCGTCGAGGAGGCGGTGGCCGCGGGCATCGAGCAGGTGATCATCGTCACCTCGAGCCAGAAGCGCGCCATCGAGGACCACTTCGACCTCAACTTCGAGCTCGAGCACATGCTCGAGGAGAAGGGCGACATCGAGAAGCTGCGCCAGGTCCGCCACATCACGGACCTGGCCCAGGTTGCGTACGTCCGCCAGAAGGAGCAGCTGGGCCTCGGGCACGCCGTGCTCATGGCGAAGGACCTGATCGGCCACGAGCCGTTCGCGGTGATCCTCCCGGACGACGTGGTGATCGCGGACCGGCCGTGCATCGGCCAGCTGATCCACGCGTACCACCAGCACCACGGCTCGGTTGTGGCGGTGATGGAGGTCGCGGCCGACGAGACGAGCCGGTATGGCGTCATCGGCGGCGACCCGGTGGGCGGGAGCTCCGAGGGCGACCGCACCTACCAGGTCAACGAGCTCGTCGAGAAGCCTGCTCCCGGCGCGGCACCGTCCAACCTGGCGGTGATCGGGCGCTACGTCCTGACGCCCAAGATCTTCGAGAAGCTCGAGCAGACTCAGCGCGGCAGCGGCGGCGAGATCCAGCTGACCGACGCGATCCACGCGCTGATGGATGAGCAGAGCGTCTTCGGCTATGCCTTTGAGGGCCGGCGCTTCGACGCCGGCACAACGATGGGCTGGCTCCAGGCGTCTGTTGAGCTGGCGCTGGCCCGCCCCGAGTTCGGGGGCGAGTTCCGCGCGTTCCTCCGCTCACTCGACATCTGACCCCGCCAGCCTAGGCTCGCGCAAACCAGGGAGACCACCACACGTGACCGAGATCGGCAGCATCCTCGGCGGCCGCTACCGCCTCCTGGAGCTTCTGGGGCAGGGCGGCATGGCCACGATCTACCGCGCCCGCGACGCCCAGCTGGAGCGGGACGTGGCCGTCAAGGTGCTGCGTCCCGAGTTCGGCCAGGACCCGGACTTCGTGGCCCGCTTCCGGGACGAGGCCCGCGCCGCGGCATCGCTGAGCCACCCGAACATCGTGGCGGTCTTCGACTTCGGCCAGGACGCCTCGGGCGACCAGTTCATCGTGATGGAGCTGGTGGACGGCCAGGACCTTGCCTCGATCCTGCGCGAGAACGGCCCGCTGGCCCCGCGCCAGGCGGCTCGAATCGGCTCCGACGTGGCCAAGGCGCTCCACGCGGCGCACACGCGGGGCATCGTCCACCGCGACGTGAAGCCGTCGAACATCCTGATCAGCCGTGACGGCCGGGTCAAGGTGGCCGACTTCGGCATCGCCCGAGCGCTCGACGATGCGCAGGTGACGCTGCCGGGCGTGACGATGGGCTCGGTGCACTACTTCGCGCCCGAGCAGGCGCGCGGCGAGTCCGCGACCGCGGCATCCGACGAGTACGCACTGGGCATCGTCCTGTTCGAGATGCTCACCGGGCAGCGCCCCTTCTCGGGCGACGGCGCCGCAGCCGTGGCCCTGGCCCGCCTGACCACCACGCCGCCGCGACCGGCGGCGCTGCGCGCGGACGTGCCGCCGGCCCTCGACGCCATCGTCGCCCGGTCGATGGCGCTCAATCCCACCGACCGATACCCGTCCGCCGCTGCGATGGGCGGCGCGCTCGACGGGTTCCTGGCGGATGGCTCCACCGCCGCGATCGCCGCGGCCGCGGCGCCCGCGGCCGCGGCCGCGGGCCTGGCCACCGCCGCGACCGTCGCGTCGGCGCAGGCTCGCCCGCCGGTGAACTACCCGCCCGACGCATACGCCCGCAGCACGCCGCCCGCTCCGGTGTCCACCCGCAGCACGCCGCCCCCGCCACCCGGCTCGGGTGTCCCCAGCCCGGTCGGCCCCTACGAGGAGCCCGAGGACGAGGGCAGCGGCCCGTGGGCGTGGGTCGCCGGCCTGCTCGGCCTTGGCATCCTGATCGTGGTGGTCTTCCTCATCTTCAGGATGATCTCGGGTGGCGGCAGCGCCAGCGCCAGCGCCTCGGCCTCCCCCAGTGCGAGCGCGTCGGGCGCCATTGTGACCGTGCCGAACCTCGTCAACGTGCTGGCGCCGGACGCCGCCGCGCAGGCTGCCGCCCTCGGCCTGTCCACGGTCCGCGCGGCAACGCAGTCGTCGACCACAGTCCCGGCCGACACGGTCCTCGCGCAGGACCCGCCGCCCGGCACATCGGTTCCTTCGGGCACGGTCATCAAGCTCACCGTGGCGATCGGCCCGTCCGCGGTGCCGGTGCCCGACCTGCGGACGATGACGCTGAGCAACGCCGCCAACGCGCTCGCGGCCGTCGGGCTCAAGCTCGGCACCAGCACCGAGGCGTACGACCCCATCGTCCCGGTCGGCCAGATCATCAGCCAGGACCCCGGTCCCGGCGTGTCGCTCGCGCCCGGTGGCGCGGTGAACTACACGATCTCGAAGGGCCCCCAGCCCACCCCGTCGCCCACGCCCACGGCGCCGCCCACCCCGGCCCCCACGGCGCCGCCCACCCCGGCCCCCACGCCCATCCCGACGCCCGCGCCCACCCCGGCGCCCGCGAACGTCGGCAACTACGTGTGCTTGGCAGTCGGAGTGGCCAAGACGACGATCACCGGCGACGGTTTCGCGGTCGGCACCATCAGCCCGGAGGGCGGTACCGGCACGGTGACCGACGCCTGGTTCGTCACGGCGCAGTCGCCGGCCCCGGGCACTCGGCAGCCTGCCAACACGCCGATCGACCTGACCGCAGCGGCCACCAAGCCGATCACCTGCCCGTAGGCCCAGCGCGGCCCGGGCGCTCAGACGTCCGGGTCGCCCCACAGAGACCAGCCGACAGGTCCCGCCGCGCCGGACGGTGCCGCCGCAACCGCCCTCGCCGTCTCGCTCTGCCGGGCTCGGAGCTCATCGACGGGAACAAACGTTCTGGGCGCACGCTCGTCGCGGCCGCGAGGCGACGCTCCGCCGGCCTCGCGGACCGACGGCGCCTCATCGTGGGGCGGCAGCGACTCCCAGCAAGGCAGGACCTCGGTGCCGTGCAGGGCGAGCTTCCGGGGGTTCCTGCCGCACAGGCCGAGTCCGCCCGCGACGCCGCGCCGGTAGTGGCGACAGGCTGCGCACGAGGTGGTGGAGCGGCCGCACAGCCAGCAACGGGATGCCTCCGGTTGCGGGGTTGCGCAATGCGGGCAGCGCCAGAACGGCATGCGCAAGATCGTAGCTGCGCTGGCCGCGCCTGTCGAGCGGGATCGCACACCCGTCGAACACGGGTTCGATGCCGGCTGCCGCCTGAAGGCGGATCTCTGTCCGGGTCAGCGGACGGTCAACGCCGCTCGGGCCGTGGTCTGCTGGCCGTTGGACAGGGCGATCAGCACATCGCCCACGCCCTGGCCCGCCATCGCCCCCTTGGGGATGGTGGTCGAGAACGTGGCCGTCCCGTTGGCACCGGTCGTGACCAGCGACGACACGACTGCGGGGAGGCCGGGCACGCTGACGGTGAACAGGGCCGCGGCGCCCGCCGCCGGCTTGCCGTCCGCGCCGATCACCACGGCGGTGAACGTCACCTGCGTCGGCAGTTTCGTGCGGTCGAACTGGTAGACGGTGCTGGTCAGTGTCGCGTGGAGCGTCCCCGCGCCCTTGGACACGGTGACGACCGCCGTGTTGCCGTTGCCCGCCGGGTCCGTCACCGTGATCGTCAGGTTGTTCGGCCCGGCAGCGATGGCGATGACCGCCGCGAACGCGCCCGTGTCGTCGGCGGTGGCGGTGGCGGTGGCGCCGTTGGCGTCGTTCTGGACGCGCACCGACGATGCCGCCTGCGTCGTGCCCTGGATCGTGACTGAGGTGCCCTTGACCGTCGAGCCGCTCTTGGGCGTGGTGATGGTGATCTTGGGCTTCGACACGTCGAGCGTGACGCTCACCGGCTTGGACTGAGCGCTCTCGCCAGCCGGTCCCAGCACCGTTGCGGTGAACGAGTTCGGGCCTTTCGCCAGGGCCACGCCCGAGAGCACCAGCGTGGACGTCCCGCCCACGGGCGACTCGGTCACCAGACTGGGGCTCGCGTTCGGCAGGGTCACGTACAGGCGGCACTGGTAGCCCGCGAGGCCCACGACCGCCTGCGGGACGAGGACGGTGAGGTCCACGCTGGCGATGTTGGTGGCGCTCGCGTCAGGGGGCTCGATGACCGGCGCGTCGGTGATGGCCCCGCTGGGGCTCGGAGACGGCGCGCCCACGATGTGCGTGAGCGAGCCGACCATGCCGCCGAAGCCCTTGACGACCGACGACACGGCGGGCCCGATCAGCCCCAGGCCGATCATGAGGCAGAACCAGCCCAGGACGATGACCCCGCCGGCGAGCGCGAACTTGGCGGCGAGCGGCAGGCCGCGTCGCCGCTCGACGACGCGGTGGCGGGAGAGTCGAGTGGGCGATGGACCGGCGGACCGGATCGGGCCACGCGTGCCGGGGGACGAGGGTCGGGGGCGGACCTGCGAGGGCCGACCCCCACGGCGGACATCCATCGTGACCGATTGTCGCACGAAGCGGGTGATCCGCCCCGGACCGCACCGGACCCGACTCACTCCCGATCGGCGGTGGTACGCTGCGCCCAGCGCAGAGGCCAGGGGAGTCAGAGCCCGCGCAGCGATGAGGGACAGGGTTGGAGGCACGAGACCGGCGGCCGATGCGCCCGGCCCCGGGAGAGCGCAGCGCGTGGGGCCACGGACCGATCGCCCGCGTGGCATCGCGCCCCGCCCCAGCCTCGGCCGTCGTGCCGCCCCAGGCGCAGCCCGCCCAGGCGCAGCTGCCGGCCCGGCGCCCCCTGCCGCCACTGCCCCCGCGCGGCGCCGTGCGCGTCCCGGTCTACATGCGGCCTCCCTCGCCGTTCCCTCCCCGCCCCACCCCGACTGCGGCGATGGTGGCGTCCGCCGCCACCCGGCCCGGCACGATGCCCCCGGCCCGCAACGGCTTCGGCCTGCCGAGCCTCCGCCGGAACGTGTGCCCGCACTTCTACATGACCGGCTCGCGCGGGGCGATCCCCATCCAGGCGCCGCACCTGCTCAAGGGCCTGCTGCGCCAGCCGAGCACGATCTCGCGCTGCCAGTTGCGCGGCGGGGTGCACCTGGACGAGGGCTACGTCAACGACGTGTGCCTGACGCCGCGCTTCAACCAGTGCGTCTTCTACGAGGACGAGCTGACCCGCGAGTGAGCACCGGGACGTTGACGTACGCGGAGGCTCTCGCCGCGCTCGAGGCGCGGGGCCGCTTCGGCATCCGTCTGGGCCTCGGCCGGGTGCGCGCGCTGCTGCGCGAGCTGGGCGATCCCCAGACGGCGGTCCGCGGCGCGCTCGTGGCCGGCACCAACGGCAAGGGGAGCGTGATCGCGCTCGCAGGCTGGGCCCTGCGCGAGGCCGGGTACCGCGTCGGCGAGACGCCCAAGCCGCACCTGGTCTCCTATCGTGAGCGGATCGTTGTGGACGGGCGGCCGATCGCCGCCGACGACTTCACGCGCCTGCTCGAGGCGGTGCTCCCGGTCGCGGACCGGGCGACGCGGCGACTCGGCCCGCCGACCGAGTTCGAGCTGCTGACCGCCATGATGTTCCGCCACTTCGCGGACGCGCACCTGGACCTGGCCCTGGTCGAGGTGGGCCTCGGCGGCCGGCTCGACGCCACCAACGCGTGGGACGGCGGCGTGGCCGCGCTGACCAACGTGGCCCTCGACCACACCGACCGCCTGGGCTCGACGATCGCCGCGATCGCCCGCGAGAAGGCGGCCATCGTCAAGCGGCGTGACCGGGCGGTGACCGGGGCGGACGGCGAGGCGCTCTCGATCCTGCGGCGGCGCTGCGCGCGGATGGACGCGCGGCTCACCGTGGCCCCGCCGGCGCCGCTGCTGGGCTGGACGCGCGACGCGCTGACCGTGGACCTGCCACGCCTCGGCGCCACGGAGGTGGGCCTTCGCGGCCGCCACCAGGCCGCCAACACCGCCGTGGCCGATGCGCTGCTCGATGCGCTCGGCGACGCGGGGATCGCTCGCGTGCCGGACGACGCACGGCGCCGCGGCTACCGGGCCGCCCGGTGGCCGGGCCGCCTGGAGCTGCTGGAGGTGGCGGCGCCGCACGGGACCCGTGAGGTGCTGCTCGACGGGGCGCACAACCCGGCGGGGGCGGCCGCGCTCGCGGCTGCGCTGGACGACCTGCGGCCGCTCATGGCCGGCGGGTCGGAGACGCCACCGGCGCCGCTGGTCGTGGTCTGGTCGGCGATGGCGGACAAGGATGTTGACGGGACGATTGCGGCGGTGGCCCGGTCCGCGGCGCTCGCCGGTGCCACCGTGATCTGCACGGCGCCGGACGTGCCGCGAGCGCTGGCGCCGGAGCGGCTTGCGGCCGCCTGGTCACGTGCAGGCGGCCCCGGGCTCGTTGTCCGCGTGGCGCCTACGCCCGAGGCGGCGCTCGACACGGCGCTGGGCCTGCCTGGGGGTCCCGTGGTGGTCGCGGGATCGCTGTACCTGGTGGGCGCTGCGCGCGCCCGGCTGGTGGACGACCCTGCGCTGCGCGATCCTGTGACCGCAGGAGCGACGATCGCATGACCAGCGAAGGTACTCCAGGGGGCGCGGACCGCGAACTCCCCGAGGAGCGCGGCGTCGTGGGCGCTCGCCCCGACCTGGGCGGTGGGTCCGCCACGCCCTCGTTCGCCCTCCCTCCCGACGCCGCCAGCGGCCTGCCCGGCGCAGCGACGCCGCTCGCCATCGGCCCGCGCTTGTTCGAGTGGGGCGAGCGCACGTTCGTCATGGGGATCCTCAACGTGACGCGGGACTCATTCTCGGGCGACGGACTGCTCGGTGCGGGCGATCCCGTGGCGGCGGCGGTGGCGCTGGCGCGACGCATGGTCGAGGACGGGGCGGACATCCTCGACGTGGGCGGGGCGTCCTCCCGCCCCGGCCACGCGCCGCTCAGCGTGGAGGAGGAGACCGACCGCGTCGTGCCGGTCGTCCGCGCCCTGGCCGCCGTGCTGCCGGGCACGCCCCTCTCCATCGACACCACGAGCCCGGGCGTCGCCGCGGCCGCGCTCGACGCCGGCGCCCACCTGCTCAACGACGTCTGGGGCGTGGCCGACGACCCGGGGATGGTCCGCGTGGCCGCCGAGCGCGGAATGCCCATCGTGCTGATGCACAACCGCGGCGAGCCTCGCTACCGCAACCTGCTGCCGGAGGTCATTGCCGACCTGTGGCGCGCCCTGGAGCGGGCGATGGACGCCGGGGTGCCGTGGGACCACCTGATCGTCGACCCCGGCTTCGGCTTCGGCAAGACGCCCGACCACAACCTCGCGCTGATGGCCGGGCTGTCGTCACTGCGGGTGCTCGGGCGGCCCGTGCTGCTCGGCACCTCGCGCAAGTCGACACTGGGCAGACTGCTCGACCTGTCGCCCGACCAGCGCGTCGAGGCCACGGCGGCCACCACCGTGCTGGGCATCGCCGCCGGCGCGGCGGACATCGTCCGCGTCCACGACGTGCGCGAGAACGTTCGCGCAGCCCGTACCGCCGATGCCGTCGTGCGCGGCTGGCGGCCTGGCAGCTGGACCGGGGCCCGCCCGTGAGCGACCGGATCCTGCTCGAGGGGATGACGTTCGTGGGCACCCACGGCGTCTACCCTCACGAGCAGGTCACCCCCCAGCCGTTCGAGGTGGACGTGGAGCTGGCGCTCAATCTCCAGCCCGCGGGCCTGTCTGACGACCTCGCGCTGACCGCTGATTACGCGCGCGTCTTCGACGCCTGCCGCCAAGTGGTCGAGTCCACCCGGTTCAACCTGGTCGAGGCGCTGGCCGAGGCGATCACCGAGGAGCTGCTCGCGGGCTTCCCGATGGCGGATTCGGTGACCGTGCGCATCCGCAAGCCCAAGGTGGAGCTGGGCGGCCCCTTCCGGTCCGCCGGCATCGAGATCCGGCGCAGGCGGCGGGCCGTCTGACCCGACGCCGCCTCGGCCCGCCCGGGCGCCGCCGAGCGCAGCCGAACGCCGAGCAAGTCTGCCCAGCCGAGATCCGGCTGCTACTGCAGGTTGTCGGGCCGCACGCCCAGTGTCAGCGGGATGGTCAGGGTCTGGCCGCCGCGCAGCACCGTCAGCCCGACGGTGTCCTTGGGGGCGAACTGAACGAGGAGCAGGTTGAGTGGGTGCTCCTGGTCCACGGCGATCCCGTTGATGGCCGTGATGATGTCGCCGTCCTTGAGGCCCGCGGCCTCGGCCGGGCTGCCGGGCTGGACCGCCGACCCGGGCTGGCCGCTGCCGTTGATGATCAGCGCCCCGTTGTCCACGGTCAGCGACTCGGCGGCCTTGACCTTCTGGTCGATCGCCTCGTAGCGGACGCCGATCCATGGGCGCGTGAGCTTCTCGCCCTTCACGGCCTGGGCCATGATCGGCTTGGCGATGTCGATCGGGATGGCGAAGCCGATGCCGCTGGAGCCGTCGGCGATGGCCGTGTTGATGCCCACCACCTTGCCGTCCGCGTCGGCCAGGGGTCCGCCGGAGTTGCCCGGGTTGATGGCGGCGTCCGTCTGGATCAGGTTCGAGATCGTCGAGCCGTCGCTCACGACGATCGAGCGACCCTCGCCGGACACGATGCCGCTGGTGACCGAGAACGAGTAGGTCCCGAGGGGGCTGCCCACGGCGATCACCAGCTGGCCCACCTTGAGGCCGCCCGAGCTGCCGAGCGTGGCGGCGGGCAGGCCCGTTGCGTCCACCTTGACGATGGCGAGGTCGGTGAGCGTGTCGATGCCGTAGACGGTGCCCTGGAACGATCGTCCGTCCTTGAGCTCCACGGTCATCTTGTCGGCGCCGGTCACCACGTGGTGGTTCGTGAGGATCCAGCCGTTGGGGTCGTAGATGATCCCCGAGCCCACACCGTCGGTCTGGGCCCCGCTGAACGGGTCGACGGCGGCGCTCGAGGTGGTGATCTTGACCACCGACGGGCTGATCCTCGCGGACGAGGTGATGACCGCGGAGTCGCCCGCGACGCCGCCCGTGGTGGCGGCCGTCGCCGGGCCGGTGGCCAGGGGCTGCACGGGGACCGTCACGACCGGCGGGGTGAACGCGCCCGAGGCGTCGAGTGCGAGGACCGTGCCCGACGAGGCGATGACGGCGGCCAGCAGGGCCACAGCGGCGACCGTCCCCACGCCACGTCCCGCTGATCGCCGCTGCGCGCCCGCACTCGGGCCTGGCGTCGCCCACGCCGTGGCGGCCGGCGCGGCGGCCGGCGCGC
>JBBIIL010000042.1:0-24589 GCA_037446495.1 Chloroflexota bacterium | reverse complement strand
GGCCGGTAGGTGAGAAGCGGCGCCCCCTGACCCGGGGCGGCATTCTCAGACACCGGCCGTGGCGGTGTTGGGGATCAAGTCCTGCTCAGGCACCGGCGCCGGCGGTGTTCGGGGGGGCGTCCCGTGCGTGGCGACCTCGCGGCCCCTGGTCGAACACCGGCGCGGCCGGTAGGTGAGAAGCGGCGCCCCCTGACCCGGGGCGGCATTCTCAGACACCGACCGTGGCGGTGTTGGGGACGAGCGCCTGCTCAGGCACCGGCGCCGTGCGCCGCGCCCCCGCCCCTGACCCGGGGCGCCATTCTCAGACACCGGCCGTGGCGGTGTTGGGGACCAGCGCCTGCTCAAGCACCGCCGCCGGCGGTGCCCGGGGGGCGTCCCGTGCGTGGCGACCTCGCGGCCCCTAGTCGAACACCGGCGCGGCCGGTGCCTGAGAGGCGGCGCCCGCGGAGTCCGGGGCGCGCCGGAACGGGTGGGCTCCGGAACCGCCCGGGGGCGGGGAGGTGCGGGGGCCGGGGGGACGCAGTCCCGGCCCCCGCCGGATTGTGCCGCGCAGGCTACTTCACGGCGTTGCCGTCAGCCCCCAGGGCGTACCACTTGCCGTTGAGGCCCTGGCCGTTCGTCTCGCCGGCGGCCTTGTCGCCGCCGTAGTAGTAGAGCGGGTGGCCGTTGAAGGTGACCTGCTTGGTGCCGTCGGCCCTGGTGATGCTCGCGAAGTGCGAGGCGTCCAGGCCCGCGGCGAGCGATGGCAGTGTGCCGGTGAGGGGCGGCCAGGCTGCAGCGCAGCTGCCGGTGCAGGCGGACGACGTGGCGGTGTCGGGCGTGAACATGTAGAGCGTCCTGCCGGTCGGCCCGACCAGCACGTTGCCGAGGCTAGTCTTGGCCAGGGCGAGGTCGCCGGTGCTCGCGGCCTGGGAGGCCGCGCCGCCATTGTCGCCAGCGCCGTACGCACCGCCGCCTGCCGCGCCGGAGGATGCGGCTGCGGCCGCCGCCGACGCTGTGGCCGCGGATGGGGACGCGACGGTCGCGCCCGAGCATGCGGCGACGGCGACGGCAAAGAGAATGGGGGCTGCGGCTCGACCGAAGCGCATCTGGTGTCTCCTCTGTCCATGGGGACGCTGGACGGGTGCCAGTACCATGCGCTTTCAGGTTCGGTTTCACCATCGTGGTGGATTTGCAGGGGCAGCCCGCTCCGGAAGATGGGCGAAGACTCATCCTGACTGTCATCAAGCCGAAAGGCTGGAGCCGCGACCATTCGGCGCATGAACGCAATTGACAAGGCCCGCGGGGATCGATCCCGGAACCTCGCCCGGCTTCGCAAGCTGACCATCGGGACCGCAGCCCTTGGGGTAGCGGCGACCAGCGGCTTCGGCTACCTGGCTGCGATGACCTACACCGGGACCACGAGCAGCCCCGCCACCGCCTACGTCACCGCGGCGACGTCGTCCTCGACCACCTCACCGAGCACCACGCTGGGCCCGGCCGTGGCGACCGCGGTGGGCAGGGGCCACGTCTCGTCTGGGGGCTCCTGAGGTTGCTCGCCACCGCTGACTGGCGCGCGATCGGCACGGGCGTCCGCCTGGTCGTCAACGACGGCGACCCGGCAGGCGCCCGTGCTGCCGTCGAGCGCGTGCTCGCCGAGGTGGACCTCGCCTACTCGCGGTTCCGGCCGGACTCGGAGCTCGTGGCGCTGAATGCGGCCCGCGGCAAGCAGGTGCGCATCTCGCCGCTGCTCGCCCGTGCGCTCGCCGGGTCCCTGCAGGCAGCTCGATCAACCGCTGGCGCCGTCGACCCCACGGTCGGGCGGGCCCTGCGCATCATCGGCTACGACGACGATTTCGACCGCATCGCCGGCACGTCCCGGCCGCTCGATCTCCGGCTCGCGCCGGTGCCCGGCTGGTCGGTCATCACGTTCGACGCCTCGACCCGAACCGTCCGCGTTCCGACTGACGTCGAGCTCGACCTCGGCTCGACGGGCAAGGGCCTGGCGTCTGACCTGTGCGCAGCGGCGGCCCTCGAGGCGGCTGGACCGGGCGCCGGCGTGCTCGTGAGCCTCGGCGGGGATGTCGCGGTCGCCGGGACCCCGCCTGACGGCGGCTGGAGGATCCTCATGGCCGAGGACAGCCGCGCTGATCCCGAGGGCCCCGGCGAGGTCATCGCCATCGAGCGTGGCGCACTCGCCACCTCGTCCACCACCGTTCGTCGCTGGACGTCCGACGAGGGCGTCACCGCCCACCACGTCGTGGACCCCCGCACCGGGCTCTCGGCCGAGACCCCGTGGCGGACGGCCACCGTGGTCGCCGAGACGTGCGAGGCCGCCAACGCCGCCTCGACCGCCTGCATCGTCCTGGGGCACGCTGCACCGGAGTGGCTGGCCACTGCCGGGCTGCCCGCACGCCTGGTGGCCCAGGACGGCAGCGTGGTCCGCCTGGGCGGCTGGCCCGAGCCCGCCCCCGACGCCCCGGTCGCCGACGCCGCTGCCGGGTAGCTCGCAGCGGGTCGCGTCATCGGACCGAAAGGTCCCGACCCCGACACTCCCGCCCATCGAACTTCACCACGGCGGCGGGGCGCCCCCCAGCCCCAGCCCCCGCCGCCGACAGCTCACCGGAGGAGCCACCCGATGCCCGACCAGATCCTGTGGTTCGCGGCCCGAGGCGCCGGGATCGTCTCGCTGCTGATGCTCACCGCCAGCGCCGCCTTGGGTCTCGTGACCGTGACCCGCTTCCAGGCCGCAGGCTGGCCGCGGTTCTTCAACTACGAGCTGCACCGCCGCATCTCGCTGCTCTCGGTCGTGTTCCTGGCGACCCACATTCTCGCGGCCGTCTTCGACCCGTACCTGAAGCTCGGCCTGGCGGCTGCCCTGGTGCCCTTCGCGTCGTCCTGGAAGCCGCTGCCGATGGCGTTCGGTGTCGTCTCCCTGTACCTGGTGGTCGCGCTGATCGCCACCAGCCTGCTCCGCAGGCACCTCTCGCTGCGGGCATGGAGACTGGTCCACTGGTCGAGCTACGCGATGTGGCCGCTGGCCCTCGCGCACACGGTCACCGCAGGCTCGGACGCCGCGGCGCCGTGGATGCTCGCTGTCGAGGCAGTGTGCCTCGCGGTGGTGGCCGGTGGAGTGACGTGGCGGTGGGTGGACCGTGGTGCGACGATGGTGCTCGGCTCGCGGTCCCTGGCCCGCTAGCCCATCACCGAGGACCGAGGGAGCGAAGCGATGCGCGTGCTGGTGGCCGAGGACGACGAGGGTCTCCGGGACGTCCTTGTCCTCGGCCTGACCGACGCCGGCTACCACGTCGACGCCGTGGACCGCGGCGACGACGCGATCGATCAGCTCCGCTGGTACGAGTACGACGTCGCCGTGATCGACTGGCGAATGCCGGGTGCCGAGGGGATCGACGTCGTGGCGTGGACACGCCAGCATGAGCGCCCCACCGCGATGCTGATGCTGACCGCCCGCGACACCCCGGCCGACCGGATCCGGGGCCTCGACGCCGGCGCCGACGACTATCTTGTCAAACCGTTCGACTTCGGCGAGCTCCTGGCCCGCGTGCGTGCACTCCAGCGCCGCCCGCGGGGCGTGGACCAGCCGGTGCTGCGCCTGGGCAGCCTTGCCCTCGACCCGGTCAGCCACACGGTGACCGTCGGCAGCCGCGACGTGGCTCTCACCGCCACCGAGTACCGGATCCTCGAGCTGCTGCTGCGGCGATCGCCGTCGGTGGTTGAGCGCAGGGCCATCGCCGAGCACGCCTGGGCCGACGAGACGGACCCGCTCGGGTCCAACGCGATCGATGTGCAGCTGTCGCGGCTACGCTCCAAGCTGCCGGACGCGGGGGTCCGCATCGTGACCGTCCGCGGCTCGGGCTATCGCCTCGACCCTGGATGACGATGGCCCACGTCCCGGCTGTTCGCCGCCGGTCCATCCGCGTCGCACTCGCTGCGACCGGCGTGGTCGCCGTCGCCTACCTCGCCATCGCTGTCGGCGTCGTCGCCTTCGCGACCCGCGACCTCACCTCGCAGATCGACCAGCGTCTCACCCAGACCTTCAACCGGCTGCCGCCCGATGGGCAGTTCCCGACCAGCCCGGGCGGCGACGGCAGCACCGGGTCGTTCGACCCCGGGCGTGACCCGAGTCGCCCGTTTGAGCTCCAGGTGTTCGTCTGGACCGTCGCCGCGGACGGGACCGTCACCCCGACCAACACCAGAACCCCGACCCTGCCCGACGAGCTCAAGGCGGTCGTCGGGCCCCAGGCCGCCACGATCGACGGCAACAGCGTGCGGATCGCCGGCGAGCAGGTTGGCCCGACCTACGTGGTTGCCGCTCAGTCCACCGACCAGGTGGCGGCCACCCAGCAGACCATCGTCCTCGGCGTCCTGCTCATCGCACCGTTCCTGCTGGGCTTCGTGTTCCTGGGCGCCACCATCGTGGGCCGTCGCGTGGCCGCACCGATCGAGGCGGCCCACCGCCGCCAGCTGGAGTTCACCGCCGACGCCTCGCACGAGCTGCGGACGCCCCTGTCCGTCATCGAGGCGCACACCACGCTGGCCCTGGCACAGGATCGCGAGGCGGTCTGGTACCGCACCGCGTTCACGAAGGTGGACCGCGAGTCCAAGCGCATGCGAACGCTGCTCGACGACATGCTCTGGCTGGCGCGGTTCGACGCCAGCACGGAGGCGCCGTCCGCCGGGCCCATGGACCTCGGTGTGCTGGCGCGCCAGACCGCCGACCGGTTCAGCGTGGTGGCCGAGACGCGCCACCTGAAGCTCGCCGTCCACGCGCAGGCCGAGTCCGTGGTGATCGCGGCATCGGCGGAGCTGGTGGACCGGCTGGTGGGCGTGCTGGTTGACAACGCCTGCAAGTACTCGCCCGAAGGCGGGACCGTCGATGTCACCGTGGGCGTCGAGTCCGGGCGGGCGTTCGTTGCCGTGGACGACTCCGGACCCGGCATCCCCGAGGAGGAGCAGGCGGAGATCTTCAACCGCTTCCACCGCTCCGCGGCGACGGCGGCTGACGCCGGCGGTGCCGGCCTGGGCCTTGCCATCGGTGACGCGATCGTGCGCGCCACGAACGGTCGCTGGGGGCTGGGCTCCTCGCCTGCGGGCGGGGCGCGGTTCGCGGTCAGCTGGGCGCGCGCCTCGGTGAGCTGAGAGTCGTCATGCCGCCCCAGCCCGTAACCGGTTCGAAAGGGCCGGCCCACGAGACTCCGGGCATGGACTCGCACACCGACCCCGCCCCGACCACCGTCGAGCCCGCCCCGGCGCGCGATGGCCGCGAGCATCGCGGCCGGCTTGTACCGACAACCCCCCGCGGCTCTGCCGACCGCCAGCCGGCGCCCGCTCCCCATCGGCCGGCCGTCGGGGCGCCAACCTTGCGCCCCGGCGGCCGCCCGGCCACACTCCGCCGCCTCGTGGCGCGGCGGCTGGGCCGCGAGATCCTCGTCTTCGCGACGATCGGAGCGGTGAGCACCGCGGCCTACGCGGGCCTCTACCTGCTGCTTCGGAGCGCGACCGGCCCGGCGGCCGCCAACGTGCTGGCGCTCGTCCTGACTGCCATCGGCAACACAGCGGCCAACCGGAGGCTCACCTTCAGTGTGCGCGACGGCCGGTCGATGCTCCGCGACCAGATGGGGGGTCTCCTTGCGCTGGCCGTTGCGCTCGTGATCACCACCGCTTCGGTGAACCTCCTCAGCATCCTCGCGCCCCACGCCGGCCAGCTTGTTGAGCTGGCCGTGCTCGTCGTTGCCAACGCACTTGCCACGGTCGCGCGGTTCGGCCTGCTCCGGAGCTGGATCGCAACAGACCGGCGGCGCGCGCTTGCTCCCGCCTCCGGATCCCTCAGCGCCCAGGAGTGACTGCCTTGTCTGCCATCGCCCCGCCCACCGCGGGCCGCCGCGTTGCCCTCCCGTCGGCCACCACGTCGGGCCTCCGCGGTCTGCTCCTGCGAGATCGCGCCGCCGACGGTGCCTGGGTCCTTCCGGCCACGGCCGGCGTGATGGGTTTCGCCGCCGTCCTCTACCTCGTCAATTTGACGGTCAGTGGCTACGCGAACGTCTTCTACAGCGGGGCCGCGTGGGCTGCCAGCCAGTCGTGGATCGCCTGGTTCATGGGGTCCATCGACCCGGGCAACTTCATCACGCTCGACAAGCCGCCCCTGGCCACGATGGTGATGGGCCTGTCGGTGCGGCTGTTCGGCGTGTCGTCCGCCTCGATCCTGCTGCCCGAGGCCCTCATGGGCGTGGCGACGGTGGGCCTCGTGATGGCGACCGTCCGCCGCACGTTCGGCGCACCCGCGTCGATCATCGCCGGGCTCGTCACCGCGCTCACGCCTGCGGCGGTGCTGATCTTCCGCTACAACAATCCCGACGCCCTGCTCACGCTCCTGCTCGCCGGCGGCGCCTATGCGCTGATCCGCGCGCTCGAGTCCGACCGCCTCCGCTACCTGGCCCTCGCTGGCGCCCTGGTGGGCCTCGGCTTCGAGACCAAGCTCCTTCAGGCATTCATGGTCCTGCCGGCGTTCGCGATCACGTACGCGATCGCTGGCCCGGGCTCGATCCGCCGCCGCATCGCGGGCCTGGCGGTCGCGGCTGCCGCCGTGGTGGTCGCCTCGGCGTGGTGGGTCATTCCGATGACCCTCCTGCCCGCCTCCGTCCGGGCGTACGTCGGTGGCTCGACCGATGGCACGGCCCTCAATCTCGTCCTCGCCTATGACGGCCTCGGCCGGGTCTTCGGCGCCAGCGTGGGCAGCGTCGGCGGTGGCGGCGGCTTCTCGGGCGCCCCCGGCATCCTGCGCCTGTTCAACAGTCAGCTCGGCGGGCAGATCGGCTGGTTCCTGCCGCTGTCTGCGGCTGGGCTGATCGCCGGCCTGGTCTCTCGGGGCCGGGCTCCGCGGACCGACATCCCCCGCGCCGCGTTCCTGATGTGGGGCCTGTGGCTTGCCATCGACGCCGTCGTGTTCAGCCTCATGTCCGGCATCATCCACAGTTACTACGTCGTCGTGATGGCACCCGCAGTCGGCGCGCTTGTCGGCGGCGGCACGGTTGCCATGTGGCGAGCCCGAGAGCGGTTCCCGCTGGCCGGCGTGGTGCTCGGACTCGCGATGGTCGGCTCCGCCGGCGTCGCTCTGGTGCTGCTCGACCGAACCCCGTCCTTCGTGCCAGGCCTCGGCCTTGCGGTGGTGGCCGTGACGGCCCTGACCGTGCCCCTGCTCGCGCTCCGCCACTCGGCGCGCACCCACCCGATCCAGGTGGCCGCCGCGGGCCTCGGCCTGGCGATGCTGCTGGCAGGGCCGATGGCCTACGCGCTCGACACCGTGCAGACCGCCTACTCGGGCGGCGACCCGTCGGCCGGCCCGTCAGCCGACCAGTCAGCCGGTCAGGGCGGCGGCTTCGGGGGCCCCGCCGGCGGCTTCGGGGGCCCCGCCGGCCAGGGCGCGCTGGGGGGCGGGATGCCCGGCGGCAACGCCTCGAGCGCCGCGTTCGGCGGCCGCACCGGCGGCCCCGGTGGCAGCTCGCTCTCAGACGACGTCCTCGCGTACCTTGAGGCCAACCAGGGCCGTGCCACGTGGCTGCTGGCGGTGTCCGACTCCACCTCGGCCGGCCAGATCGAGCTGTCCACCGGCCGGGCGGTGATGTCTACCGGCGGCTTCACTGGCAGCGACAACGCCCTCTCGCTCGGGCAGCTCAAGGCCGATGTCACATCGGGCAAGCTGCGCTTCATCCAGCTGGGCGGTCAGGGCGGCGGGCCGGGCGGTCCAGGCGGTGGCAGCACGTCGTCCGCGATCTCGTCGTGGGTGAGCTCGACCTGCACCGCGGTGACCGTGAACGGGACCACCACGTCGGTGTTCGACTGCTCGGCCGCGTCGGTCGCGTCAGCCTCGACCCCCGGCAGCTGACGCCAGTTCAGCCGCCGCGCTGGCAAGGGGCCACGGCACCCGGAATCAAGACCGGCCGCGTCGGGTGATCGACGCGGCCGGCCTGTTGGGCGCTGGTGAGCCCAGGGCGATGCCCTAGGCGGCGAACTCGCGGAGCTTGCGGCTGCGCGAGGGGTGGCGGAGCTTGCGCAGCGCCTGAACCTCGATCTGGCGGATGCGCTCGCGGGTGAGGCCGAACTCGCGGCCCACCTCCTCGAGCGTCCGGGCGTGCCCGTCGTCAAGGCCGAAGCGCAGGCGCAGAACCCGCTGCTCCCGGCGGTCGAGACTGGCCAGCACGTGCTCGATCTGCTCGCGCCGCATGCGGTCCGCGACCACGTCGAGCGGGGACACGGCGTCCTCGTCCGGGATGAGCTCGCCCAGCTCGGCATCGCCCTCGTCGCCCACCGGCGACTGCAGCGAGACGGGCTCGCGGCCCAGCTTGCGGATCTCCTCGACGCGCTGCGGCGTCATCGCCGGCGTCTCGTCCGGCAGCGCCGCCGCGATCTCGGCGTTGGTGGGCTCACGGCCGAGCTGCGTGGACAGCTCACGCACGACACGCGCCACGCGCCCCATCGTCTCGACCATGTGGACCGGGATCCGGATGGTCCGGCTCTGGTCCGCGAGGCCGCGCTGGATCGCCTGGCGGATCCACCAGGTGGCGTACGTGGAGAACTTGAACCCGCGCTCGTACTCGAACTTGTCCACGGCGCGGATCAGGCCCGCGTTGCCCTCCTGGACGAGGTCCAGCAGGCCCATCCCCGCCTGGTTGATGTACTTGCGGGCGATCGAGACCACCAGCCGCAGGTTGGCCGACGTCAGGTGGTCGCGCGACTCCTTGGCGAGCGCCTTGAGCGTGGGCTGGAGCTCGGCGATCAGCTCGTCGCCACGGCCGGCGTCGAGGTACCGCTGGATCGCCGGGTAGGCGACCTCGACGCGTGCCCAGTCGCGCAGCTCGCGCAGCGCGGCACTCGCGCGGATTTCGGCATTGGGCCGGCCGAGCTCGCCTTCGATCCAGTCGAGGAGTTCGGTGAAGGTCTCGACGTCGAGGCGCTCGTTGTAGACCGAGCGCAGGTCGCAGGCGCGGGTCAGCCGCTCTCGCAGGGCGTCCGTCTCGACCTTCTTGAGCGCGTCGGCCAGGCCCAGCGCGGGCATGGTCACGAACAGGTCCATGGCGTCGTCCGAGCGGAGCGCCTCGGCAACAGCGCGGTGCGACTCCGCCTCGAAGGGCAGGACGTACTTGCGGCTCTTCGCCCGGCCGGTGGGCTCGGACTTGTGGAACGTCCACTCGTGGATCGAGAGGATGGCCTTCCACGGCTCGTCCTTGGCCTGGGCGCCCAGCTCCATGCCCTTGGCGAGGATGACCTCCTCCTCCGCGGTCAGGAGCGGCACGCGGCCGATCTCACGCAGGTACAGGCGGACCGAGTCGTCCGTGTCGAGGACCTCGGCGGACGTGTCCACCTCGACCTCCTCCGGCGGGGCGACCACGGGTTCCGGCTCGACCGGCAGCTCGGCAACGAGCGCGGCAGTCTCGAGCTCGGCCGCTTCAGGGTCCAGCTCGATCGAGGCGACCGCGAGTGCGGCCTCGGTGTCGGAGGCGGGAGAGGTGGGATCGTACGAGATCACGGTGCTCCAGTGAGGGGGCCACGCCCAGCCGCGCGACCCGGAGTTGCAGGTTTGCCATTGACCCGGCTGTCGGGATGCAGGGACCACGCCGTCCCAACATGCGTAGTGGCGTGTCAAATGACACGCCATTGGATTAGGAGTCTAGGCCATTGACCGACCCTTGACAACCCCCCAACCTCGATACGACTGGCGGGTGTCGTCGGATGTCGGACCGTGCGGCCCGATCGACCTACCGCCAGACTCGGCGCCATGACCGCCGACCCGATCCGAATCCTGGTCGTGGACGATGAGCCGCCGATCGTGGACCTCTTGGTTGGATACCTCGCCCGCGAGGGGTACGAGATCGCCTTGGGTGGGATGGCGTGGCCGCCGTGGAGGCAGGGCGCCGCGGGCGGCTGAGGCACACGGGTCGCGGTTAGTTGACCAGCGCCTTGGGGACCTCGAACATCGTCCGCCCGCCGAACCGGCCGCGCAGCACGTCGTCGAGGTGGTCCGCGAGGTTGCCCAGCTGCACGCAGCCGAACGCGATCTGCGCGGCGGTGATCCCCACCGCCGTCAGCTCCATCGACACCACCACCTCGCGCTCGGTCCAGAAGACGCGCCCGAACAGGATGCTGCGGTTGATGTCGTTGAGCGAGTCCAGCAGCGAGGGCGTGAGGTCCACGCCCGACACGAGCGGGGAGAAGAGCTGCAGCAGCGGTGGCCGGCCGGCGATCGGCCGCACGAACATGAGCGCCGAGCCCACCCGGATCGGCAGGTCTCCGTCGCGGTCAGGGACCAGGTCGGTTCCCCTGATGAACTCGGCCAGGGCCGCCTGGAGCGAAGCCTCAGCCTCGTCCGGCTCCAAGCTCGGGTGGGTCTGGCCGGGCACGACAGCCGCGGCCGGGTGCTCGGGGACCTGGCGGTCCGGCGCGATGCCGAGGCCGGGCTCCGGGATCGGCCCGTGGTGGGCCGGGAACGCGCCGCTCCGGTAGCGGAGGTCATCGGGGGTGGCGGCCCCGTACACCTCGCGCAGCGTCTGGACCGCGATGCCCGCGACCTCGCCGAACGGGACGGGCTCCTGCCACTCGCGCACCCAGTTGCGGCCCTGCGAGGCGGGGCCCGGGCGCTGCCAGCCGAGGGCCGCCAGCCGGTCCTCCTGGATGGGGCCCAGCCCGTGGCCCGGGGGCAGGAGGTGGTTGCCGGCGGCCTCGGCGCGGAACCCGAGCAGCCCGCCCTGCGCGAACTGGACGTACGCGCTGGTGCCGGAGCGCGGCTCGCCCGCCAGCGACACCACCAGATAGGTCGCCTGTTCCATGGCCGCCAGCGCGGCGGTCAGGCGCGCCGCGAACGCGTCCCATGCGCTGTGCAGATCCCGGACGGGACTGGTCATCGCTCTCCTCCGGCCGGCGGGACGCGGCGGTCGCTGTTGCGGCGAAGCCTACAGGGCGCGCCGAGCGAGCGCGGACCTGCTGGGCAGCGGACTGGCCCGCCGGCGATGGCCATTCAGCGGTCCGGACGCAACGCCATGAGGCGACGAGGCCGCCCTGCGCCAGGAGAATCGACACCCACCATACGGAGACGCGCGGCCGGGGGGATGGCCGCGCGTCTCCGTATGGCGAGGGACGCACATTCAGGCTATGCAGTCGGGTCAACCAAGATTTGCCCAGCTTGTCGCACGGCGCAACTGGACGCAAACAGGCGCCCGGCGACCGTCGCAGGCCCGGCTAGCGTCAGTCCGGGTCAGCTGCGCGGCCGGAGCGTGATCCAGGTGGTCTTGAGCTCCGTGTACTGGTCGTGTGCATGGACGCTCTTGTCGTGCCCGCCGAAGCCCGACAGCTTGAACCCGCCGAACGGCGTGGTCTGGTCGCCCTCTGCGTAGGCGTTGACGCCCACGACGCCCGCCCGGATGTCGCGCGCGACGCGGTGCGCCACGTGGAGGTCGTCGGTGTAGAGCGACGCCGCGAGGCCGTAGGGCGTGTCGTTCGCCAGCCGGACTGCCTCCTCCTCGGTGTCGAACTCGATGACCGAGAGCACCGGCCCGAAGATCTCCTCGCGCGCGACCCGCATGTCGTTGCGGACGCCGTCGAGGATCGTGGGCCCCACGAAGTAGCCGCCGGTCTCGCGCAGGATCTGCTCGCCGCCGGTGACGACGCGCGCGCCCTCGCCCATCCCGGACTCGACGTAGTCGAGCACGGTGTCCATCTGGCTGCGGCTGATGAGCGCGCCCAGGCGCTTCCCCGGGTCGAGCGGGTCGCCGACCGGCCAGTGCTCCAGCTCCGCCTCGAGCGCCTCGAGCAGCTCCGCGCGTTTGGAGCGGTGGACGATGAGCCGCGAGCCGGCTGAGCAGTTCTCGCCCATGTTGGTGAAGATCGCGATCGCGGCGTTGGCCGCCACGTTCGCCATGTCGGCGACGTCGGGGAAGATGATCTGCGGGCTCTTCCCGCCGAGCTCGAGCAGGACCCGCTTGAGGTTCCCGTCCGCGGCGTAGTGGAGGAAGCGGCGGCCGACTTCGGTTGAGCCCGTGAACGCGACGCAGTCGATGCCGTCGTGGCGCCCGATCGCCTCGCCGACCGAGCCGCCGGGTCCAGTCACCACGTTGAGCACGCCGTCGGGGATCCCGGCCTCGGACGCGAGCTCCGCGATCCGGAGGAGCGAGAGCGCCGTGTACGACGCCGGCTTGATCACCATCGTGTTGCCGGTGGCCAGCGCCGGTCCCATCTTCCAGGCGGCCATCAGGGCGGGGTAGTTCCACGGGATCACCGCCCCGACGACGCCCACCGGCTCGCGGGTGACGGTCGCGACGATCCCCTCAGGCGCCGGGGCGACCTGCCCGTAGAGCTTGTCCGCGGCCTCCGCGTGCCAGCGGATGCAATTGGCCGTCTCGGCGATGTCGGACGTGGCGGTGTCGGCGATGGGCTTGCCCGAGTCCAGCGTCTCGATGATCGCCAGGTCGCGGGTGTTGGCCACGATGCGATCCGCCCACGCGATCAGGAGCCGCTTGCGGTCGGCGGGGTTCAGCCGCGACCAGCGCCCGTCGTCGGCCGCGCGCCGTGCGGCGGCGACCGCGGCGTCCACGTCCTTGGGACCGCCCTCGGCCACCTCGGTGATGGGCTGGCCCGTCGCCGGGTTCTCGGTGGTGAACCGCCGGCCGCCCTTCGCGTCGATGAACCGACCGTCGATGTACAGCTGTGTCCGGAGGGGGAGCGACGGGATCGCGGCGAGCGACTCGGCGCGGGTGGGGATCAGGGTGTCGGACATCAGGGTCTCCGGGTGCGGGCGGCGGGAGGCGGACAGTCTTGCAGTTCAGGATTGCGGCCAAGCGTAGTGCGCCGCGAGGGGCCCCGCCCGGGGTGATCCGTTGTCCGCTACCGTTGCGCGCCATGAGTGACGATCCTGATCGCGACGCCCTCGAGGCGTCCCTCGCCGGCCGCGGGCCGTACGAACTGTTCGCCTGCGACCCGGAGTTCGCGGACACCGCCGCGTTCTGCGCCCGATACGGCTGGGACCCCGCGGACTCGGCGAACACGATCATCGTCGTGGGCAAGGGCGCGGAGCCCGTCTACGCGGCCTGCGTCGTGCTCGCCACGCACCGCCTGGACGTCAACCGCGTCGTGAAGGGGCGCCTCGGCCGCAAGTGCTCGTTCGCGTCTGCCGACGAGACCCGCGCGCTCACGGGCCACGAGATCGGCGGGGTCACCGTGTTCGGGCTGCCGGGGCACCTGCCGGTCTGGGTGGACGCCGCTTTGATGGACCGCGATCGGATCGTGCTGGGCGGCGGCTCCCGCAGCTGGAAGGTGGTCGCCCCGCCCTCGATCCTGCGCACCATCGCGGGCGTGGAGATCGTGGACGGCCTGGCGAACCCGGCCCCGTCGCGCGAGGGCGCCTGACGCATCGCGCACGTGCCCCTACCATGGGCGCATGACGAACACACAGCGGCTGGTCCTGGTCCTGGCGTTCATCTTCGCCGTGCTCCTGGGGATCCTTGTGGCGACGACGCTGTTCGGCGGCAAGGGCGGCTCGTCCCAGCCCTCAGCCTCGCCCTCGTCATCGTTGGCCGGCTCGCTCCCGCCGGGCGCGACGTCGGCACCGACTGGCTCTTCGGCACCCTCGCCGTCGGCGTCCGCATCAGCCGGCCCGTCGCCCACGCCCGCGGCCGTCCACACGGCGACCATCTCGTTCGTCCAGCTCGCCCTCGATGCCGGCTCCGACACGGCCGGCACGTCGCGGACGATCTCGTTCACCGCCCAGACGGGCACCGTCACGGTGCAGTACAAGACCGAGTCCGGGGGCAGCACCACGGCCTGCCTCAGCGGGGGCGGGAAGCTGCTGGGCTGCCGCACGGCGCCCAGCGGCACCCTGACCGGCAGGTCCACCAAGGCGTTCGAAACGTACCAGGTCACCCTGCGGGGCAGCGCCGGCGCCACGCCGGTGGTGGACGCGACGATCAAGTTCCCGGCAGCGAAGCCCAGCGTCACGATCACCAACGCCCGCTTCGACGGCACCGCCAACCCGGCGTACAACGGCCTGCAGGTGGTGGCCACGCCACGGGCGAAGGGCACGTACCAGGTGACCGCGAGCTGGGGCGGCCACCCGTTCCTGTACGAGGCCGACCTGATCGAGCAGGGCGGCCCGGGCCTGCAGCGGGTCACGGCGGCCGCCGGCACCACGAACACCAGCCAGGCCTTCGCGGTCACGACGCCCAACGGCTGGATGATCGTGCTCAGGAACGCGGAGGCAGGGTTCGGCGTCACGCCGATGACCGCCACCTTCACCTGGCCGTAGGGGGCTCTGGCCCCGGCTGTCGATTCCGCGTCTGCCCGTTCGTCGCTCTCCTGACGGCGCCGACTCGTGCGCTGCGAAGGAGGCTTCGATGGCGAACTACCTGCTCGTGTACCACGGCGGCTCGATGCCCGAGGGCGAGGCCGAGTCGGCGAAGGCCACGGACGCTTGGAACGCCTGGTTCCACCAGCTCGGCGACGCGGTCGTGGACGGCGGCAACCCGGCGTCGGGAACCAGGGTCATCGCGTCGGACGGCTCGGTGTCGGACGGCGGATCCACGTCGCCGACCGGCTACTCGATCATCAGGGCGGAGGACCACGCCGCCGCAGTGGCCCTCGCCAGGGGCTGCCCGGTGCTGGCCGGCGGGGCGATGATCGAGGTTGTCGAGACGTTCGACGCGATGTAGTCCCCGGTCCCGTCACGGGCAGGTGTCGGCCGCCGCGACCACGCGGTACACGGTGAGCGGCGTCGCGGCGGTCGGACTGCCCACACCCACCACCACGCTGAACGCGGCCTTGAGGGTGAACTCCACCCGCTCGGGCGCCAGCTCCTCCGCGTATGGCCGGACGATGAAGACCGGGCGCTGGCAGACGATCGCGCGCATCCGGTCCAGCCGGGTGCCGCCCGGGTCGTACGCCACGTTGGTGTCGTCCACGACGAGGATGTCGGGACGCTCGCCACGGACGAGCTGCGCGTGCCAGAGCGGCGTCGACGCACCCCAGAACGTGAAGATCGCCGCGTTCTGCGGGAGCTCACGGGTCATCGTCGCCACGTAGTCCTCGCCGGTGCTGTTGGCGCTGAGGTCCGCGCCCGGCAGGCTGACCGCAGCCACGAGGAGGGCTGCCACGACGCCCGCGGCGGTCGCCACCGGCGCCGCGAACCGCCCGGCCACGCCGGGCAGCCGCTCCGTCCCCGCACGCGCCGCCGCCTCGAGCGCCACGGCCGTCCCGAGGCCCAGCAGCAGGAACGGCACCAGCAGGTAGTGCTCCAGGCGCAGGTAGTTCGCCCAGACGTCGGCACCGGCGAGCAGGATCGCCATGAGCGCCAGCGCCAACGCCGGCCGCCGGATGAGCAGGACCCCCAAGCCCACGACGCCGGCCACCGGGAGCACGACGGCCCCGCGACCGAGGACCAGGCCCACGAGGGCGGGGAGTGCATCGACGGTGGTCCCCAGGCTGCCGGCGTCCAGCACGCCCAGTTCCTGCGACCGGAACTGCGCGCCCGTGACGAGCGCGAGGAACGCGTCGAGCGTGACCGGGTGGTTGTAGGCGAGCGGCGGGTCGAGGCGCGCGGCCAGCGGGATGTACGCGTAGACCGTGAGCCCCAGCAGCAGCGTCACGACCGGCAGGAAGATCAGCAGCGGCTGCTCGGCAAGGGCCCGCTTGCCGGACCACAGCGCGAACACGGCGAGGAGCGGGGCCACGAAGAGGGTCAGCAGGTGGTTCCCGAGGGCGAGGCCGGTGAGGAGCCCGCAGGCGGCGAGGTCCACCGGACGTGAGCGGTCCGCCCAGGCGAGCGCCCGATCGAGCAGCAGCGCCATCAGCAGCAGGTGGAGCGGGTTGACCTCGGCGACCGTGGCGGCGGCCCAGACCGTGCCCACCGCGCCAGTCGCGAGGGCCGCCCCCGCAGCGATCGCCGGCCGGACGCCGAGGCGCATCGCGGTCCACGACAGCGTCGCCAGCGCGAGCGCCACCAGCACCGCCGAGAACAGGTTCGAGCGGTAGGCGATGGTGCCGAAGGGCAGGATCTCGAACAGCCGCGCCGCGAGGATGTACGTGGGGTAGCCCGTGGGGTGCGCGATCCCAAGCACGGCGGGGACCGTCTGCATCTCGCCCCAGTCGTCGAACGCGATGCCCGGCAGCAGGGTGCGCAGGTACGCCCCCAGCGCAACGACGAAGACGGCGACCGGCGTCAGCCGCGCCCCGACGCTCGGCGGCACGGCGCGCTGCCACACGGGGTCCCAGCCCTGCGCGCGGCCCAGCGACGGTCGCGGTCGGTCTCGGTCCATCGCCTCCCTCTGGCCTGACGCCGGAGAGCGTAACGCGCGCCGAAGCTGCCCGGAGGTCCGTCAGGGCTGTGGGGCCTCGCGTTCGAGCTCAGCCGCGAGGCGGGTTGCGACGGGGATCGCTACGAGGGGGTCGGCGGGTTGCGGTCGGGGAGGCGGCCCGCGTCCTTCAGCGCGCGCCTCAGGATGAACTCGGCCTGGGCGTTGACCGACCGGAGGTCGTCCGCGGCCCATCGCTGGAGGGCCGCGAACGTCTCGGGGTCCAGGCGCAGCAGGAACGGCTTGCGCTCGGCCATGCTGGCGGCTCCGCGGGCATCGTGCTGCTCCGTGCTCGCATCATCGGCGGTCTAGGCGTACAGCGTCCCGGCGTTGAGGACCGGCTGCGCCTCGTGCTCGGAGCACAGGACGACGAGCAGGTTGCTCACCATCTGCGCCTTGCGCTCCTCGTCGAGCTGGACCACCTGCTTGGCGGACAGCTGCTCGAGCGCCATCTCCACCATCCCGACCGCGCCCTCGACGATCATCGACCGCGCCGCGATGACCGCGCTGGCCTGCTGGCGGCGGAGCATCGCATTGGCGATCTCCGGCGCGTAGGCGAGGTGGCTGATCCGGGACTCGATCACCTGGATGCCCGCCTTGTCGAGCCGGTCCTGGATCTCGCCGCGAAGCTGGTCGGCCACCTCGGCCTGGTTCGCGCGGAGCGAGGACTGGCCGTCGTTGTGGGCGTCGTACGGGTGCGACGTGGCGAGGTTCCGCAGCGCCGACTCGGCCTGGACGGTGACGAAGTTCTCGTAGTTGTCCACTTCGAACAGCGCCTCGGCCGTATCGGTCACCTTCCAGACGACGACGGCCGCGATCTCGATCGGATTGCCATCGTGGTCGTTGACCTTGAGCTTGCTGGTCTCGAAGTTGCGGACCCGGACGCTGACGCGCGGCCGCCGGGTGAACGGATTGACCCACGCGAGGCCCTGGTCGCGGAGCGTGCCCCGATAGCGGCCGAACAGGACGACGGCCCGCGCTTCGTTGGGGTTCACCGGTGTCATGCCCGCCCAGCCGAGCAGGATCACCGCGTAGACCGCGGTCCAGATCAGGATCTCGACGACCTCGACGAACCCGACGCGGTCTCCGAGGGGCGCGAGCACCGCCACCACCCACCACACGAACGCCAGCGGGACGGCGACGGTGAGGATGAAGACGCCGACCAGCATCGGGATTCCGGGCAGCGAGCGGGCGATGCGTTCCTTGTTGTTCATGGTGCTTTCGGGCTCCTTCGTGCCATCTGTGTGGGCGCGATCAGAATGATATCACAGCGATACAAGACCCAATCGGTGGCGGTGCCTCGGGTGCCCCTGAGCGCACGCGGCGGCTCCACGGGCGCTCCGCCCCCTCAGCGCCGGCGGGCAAGTCCGCCCGGCCGCGGGCGACTTGGGGCGTTGCGGCGTCGCTCAGCGCGTCATCATGGGCGGATGGGAATTCGACGCGTGGTCCTCGTAGCGGGGCTGGCCGGTGTTGGCGCCTGGCTGGCCCAGCCCGTTGTGCGGCGAGCCGTCCGGTCGATCGGCACGTCGTCCGCGCCGGGCGTCGGCGTGTACGAGCTGGCAGCGGGCCTCGCGCTGGCCGGCCACTACCGCGATGTCGCGCGCGACTGCGGCGAGGCGCTGGCTGGTGTCGCGGAGCCGGCGATCCTCGAGATCGGCCCGGGGCCCGGCCACCTCGCCGAGCGGCTCCTCGCCGAGATCCCAGACGCCACCTGGGTGGGCCTCGACGTGGACCCGGCGATGCTGAGCGCGTCGGAGCGCCGCCTCGAGCGGGCTGGAACGCGGTCCCGGGCCATGGTCGTCGAGGCGGACGTCGCCCACATGCCCTTCCCAGACGGCTCGTTCGACCTCGTCGTCTCCTCGCTGTCCGCCCACCACTGGCCCGATGCCCAGCGCGGCTTCGCCGAGATCCGCCGCGTCCTGCGCCCCGGCGGCCGCGCCCTCGTCTACGACCTGCACGCTCGCGCGACGCGCCTCGAGACGCCCCACGCCGGGATCGACGCGGCCGAGGCCGCCTTCGGCCCGCACGACCGGCGGCGACATCGGGGCCTTGGCCCGTTCACGATCGTCTGGCGGGCGGACCTGCGCCCCTGATCGCCGATCGGCCGTCCCGTCATCCGCCGCGGTGCGCACCGGGTCTCCGGGGCGTTACGCTTCGCTCGACGCGGCGCCCGGCGCGGAGGCCCGCGGGGCTGACGCTAGTTCGAGGTGAGGAGGCTCCGGCCCTCGAGCGGCTGGCGGAGCGCCTCGATGGCGGCGCGGGCTGCGGCGAGCTGTGCGGCCTCGTCGCTCGAGCCCAGCTCCACGCGGCAGTAGGCGAAGCGGCCCGGCAGGACCCGCTCCATCATCGCGCCCATCCAGCTGGTCAGCTCCGCACGCGGGCCGGTTCGCCTCCGGGCGTCGGGCGCGACGGCGTGGACGAGGACAAGGCGCCGGCGGCTGCGCTCGAGCCAGGGCCAGTACTGGAGCACGTTCTCGACGGGATGGCTGTGCCTGCACTCGTGCTGGAGCGCCACCCAGGCATCCTCGCCCGCGACGGCGAGCGAGCCGTCGTCGCCACCGAGATCGCCGATCGGCGGCTGGTCGAACGCCACGCCCAACGCCTCGCCCAGGCGACGCACCACCTTGGCGTCGGAGACCTTCGGCTTCTCGTGCTTCGCCACGTTGCTCCCCGTGATCGTTGGCCGCTCTCGGGGACTCTACCCGGTTCGGCGCGTTCCGCGTGCGCACGGACCATTCCTGGTCACCGTGCCTTGCGGAATGGCCCCGCTCGGACTCCGGTGCACTCATGGAACGGGTGGCCCGAGCTCGGGCGCATCGCGACACCCGTCCCACCCGGCCGGTCATCCGGCATCCCTGCCCCGCCGGGCGTCCGAAATCCCGGGACACTCGTCCTTCGGCCGCTCACAACACTCGTCCTACGAGTGGTTCACCAGGCAGGATCCCAAGTCACCCGTGGCATGGGTAGCTCGGCTCGGCTCCTGTGCTCGACCGGCGCTCGGTGTCACCGGCAGGCGAGAGCCCGCGTCCGTGGGACGCGGGCTCCGCTTGAGAGTCGGCAACTTCACATCAGCTGCAGCCCGAGGTTGACCCGCAGTTGAGGCACTTGTAGCAGGATCCGTTGCGGACCATGATCGAGCCGCATTCGGCGCAACTGGGGGAGTCCGCCTGGGCCGAGAAGGTCACCTTGGGGCCGCCGCCCGAGAGCGAGCCGCCGAACGAGGCCGCGATGGCCGCGAGGCCCTTGGACGCGCCGTTGCCGTTGGCCGGGCCGGTGGCGATGACCGCCAGCTCCTCCTTGACCACCGGGACCGGCATCGAGATCGCGATCGGGGCCGCCGCGGCCTGCGGGGCGACGGAGCCCCTGGCGCTGCTGCCGGTCGACGGTGCCGGTGCCGGCGCGGGCGCCGGGGTGGCGATGGCCTCGGACTGGGCCGTAATGCCCTCGTCCGCGTGCGGCCGCAGGGCCGAAGCCCCGAACGGGGCGGGGGCGTCCGTGACCACCTGCGAGCGGTCGATCAGCCCCAGCGCGGCCCGATCCTCGGGCGCGAGGAACCGGCTGCCCATCCAGCGGAAGATGTAGTCCACGAGGGACTTGGCGATCGGGATCTCCGGGTTGCCGGTGAAGCCGCTGGGCTCGAACCGCACGTGGGCGAACTTGTTCACCACGTCCTTGAGCGGCACGCCGTACTGGAGCGCCAGGCTCACCGAGGTGGCCAGCGTGTCCATGAGGCCCGAGATCGTCGAGCCCTCCTTGGCCATCTTGAGGAAGATCTCGCCGGGCTGGCCGTCGGGGTAGAGACCAACTGTGATGTAGCCTTCGTGGCCGCCGATCTCGAACTTGTGGGTGACCGCGGTCCGCTCGGCCGGCAGGCGACGGCGGTGCGGGCGGGTGGCCTCCACCTGGGCCGCCGCGAGCTGGCGGCGGAGGGCCTCGATGGTCTCGCTGTCGGCTGCAGAGGTCTCGGCGCCCTGGTCCTTCTTCTTGCCGGTGGACAGCGGCTGTGACCGCTTCGACCCGTCTCGGTAGATGGCGATGGCCTTGAGGCCCTGCTTCCAGCCCTCGAGGTAGACGGTCTCGATCTCCTCGGCGGTGGCCGCCTCGGGCATGTTGACCGTCTTGCTGATGGCGCCCGAGAGGAACGGCTGGACCGCGCCCATCATCCGGATGTGGCCCATGTAGTGGATGGACCGGTCGCCGTTCACGGGCTTGAAGGCGCAGTCGAAGACCGAGAGGTGCTCAGGCTTGAGGCCGGGCGCGCCCTCGATGGTCTCGCGCTCGTTGACGTAGGCCAGGATCTCCTCGACCTGGGTCGCGGTGTAGCCCAGCTTGCGCAGGGCCGCGGGAACCGTCTGGTTGACGATCTTGAGGTAGCCCTCGCCGACGAGCTTCTTGTACTTGATGAGCGCGATGTCGGGCTCGATGCCGGTGGTGTCGCAATCCATCATGAAAGCAATGGTGTTGTGGCTGACGAAGCCGTTCGCGACGTAGGTCACGTTCGAGGGCACCGAGAGGTCGTACGTCAGCTGCTCCTCGCCCAGCCGGGCCGAGGCGACCTCGTCGTAGAAGTAGCCGAGCGATTGCGCGAGCTCGGGATCGGCCGTGCGCTCCAGGAGCGCCGTGGCCGAGCGCCGCGAGACCATGCCGGTTCGCGCCAGCGAGAGGAGCATCGTCTTGCGCAGGTTGTCGTTGTCCGGCGCCAGCCGGTCCACCGTGGCGCGGCTGACGGGCACCAGGTCGTGGCGTGCTGCCTGGGGATGCTGGGCCGGGGCAAGGGCTTCGCGCTTGCGCTCCGAGATGAACGAGATCTCCCGCAGGAACCGCCCGCCGGCGCTGGCGTTGAGCAGCCGCAGGACGTGCACCGGGTTGGCGCCCTTGTGGCCGCGACTGGGCTGGTCCGTCTTGCGGGTGGTGGCGTAGCCGAGCGCGAGGAGCAGGGTCTGGACGTCGTGGCTGAACCGATCGGACACGGTTGACCATGACGCGTAGCCGCCGTTCACGCTCCCGTCAGCCTCGAACAGGCCTCGCACGAACGCACGGTAGGCCGCGGGGTCGTTGCTGTAGAGCACCGCGTCGGGGATGTGGGGCTCGTAGCCCTTGCCCCGGTGCTGGGTGACGGGCGCGTGCTTCGCAAAGCCGCAGGCCTCCCACCACAGCGCCAAGCGCACGGAGTCGAGGCGGACCTCGGTGTAGCCCGCCTTCTCCGCCTTGGCGGCGGTCAGGCCGAACAGCCGCCGGCCGAGGTCGGCCAGGCGCGAGACGACGTCGTCATCGCCGGCCGTCACGCAGAACCGCAGGCCGCGCGCGTGGAGCGAGCCGTCGCCCATGAAGTAGCCGAGGAGCTCGGCGAGGTCCGCGGTCATCGCCCGCGGGACGAACGTGCGGTGGTCCGAGGTCCAGTAGGCCTCGGGCAGCGGCGGCAGCGGCACCTCGCGCGGCTCGCCGATCATGCCGCCCAGCGTCATGGGCACGCGGTCGCCCTGGCGGACATCCGCGAAGCGTCGCCACTGCCAGTCGCCGTTCGCGTCCACCACCCGGATCCGGTGGGTGGTCGTGCCCTGCAGCCGGTAGCCGCGGGCCGTGTCGACGGTGACGACCGGCTCGATGCCGTTGACGAAGAACTTGGTGGCCTCGCGCGGACCGTCGTCGGTGGCGACCCGAAGGTCGAGGTCCTGCCACTTGGCGCCGTCGGGGTTGCCGAGCCCGCGCAGGCGGACGAGCCCACGATCGCTCAGGACGAGGCTGTCGCCCACGAGGCACCCGGTGGGCGCCAGGAGTGAGGTCTGTGCGTTTCGGAAGCCGAACTGGCTGCCGATCTCGAGCGCCTCGTCGATCGTGGTTCGGGCGGCCTCGAGCATCTCGGCCGGAACGCTCCCGTCGGCGAGGCTGTGGGCGGCGTCACGGTGCATCCGGATGACGTTCAGGAACGGCTCGCGGTTCTTCTCGAACTCCACGAAGGGACCGCCGTGGTCACGGGCGATCACGGCGCTCTGGCGATAGGCCTCGCCGTGCATGATCGCGGTGATGGCCGCAGCGTAGTCCCGGCCCGCTTCCGAGTCGTAGGCGAGGCCGCGGTTCATCAGGAGCGCCCCGAGGTTCGCGTAGCCGAGGCCGAGGGGCCGGTAGCGGTGCGAGTTCTCCTCGATCTTGGGGGTGGGGTAGGAGGCGTTGTCGACGAGGATCTCCTGCGCGGTGATCGTCAGCCGACAGGCATGCCGGTACGCCTCGACGTCGAACTCGCCGCTGGGGTCGACGAACTTCATGAGGTTGACCGACGCGAGATTGCAGCTCGAGTCGTTGATGAAGCTGAACTCGCTGCACGGGTTGGTGGCGTACTGCCGCGCGCTGTTGGACACCGGGTTCCAGGTGTTGATGGTGGTGTCGTACTGGATGCCCGGGTCGCCGCAGAGGTGGGCCGCCTCGGCCATCTTGCGGAAGATGTCCCGCGCCTTGTACGTGCCGGCCGGCTGGCCGTCGCTGACCTCGTGGGTCTGCCACTCGGCGTCGCGCTCGACGGCCTTCATGAAGTCGTCCGTGACGCGGACGCTGTGGTTGGCGTTCTGGAAGAACACGGAGCCGTACGCCTCGCCCGTGTAGGAGGCGTCATAGCCCTGCTCGATCAGGGCCCAGGCCTTCTGCTCCTCCTTGGCCTTGGAATCGATGAAGTCCAGGACGTCGGGGTGGTCCACGTCCAGGATGACCATCTTGGCCGCGCGGCGGGTCTTGCCGCCCGACTTGATCACGCCCGCGAACGCGTCGTAGCCGCGCATGAAGCTGACCGGGCCGGACGCGATGCCGCCGCCCGACATCTTGGCCTTGCTGCTCCGGATGGGGGAGAGGTTGACGCCCGCGCCCGAGCCGTACTTGAACAGCATGGCCTCGGTCTTGGCCAGGTCCATGATGCTGCTCATGTTGTCCTGGACCGAGTTGATGAAGCACGCGGAGCACTGCGGCTTCGCCTCGATCCCCACGTTGAACCAGACCGGCGAGTTGAACGCCATCTTCTGGTGGACCAGCAGGTGGGTGAGCTCGGCCTGGAACGCGGCCAGGTCCTCGTCCGTGGCGAAGTAGCGGTTGGTCTCCGCCCACGCGGCGATGGTGGTGACGACGCGGTCGATCAGCTGGCGGACGCTGTGCTCGCGCTCCGGCGTGCCGACGTGGCCGCGGAAGTACTTGCTGACCACGACGTTGGTGGCAAGCTGGGACCAGAAGACGGGGACCTCGACGTCCTTCTGCTCGAACACGGTCTTCCCGGTCTCAGAGCTGATGCCCGCGGTCCGGTACTCCCAGGTGATCTCGTCGTACGGGTGGACGCCCGGCCGCGTCCAGCGGCGCTCGAACGTCAGGCCGCGCGTGCCCTCGCCGGAGAAACTGGCGCCGTACGGGCCCCCGAGCCCCGGGCGGCCGGTGGCTGCTGCCACGCGCTTCGACTTCTTGGCCGTGGCCTTTGCATCCATCACCGGGACAACCTCGCGTGCCTGAGCCATCTGATCCATCTCCTCCGTCCCCGCCGGTGCGGGGCCTCTCCCTGCGCCGGCGGCGCGCTCGCCTCCGTCCCCGCCGGTGCGGGGCCTCTCCCTGCGCCGGCGGCGCGCTCTCCTCCGTCCCCGCCGGTGCGGGGCCTCTCCCTGCGCCGGCGGCGCGCTCGGGCCCGTGTGCAGAGCTCCCGGATGCCGGCCGGGATGGTGCTCTGCGCGGTGTGGGCACCGAGCGGTGGCTTGGTCTCGCGCTCACGGATGGGGGTGAGGCGCAGCTACGAGGCCTTCGTCGTGTCGGGCTGGGCCGGGTGGTCTCCGGGTCCGTCTGGCGGCGATTGCCACTCGCCTCACGAAGCCCTTCGATGGTCGTCCGGCCGCAGGGCGACCGCCTGAATCTACGCGTCCGGGCGGACGTGGTCAAGGCCAAAAACCACAATATGTTGTGGTTGCCCCTGCCATCGCATCGCAACATATGGTAATTGGCCGATTGCTTGCGGTCGCGGCCCGTCCACTCCTGGGCGTCGTCTCTCCACGTTGCGCGGTGGTTCGTCCACGCTCGCCCGGGCTGGTCTCCACACGCTTCAGCGGCTTGTCCACAGGGTTGTCCGCGGCGACCATATCGAACAGGCGTACGCATGGATCGCGCGTCCTGTGGGGCGGCGTCCGGTTTGGGCTCCACGTCGGCCCGGGCTTCGGCCCCGTCGGCCCGGGCTTCGGCCCAGGCTGCGGCCGCTCGTCGCCGCCATCCTCAACGACCCGACTTTCGTGACGACGGTGCGCAAC
>JBBIIL010000041.1:0-26494 GCA_037446495.1 Chloroflexota bacterium | reverse complement strand
TGCATAGAACATATTCACGGCTGCAAGTGTTGCATTCCCGGGTGAGTGCTGGCATGATGCGCGGGCCATGTCGCACAACATCAACGCGTTCGACGCTAAGCGGAAGCCTTGGCGGCCCAGTCGGCAGACTCGGGCCCTGGGGCTCTGAAGGCGCGCGAGCGACGAACCAGAAGCCTCCGGGACCGGAGGCGACGAAAGGGCCGCGAACACCAACCGGTGTCGCGGCCTTTGTGATTCTTCGGACCTCCGGCACCGCGGGCGATCTTCGCGGAAAGGACAGTCCGAATCATGCACCTCCTTCTCTACGGATCGGGCCGGCTCGGCGGGGCGATCGCGACGGCGGCGGCCGCTGCGGGCTGGACCGTGACGACGGTCGGCCGCCCCTCGGCAGACGGCACGCGCCCCGCCGCTCCGAAGGCGGACGTCGTGCTCGACGCGTCGCTCGGTTCCGCGGTCGCGGGCAATGTGGCGCATGCGCTCGCCGGCGGCAACCGGGCGTTCATCCTCGCCGCGACCGGCTGGGAGGGCGACCAGCCCCGCGTCCGCGCGCTGCTCGCCGAGCACGACGCCCACGCAGTCGTCGCCACGAACCTCTCGCTCGGCGCGGCGCTGTTCCTCCGCCTCGCCGAGCGCGCCGCCGCCTGGTACGCCCGGGCCGGGGCATTCGAGCCCTCGATCGTCGAGTGGCACCGCCGCGGCAAGGCGGACCGCCCGTCGGGCACCGCGCGCGCCATCGCCCGCCGCATCGTGGCGGCCGATCCGCGCTGGGCCGGCCCCGACGAGGCGTCTGATCCCACCGAGGCCCGGCCCGCGCTCGAGGTCGCCGGCATCCGCGCCGGTACCGCCCCGGGCTCCCATCTTGTGACTTTTGACGGCCCCGGCGAGTCGGTCGAGCTGCGCCTGACCGCCCGGGACCGCTCCGCCTACGCCGACGGCGCCCTCGCGGCCGCCCGCTGGCTTACTGCCTCGACCCGCACCCCGGGCATGCACGCCTTCGATGATGTCGTGGACGACCTCCTCGACGCGCCCTTAGCCGTCCCGGCCTGAACCCCGCCAGCACGACGAACGAAACCCGAGGAGACCGACATGACCCGCATCACCCGCTCGGCCCACCACGCGACCCCTCGCCTCCGAGGCGCCTTCACCGCGCTCGTCACCCCGTTCGCCGCCGATGGCACGTTCGACGAGGCCGCCTACCGCCGGCTGGTCGCCTGGCAGGTGATGGCCGGCATCGACGGGCTTGTCCCGGTCGGCACCACCGGCGAGTCGCCCACGCTCTCGGCCGCGGAGCGCGATCGCTGCATCGAGATCGCCGTCGAGACGGTCTGCGAGCGCCCGTCCCGTGCCCGCATCCCGGTGATCGCCGGCACGGGCTCCAACGACACCCGCTCGTCCATCGAGGCGACCCGTCGTGCCGAGGCCCTGGGCGCCGACGCCGCGCTCATCGTCACCCCCTACTACAACAAGCCCGACCAGCGCATGCTCGAGTCGCACTTCCGCGCGATTGCCGACGACGGTGGTCTCCCGATCGTCGTGTACAACGTGCCCGGCCGGACCGGCGCCAACGTCGAGGCGGACACGTTCCTGCGCCTCGCCGAGCACCCCCGCGTGGTTGCGGTCAAGGAGGCCAGCGGCAACATCGAGCAGCTCGCGGTGATCTGCCGCGACCGGCCGCGCGACGTGGCCGTCCTCTCGGGCGACGACGCGGCCACGCTCGCGATCCTCGCGATGGGCGGTGACGGCGTGATCTCCGTTGCGTCCAACGAGATTCCCGGCGAGATGAGCGCCCTCGTCCACGCATGGCACGCGGGCGACTGGGCCGACGCGCGCCGCATCCACGACCGCTGGCTGCCGCTGATGCGCGCGAACTTCCAGGGCGCCCCGAACCCGGTCCCGGTGAAGGCCGGCATGCTGGCGATGGGCCTGCTCGACACCGACACGGCGCGCCAGCCGCTCCTGCGGCTGGCCGACGCGCCCCGCGAGCGCCTGACCACCATGCTGCGGACGCTGGGCCTCGTGGACGGCGGTGGCCGGTTGCCGACCGCGATGGTCGAAGACGAGGCGACCGACGTGGCCGTTTCCGACGGGGCCGCCGCGTGACGACGCCAAACCAGACCTCCCCGACGACTGGGGCGGCTGGCGCGCCGACGATGGGTGCGCCGGCCGACGCGGCCCCGATCCTCGCGGATCTCGACGCCGGACGCCGGCGCGCAGCGGTGCCGGATCGGTCGGCGCCCGGCGGGTGGCGCGCCGACCCCGAGGTCAAGGCGGCGATCCTCGCCTGCTTTCGCGACCGGACGCTCATGTCGTGGGACCTCGGCGGCGCGCTGCGCTTCCAGGACCGGGTCGGGTTGCCGGTGAAGGCGCTCCTCGGTGGATCCGAGGCAACCGCCGCCGCCGAGGCTGGCCGCACCTGGCGGGTCGTCCCCGGCGGGACGTCGATCCGAGCCGGCGTCTACCTCGGGCCGGGCGTCGTGGTCATGCCGCCGTCGTTCGTCAACGTGGGCGCGTGGATCGGCGAGGACACGATGGTCGACTCGCACGTGCTGGTCGGCTCGTGCGCCCAGATCGGGGCGCGGGTGCACCTCTCGGCGGGCGTGACGATCGGCGGCGTGCTGGAGCCCGCGGGGGCGCGACCCGTGATCGTCGAAGATGGCGCGTTCGTCGGTGCCGGCTGCTCGCTCCTCGAGGGCGTGCTGATCGGCGCGGGCGCGGTGCTGGGCGCGGGCGTCGTGCTGACGGGCACCTCGCGGCTCTACGATCTGGTGCGCGGCCGGGTGCTCACGGGTTCCGCGCACGCGCCGCTGGCCGTGCCACCCGGCGCCGTGGTGGTACCCGGGTCGCGTCCGGCCAGCGGGAGCTTCGCGAGCCAGCACGGCCTCGCGGTCTCGGTCGCGCTGCTGGTCAAGGACCGCGATTCCGGGACGGACGCCCGGGTCGCCCTAGAGGACGCGCTGCGATGAGCCTGGTCCGCGAGTCGGGGCCCTCGCCCGCGCGTCAGGGCTCGCCCACAGCCCGTCGCGGCCGCCCGCCGGTCCGCAACGAGGTCTACCGCAACGGGCGTCTGGCGGGCATCGCGCCGGCCGAGCTCGCGGAGCGCTTCGGCACGCCGGCGTACGTGTACGACCTCGGCGTCGTCGGTCGGCAGGTCGAGACGCTCCGCTCCGCGCTGCCCGCCCGCCTCGACTTGGCGTATGCGGTGAAGGCGAACCCGAACCTCGCGGTCCTAATGCACCTCGCGGGGATGGGCCTGGGTGCGGACGTGGCGTCCGGCGGGGAGCTGCGCCACGTGCTGCGGGCGGGCTTCGACCCGGCGCACGTCGTCATGACCGGCCCCGGCAAGCGCGACGAGGAGCTCGCGGCCGCGGTCGAGGCGGGCCTTCGCCTGATCACCGTGGAGTCCGTGGGGGAGCTGCGGCGCCTCGCACGGATCGCGGAGGGCCTCGGCCGCCGCCAGCCGATCCTCCTGCGCGCCGCGGTCACGGAGGCGGCCCGCCTCGAGCGCGTCCGCCTGGTGGGTGACGACGGGGCCGGCAAGTTCGGCATGGACATGGCGGACCTGCAGACCGCCGCGGCAGAGGCGGTTGCCTCGCCGTGGCTCGAGCCCGTGGGCCTGCACGCCTTCGGCGCGTCGAACGTGATCGACGCGATGGCGCTCGCGACCCACGTGGAGGCGGCCGTGGACACGGCGCGGGGCCTGGCGGCGGGGGCAGGCTTCGGGCTTCGGATCGTGGATGCCGGCGGCGGGCTGGGAATCCCGTACGAGGCGCACGAGGCCGAGCTCGACGTTGCCCTGCTTGGCCAGCGGCTGGCGGCGCTCTCGGCGCGCATGGACAAGGACCCGGCCACGCGCGCGACGCGGCTCCTGCTGGAGCCCGGCCGGTTCCTCGTGGGGCCGGCGGGCGCGTACCTGACCCGCGTGCTGGAGCGCAAGGAGGTTGGCGGCCGCCACGTGGTCATCGTGGATGGCGGGATCCACCACCTGCTCCGCCCTGCGCTGGTGGGCCAGGAGCACCGTGTGCGCGTGCTGACGGGCACCGGTGCGGGGTCGAACGCCGGCCCCCCGCGGTTTCCTGTGACGATCGCAGGGCCGCTGTGCTCGGGACTCGACGTGTTCGCGCAGGCGGCCGTCATGGCCTCGCCTGACCCGGGCGACCTCGTGGCCGTGCTCGACGTGGGCGCCTACGGGGCCACCGAATCGATGCCGCTCTTCCTCTCGCACCCGATGCCGCCCGAGATCGCGGTCCGCGGCGGCACGGCGTGGGCGGCGCGCCCGCGCATCGACCCGGACACCTGGCTGAGCTGGCAGACGGGCGAGCCCGGCGGCGCATAAGCCCGATCACTCGCCGGTCAGCGTTGGATCCGCGCTGGGCCCCACGGCTCCCGAAGCCCGCGCTTTTCGCTCCGAGCGAACACCGCAGGCTCAAATCGACACGCGAGCAGGGTTTGACCGCGTCTCCCGGGCGCGGGACCGCACCGCGATGGCTCGCCCAGGCCCGCGACCGCGCGCTCGGGGGACCGGACCTGCGCTGGGCACGAGAATCGAGCTCGTCAGCAACCCCACAGCCGCGCCGCGGGGCCTCCGCTGTTCGCTCTATCCGAAGACTCGCCGGGGAACGCCTCCAGCGCGTTTCGCGCCTGCAGGACGCGTTCGCGTATACTCCCCAGCAGTATGACGACCTCCACGCCCGCCCCCAACGTCCAGCCCATCGAGATCATCCTGCCGATCGAGGGGATGACCTGCGCGTCCTGCGTGAACCGGATCGAGCGGTTCCTCAACAAGACGCCCGGCGTGACGACGGCTGCCGTCAACCTGGCCACCGAGAAGGCGACCGTACTGGTGGACCCGGGCATGGCCGGCCGCGACGAGCTGATCAAGGCCGTCGAGGCGGCGGGCTACGAGGTGAGGCCCGAGGCGGCGTCGTCGGCCCAGGCCGGCACGCAGTCGTTCGACGTCGAGTTGACCGAGGAGGACCTCGAGCGCGAGCGCGCACTGCGCCAGACCCTCCGCATGTCGATCGTCTCGATCGCCACATCGGTGATCTTCATGATCCTGATGTTCTGGCCCCAGACCGTCGTGTCGATGACCGACCTCAACAAGGCGATCCTCCTGCCGGCCACGTTCATGGTTGCCTGGGCGGGCAGCCGCTTCTACCGGGCCGCGTGGCGCGCCGGCCGCCACGGCGGGGCAACCATGGACACGCTGGTCGCCGTGGGCACGGCCGTCGCCTGGGCGTACTCCGCGTTCGTGACGCTGTGGCCGGACGTGGTGATGCGGGCCGGGATCATGCCCGAGACCTACTTCGACTCCGCGACGATCATCCTGGGCCTGATCCTGCTCGGCAAGTACCTCGAGGGGCGCGCGAAGGGCCGCACCACCGGCGCCATCCGCCGCCTCGTGGGGCTCCAGGCCACTACCGCGCGGCGCATCCGCAACGGGCTCGAGGAGGACGTGGACCTCGCGGTCGTCGTCCCGGGCGACCTCCTGCGCGTGCGCCCCGGCGACAAGGTGCCGGTGGACGGCGTGGTGACCGAGGGCACGTCCGCGGTCGACGAGTCGATGCTCACCGGCGAGCCGATCCCGGCCACGAAGCGCCCCGGCGACGAGGTGATCGGCGCGACGCTCAACACCACGGGCTCGTTCGTCATGCGCGCCACGCGCGTCGGCCGAGACACCGCGCTCGCCCGAATCGTGGACCTCGTGCAGCGGGCGCAGGGCTCCAAGGCCCCGATCCAGCGGCTGGCGGACCAGATCAGCGCGGTCTTCGTGCCCGCGGTGCTGGCCATCGCCGCCGCCACGTTCGTCATCTGGTTCGCCTTCGGCCCCGAGCCGCGCTTCACCCTGGCACTCACCGCGTTCATCGGCGTCGTCATCGTCGCCTGCCCCTGCGCGATGGGCCTCGCGACGCCCACGGCGATCATGGTCGGCACGGGCAAGGGCGCCGAGGCGGGGATCCTCGTCCGCGGCGGCGAGGCGCTCGAGGCGGCGGGTCGCATCGACACCGTGGTCATGGACAAGACCGGCACGCTCACGCTGGGCAAGCCAGCCGTGACGGCGGTCGTCCCGGCGCCGGGCTTCGACGAGGCGCGCGTGCTCGACCTCGCAGCCTCGCTGGAACAGGGCTCCGAGCACCCGCTGGGCGAGGCGATCGTACGCAGGGCGCGCGAGCAGGAGCTCGGCTTCGCCAAGGCGGCATCGTTCGAGGCGATCGTCGGGCGCGGCGTGTCCGGCGAGATCGACGGCGCGCAGGTGCTCGTCGGCAGCCGGCGGCTGCTCGCGGAGCGCGGCGTGGACCTCGGCGGTCTCGAACAGGCGGCCGCGGACCAGCAGGCGAACGGCGCGACGGTGGTGTTCGTGGCGGTGGACGGCATGGCGGCCGGGATCGTGGCCATCGCGGATCCGGTCAAGGCGGAGTCCGCCGAGGCGGTGCGCGGGCTGCGCGAGTCCGGGCTGGACGTCTGGCTGCTCACCGGCGACGCGCGCGTGACCGCCGAGTCCGTTGCGCGCCAGGTCGGCATCCCCGCCGACCGCGTGATCGCCGAGGTGCTCCCGGCCGACAAGGACGCGGTCATCGAGCGGCTCCAGGCCGAGGGCCACAAGGTCGCGATGGTCGGCGACGGCATCAACGACGCGCCGGCGCTCGCTCGCGCGGACCTGGGCGTGGCGATCGGCACGGGCGCGGACGTCGCGATCGAGGCGTCCGACGTGACGCTCGTCGGCGGCGACCCGCGCCTCGTCGGCTCGGCGATCGCGCTGTCGCGCTGGACGCTGCGGATCATCCGCCAGAACCTCTTCTGGGCGTTCGCCTACAACGTGCTGCTCATCCCGATCGCGATGGGCGCGCTGTATCCGGCATTCGGCGTGACGATCAACCCGGCGCTGGCCGCGGGGGCGATGGCGCTCTCGTCGGTGAGCGTGGTGACGAACTCGCTCCGGCTGCGGCGTGTGGACGTCCGGCCGGGCAGGATGACCCGGATGAGGACGGGCGCGCTGGGCCTCGTGCGCGACGGCGCCTACCTGCTCGTGATCGGCGTCATCGGGCTGGCGCTCGCTGGCGGCGTGCTGGCCGCGGACCGCGCGCTGAACTCGGCGCTGCCCACGATGCCGGTGTCGAACGCGATGACGGTCAAGGCGGGCCAGCTGACGGTGCTCGAGCTGGCGAACCCGGGCGGGTCGGTGCAGGCGTGGATGGCCGACGGCCTGGCGAACGTCGAGCTCCTTGCTCGGCCTGGCCAGACGGCGCGGGTCCGCGTCTCGATCTCGCAGCCCGGGACCTACGCGACGATGCTCGGCTCGCCCGACTGGATCGGCGCTGCCCAGGGCACGTTGGTCGTCACGCCGTAGCCCTGCAGGCTGGAGGCCGGGCGGCGGCCAGCCTCAGCGGACGTCGGCGGCCAGCTCGAACACGCGGGCGGTCTTCTGGGCGCGGTCCTCGAGCTCGGTCGTCGTTCGGACCTCGTACGTCGCCAGCTCGACCAGACCGTCCGTCGGCAGGTAGGCGCGGCCCGGATCGCCGATGAGCACCTCCAGCCCCGCCGCGCGGCATCGGCGGAGCCACGGCCAGATGCGCTCGGCGAAGCCCGTCTCGTACCACGTGTCGCCCGCGAGGATCACGTCCGCGTCGGGCGGGTCCTCGTCGAGGACGTCGCGCTTCACCACGGCGACGCGGTGGCCGGCAGCCTTGGCGTTGAGGGCGATCGCGGCCCAGCTGAAGGGGTCGATGTCGGTGGCGGAGACGTCGTTCGCACCCGCGTCGAGCACGGCCAGCGCGCACAGCCCGGACCCGCTCGCAACGTCGAAGACCCGCTTCCCGGTCACTCGCTCGGGGTGGTCGTGCAGGTAGCGCGCGATCGACAGGCCGCCCGCCCACGCGAACGCCCAGTAGGGGAGCGGCGCGTCGTCGTCTCGGGTCTCCAGCTGCGTCGCCCGCCAGAGGGGGAGCACCTCGTCGGCCAGGTGGAGCCGCAGGTGCTCCGCGCCCGGGACGGGGCGCAGGCGCGTGTGGCGCAGGACGAAGGCGCGGGGGTCGGCGGCCATCGCGCGATGCTACGGCGTCCGGCCCGCGTACACTCGCCGGAGATGACCCTGCAACCCGCCCACCCCGCCAACCTGGCCGACGCCGCCGACCGCCACCCGCGCATCGAGGTCCCGCCCGACGCGCGCGACCTGCCGGGCCCGTTCCCTCACCGCTACGTGGTGGACGTCCGCTTTGGCGACACCGACGCGATGGGCCACGCCAACAACTCGCGGTTCCTCACCTACGTGGAGTCGGCCAGGCTCGCCTACTGGGAGGCGGCGACCGGCCAGCCGTTCGCGCTGGCGACGCACGGCGCGGAGGAGTCGCTGATCCTGGCCGAGGTCCGGGTGGCGTTCCGCTCGCCGGCGGTCTTCGGCGAGGTGCTCACCGTGGAGACGCGGGCCGGCAGCGTCGGGCGCACATCGTTCACGCTCCAGCACCGGATCACCGCGTCCGCCTCGGGCCGCGGCCCAGCGCGCCTCGTGGCGACCGCGGACGACGTGCTGGTGATGTACGACTACGCGAAGGTGCGCCCCCAGGTCATCCCCGAGGACGTCGTGGCGCGCCTCGAGGCGTACGAGGGGCGCCGGCTGCGCGACTGAGCCCCGTCCCTACGCCTCGAAGCGGCGGAAGATCGCGACCGCGTTCTGGCCGCCGAAGCCGAAGCCGTTGACGGCCACGGTGTCCACCTTCTGGCGGCGCGCCACGAGCGGCACGTAGTCCAGGTCGCACTCCGGGTCCGGCGTGTGCAGGTTCGCGGTTGGGGAGATCACGCCGTCACGGATGCCGCCGATGGCCGCCAGCGCCGACGCGATGCCCGCGGCGCCCACGAGGTGCCCGATCATCGACTTCGGCGAGCTGATCTGCCGCGTCGCCGCCGCCGACCCGTAGGCCGCCTTGATCGCCTTGGTCTCCGTGGAGTCGTTGAGCGAGGTGGACGTGCCGTGGGCCACGATCCAGTCGATCTCGTCCGGAGCCACGCCCGCATTGCGCATCGCGTTCGTCATGGCGCGCGCCTGGCCACGCCCGGAGGGATCCGGGGCGGAGATGTGGAACGCGTCCGCGGTGAGCGCCCCGCCGATGACCTCGGCGATGGGCGTCGCGCCGCGCTTCAACGCGTGCTCGGCGGACTCCACGACCACGACACCGGCGCCCTCGCCCAGGACGAAGCCGTCGCGGGTGCCGTCGAACGGCCGCGACGCGGTCTCGGGCGAGTCGTTGCGCTTGGACAGCGCCGTCATGTTGGACAGCGCGGCCACGCCCATCGGCACCACCGGCGCCTCGGAGCCCCCGGTCAGGACCACGTCGCACTCACCGGCCTGGATCAGCCGGAGGGCGTCGTGGAAGGCGATGACCGAGGTGGCGCACGCGGCGACCTGGGTCATCACCGGCCCGGTCAGCCCGTACTCGATCGACATCATGCAACCGGCCATCGAGCCTGACAGCGCGGGCACGGCGAACGCGGACACGAAGCGCGGCCCCTTGGTGTCGGCCACGTGCGTGCCGTCGATGATCGCCTCGATGCCGCCGCCGCCCGTGTTGATCACGACGCCGACCCGATCGCGCTCCTCCTGGCTCATGGCCGCGAAGTCGATCCGCGACGACGCCACGGCCTCCTGCCCGGCCGCCATCGCAAGGTGGATGAACCGGCTCATGCGCCTGGCCATCTTGGGGTCCATCGCCTTGGCCGGCTCGAAGTCGAGGACCTCGGCCGCGATCCGGACCTCGAACCCGGACGCGTCGAACGACTGGATCCGGCGCGTGCCGGTGACGGCGTTCTGCAGGTTGCGCCAGTAGGTCTCGAAGTCGTTGCCGATGGGCATCACGGCACCGAGGCCGGTGATCACGGCGCGGCGGGAGAGGTCGGACGAGGGGGGCACGGTCTACTCACCCTGCGGGAATTGGGCGTTCGGGCTCTCGGCCGATTGTAGCCGGTTGGCCCCGGCCCCCATCGCTCAGCGGCCGTCCCAGCGCTTGAAGATGATCGCGCCGTTGTGGCCGCCGAGGCCGATGTTGTTCGACAGTGCGTACCGGACGGGCATCGGGGTGGCCTCGGTGGTGACCCACAGGTCGCACTCCGGGTCGAACTCGGCGTAGTTGATCGTGGGCGGGGCCACCTGCTCAGCGACAGTCATGATCGTGGCGAACGCCTCGAACGCGCCGGCGGCCCCCATCATGTGGCCGGTCATCGACTTGGTTCCGGTGACCGCGAGGGAGCGCTTGGACGCTGCGGCCCGCTCGCCGAACACGGTCCAGATCGCCTGCGCCTCGCGGGCGTCACCCACCGGGGTGGACGTCCCGTGCGGGTTGAGCACATCGATCTCCTCGGCCGGAACGCCGCGCCGCTGGAGCGCTGCCTTCATCGCGCGCGAGGAGCCCACGCCACCCTCGATCGGTTGGATCATGTCCCAGCCGTCGGCCGTGGCGCCATATCCCACCACCTCGGCGTAGATGCGCGCGCCGCGGGCCTTGGCCATGTCGAGGTCCTCGAGGATCACGGCGCCGCCGCCCTCACCCAGGACGAAGCCGTCGCGGGTGCGGTCGAAGGGACGGGAGGTGTCGGCGATGGACTTGCCCTCGCGCGGCGAGCCGAGCCCGCGCATGTTGCCGAAGCCGGCGTGCGCCACCTCGAGCAGCGGCATCTCGGAGCTGCCCGCGATGGCCGTGTGGACGTCGCCCCGGCGGATGAGCTCGGCCGCCTCGCCGATGGAGTTGGTGCCGGTGGAGCAGGCAGTCACGATGCACAGGTTGTGACCGATCGCGCCGGTCTCGATCGAGATCATCCCCGAGGTGGAATCCACCAGGCCGTTGGCGATGAATGTCGGGGCGACGCGGTCCGGCCCCTTCTGGTCGAGCACGTGCCAGTTGTCGATCATGAGCTGCTGGCCGCCGGCTCCCGTGCCAAAGATCACGCCCACGTCCTCGCGGTTGCTGTCGGTGATCTCGAGGCCCGCGTCGGCAACGGCCTGCTTCGCAGCCGCCACGCCGTACCACATTGCGGACTCGCTCCGGCGGACGGCCTTGGCGTCCATCCACGCCTTGGGGTCGAAGTCCTTGACCTCGCCGGCCACCTGGTGGGCGTAGCGCGACGGGTCGAAGCGGGTGATGATCCCCAGGCCGGACACGCCGTTGAGGAGGTTGTTCCACGCTGTCTGCTTGTCGTTGCCGACTGGGCTGATGACGCCGAGGCCGGTGACGACGACGCGGCGGGAGTAATCGGGTTCGCGCACAGGGTTCCTCTTCGGGGTGGGCTTCGCGGGATCGGGCTACGCGGAGGTGCCGTCGACGGCTGCAGCATCGGCGAACGGGATGGAGAGGCGGTCGGCGGCGGCCTTGTCGTCGAGCGCGAGGACGACCGCGTCGTCCACGATCCGCCTGACGAGGCCGGTCAGGACCTGGCCGGGCCCGACCTCGATGAATGTCGTCACGCCCTTGGCTCGCATCGCGCGGACCGCGCCCACCCAATCCACCCCTGTCGTCAGGTGGTCGACGAGCTCGGCGCGACAGGCGTCGGCGGTGGTGATCGGCGTCGCGTCCGCGTTGGCGAGCAGCGGCGGGTGTGGGTCGTGGAAGGTGATCCCCGCCAGGACCTTGGCCATGCCCGCGGCCGCATCCGCCATGAGCGGAGAGTGGGCGGCGACGCTGACCGGCAGCTCGATGGCGCGCTTGGCGCCGAGGGCCTTCGCGATGGCGAGGGACGCCTCGACCGCGGCGCGCTCGCCCGAGACCACGACCTGTCCCGGCGAGTTGCGGTTGGCGACGCCGAACACCCCGTGGACGCTCGCCTGCGCGACGAGCTCGGGGAGACGGGCGTCGTCGAGGCCGATGATCGCGGCCATGCGTCCCTCCCGACCGGCGCCGGAGCTCTGCATCAGCTGGCCCCGGGTGCGGACTAGGCGAACCGCGTCCGCGAGGTCGAGGGCGCCCGCGGCGACGAGCGCCGTGTACTGGCCCATCGAGTGGCCGGCCGCGAAGGCGGGGTCCGGGATGTCCACCTCCAGTTCCGCCCAGCGCTCGCGGACTGTCTCGAGATAGGCGACGGACGCGGCGAGCAGCGCGGGCTGACTGTTCTCCGTCCGATTGAGGTCCTCCTCGGGGCCCTCCCAGGCAAGCCGCGAGATCGACTCGCCGAGGGCCTCGTCGGCGGTCCTGAACACAGCCGCGGCCGCGGGCGACGTCTCGGCGAGGGCCTTGCCCATGCCCACGTACTGGCTGCCCTGACCGGGAAAGACGAAGGCGAGATGGCTCATCGAGTGGCACTCTATCCGGGTGCTCGCAGCCTCCCGGCAGAGTCCATGCAGGGTTGCAAGAATCGTGCGTTGTGCCTACCCTCGGCGCGTGAGGATGCGCCCGTGAGTTCCGTTCCCGAGCCTGGCAAGCGGGTTCCCAAGGGCGGCCTGTCGGCCGATCTGTCGAGCCGTGTGGCCGACCTGCAGGCGCGGGTGCCGGATCTCTCCAATGCGGTCGCGGACCTGTCCAACCGGGTCGCGGACCTGTCGGCCCGGGCGGACATCTCCAACCGGGTCGCGGACCTCCAGGCCAAGGCGCCGCACCTGCCGTCGCGGGCGGAGATCTCGGCGCACGTGCCGTCGATCACCATCTCGCGCCGGCCGCGACGCACTGACCCGGCCGCCGGACCCGCCCTCCCCGAGTCGCTCACCCGCGTCCGCCGGCCGAAGGCGTCGACGGAGGTCATCGCCAGGACGTTCGAGGCGGACCTCTCGGCGCCTGTCGTCGCGGCGGGCACGCGCATCACCAACGTGCGTCAGGTCACCGAGCGGGTGGCAATGGGACGGGCGCTGTGGCGGGAACTGGTGGTGGGGTTCTCGTCCCAGCTGGGCGAGCTCAATCTGGGGTTCACGCAACTGGCCGCCCTGTACGTCCTGGCCGAAGGCGCGACGACCACCATCGCGGACCTTGCCGAGACCATCGGGCGGTCACCGTCCGCGACCTCGCGCCTGGTGGACGGGCTGGAGCGGCGGCGCCTCGTGGAGCGGCGGCGCGAGGTGGATGACGGCCGCCTCCGGACGGTTTGGCTGACACCGCGCGGCCAGGCGGTGCTCCGGATGGTGGACCGGGCCCGGGCGGAGCAGTTCCTGGCCGCGGTCCGACCGCTCCCCCACAGCGAGCGGGCGCTGATCGCCATGGGCGTCGCGGCGTTGGCGACCCATGCGATCTCGCGTCGCGGGCGGCTGGTACGGAGCGCAGGCGGGCTGGCCCAGCCGGGGCCGCCAGTCCCGAGGGGGGCGCCGGGGACGCGCAACCCGAGACGCTAGCGCTGCGCCGGGAGCCCCAGCGCTGAACGGGGAAACGCTCGCGCTGCGCCGGAGGCCCCAGCGCTGAACGGGGAAACGCTCGCGCTGCGCCGGGGGCCGCAGATTCGCTGGTCTCGGGGCGGGACGCGGCTCGGCAGGCAGCAGGCCGACCGGAACCTGGAGCTGGTCGCGCCGCAAACGTCGTTTCGCAGTCTCATGGGCAGCAGTCCGCCGACGAAGGCTCGGAAGTGCGGCCTGGGGAGCCGCACACGTTGGACGTTGCCGCCGCCGCCTGGGACACCGACGGGTTGCCGGAACGACGATCAGGTTCTACCCGCAGAACCCGCAGACCACGTCGTACAGCACAGGGAGGCCCCAGCGGAGCGCGTCGAGACCCACGCGCTCGTCCTGGCCGTGGAACCGCTCGAGGAAGCGCTCGCCGGGCTCGTTGCGCAGGGGCGAGAAGCCGTACGTCGGCGTGCCGAGCAGGACCGTCCACTTGGCGTCGGTCGCGAACGGCGCCATCACCGGGACCGGCACACCGCCGGGGTCGTGCGCGCGGATGGTGTCGCACATGAGGTCGAACAGCTCGCCCGAGGCCGGCCACTCAACCGGCGGCGCTCCGATGACGTGCTCCACGTCGCAGCGCGGCGCCAGGTCTCCCAGGCGCGCGAGCACCTCTTCGCGCATGTCGCCCTCGGTGGTGCCCGGGAGCGTGCGGCAGTCGATCTCGATCACGGCCTCGCCCGGGATGATGTTGTACTTGATCCCCGCGTGGATCACGCCTGGGCTGATGGTGTCGCGCAGGAGCGCGCGCAGCGCTCGGGCGTACATCTCGTCGCACAGGCGGCTGACGGCCGCGTCAGCGCGTCGCGGGTCCTCGTCGGAGATCGCACGGGCGAGGACGGCGGCCTCGGGCGGGAGGATGGCCTCGATTCCATCGAGCAGGGCTCGCATCGGCCCTGTCATGCGAGGCTCGCCGGGCGACGCCAGGCGCCGAATCGCCTCGGCGGCCATGACGGCGGCGTTGTCGTCACGGGGCATCGAGCCGTGGCCCCAGGTGCCGTGGACGCCGATCCGGTAGGTCTCGCGGCCCTTCTCCGCTGTCATGATCGGGTAGAAGCGCTGACCGGCGAGGTCCACGGACACGCCGCCAGCCTCGTTGACCGCTCCAGCGGCGCGAAGCATGTCGGGCCGGTGCTCCACCAGCCACGCAACGCCGTCGGTGCCACCCGCCTCCTCGTCCGCCGCGCAGGTGAAGAGCACGTCCCGGCGGAGACCGGGGATGGGATCTCGAGCGGGGTCGCGACCCGCCGCACGGGCCCGTCGCGCGAGCAGCACGACGACCATCGCCTCCATCGCGACCATCGACTTCATGTCCACCGCGCCGCGGCCCCAGACGTAGCCGTCCGCGACGTCCGCGGCGAACGGCGCGTGCGTCCAGCCCGTCGGGTCCACCGGGACGACGTCGTGGTGACTGAGCAGGAGGAACGGGTCGCCGCCGGTGCCGTCGCCATGGAGGCGAACGTGGACGGTGCCGCGGCCGCGGACGGGCTCGACGATCTCGGGCTCGAGACCCTCGTCTCCGAAGATGCTCGCCAGGTGCTCGGCCGCCTCCGTCTCCGCTCCCGGCGGGTCCGGCGGGTTGATCGACGGGATCCGGATGAGGTCGCGGAGCATGCCGACGAGCTCATCATGAGCCGCGGCCCAGACCGGCGGGCCGAGCGCGGCTGAGGGTAGGGCGTCGGTCCGTGTGGTCACGTCGCCATTCTGCTCCAACAGCTTCCCGCACGGGAGGAGGGCCGTCCCCGCACGTCGCGCTGTCGAAGGCCAGGCGGCCCATAGCGAACTCGGCACACGGCCTCGGCGGTTCTGACCCTACACTGCCTTCTGAACCGTCACCGAAGTGATCCGCGCCGCGCAGAGGGGTCCGCAATGCCTAACGGCAAGCCGAACATCGTCGTCTTCTGGGGAGACGACATCGGAATCACCAACCTGAGCTGCTACAGCGACGGCCTGATGGGCTACAGGACGCCGAACATCGACCGTGTCGCCAACGAGGGCATGCGGTTCACCGACTCCTATGGCGAGCAGAGCTGCACGGCGGGCCGGTCCGCGTTCATCACCGGCCAGAGCGTGTACCGGACGGGCCTGTCCAAGGTGGGCATGCCGGGCGCCGACGTGGGCATGCCGGACCAGGACCCGACGATCGCGGAGCTGCTCAAGGCCCATGGCTACGCGACCGGCCAGTACGGCAAGAACCACCTGGGCGATCAGGACCGGCACCTCCCGACGCGCCACGGGTTCGACGAGTTCTTCGGCAACCTGTACCACCTCAACGCCGAGGAGGAGCCGGAGCACGTCGACTACCCCAAGCCCGAGGACTTCCCGAACTTCAAGACCAACTACGGGCCGCGCGGCGTGCTCCGCTGCACGGCCAACCCCGACGGCACGCAGACGATCGTGGACACGGGCCCGCTGACCAAGAAGCGGATGGAGACGATCGACGACGAGATCATCTCCGGCGCCATCGACTTCATCGACCGGAAGCACGCCGAGAACGCGCCGTTCTTCCTGTGGGTCAACACCACCCACATGCACTTCCGGACGCACCCGAAGCCGGAGTCCATCGGCCAGTCGGGCCGGTGGCAGTCCGAGTACCACGACACGATGATCGATCACGACCGCCACGTCGGCGAGGTGCTCGACAAGCTCGATGAGCTCGGCATCGCGGACGATACGATCTTCGTCTACTCGACCGACAACGGGCCGCACATGAACAGCTGGCCGGACGGGGCGATGACGCCGTTCCGCTCAGAGAAGAACACGAACTGGGAGGGCGCCTTCCGCGTCCCGCAGGTCATCCGCTGGCCGGGCAAGATCGCCGCGGGCGTGGTCTCCAACGAGGTCATCAGCCACATGGACTGGCTGCCGACGTTCCTTGCTGCGGCGGGCGACCCGGACATCAAGGACGAGCTCAAGGCCGGCCACGAGGCAGCCGGCAAGACGTTCAAGGTCCACCTCGACGGCTACAACTTCCTGCCGTACCTCACCGGCCAGGAGGAGAAGGGCCCGCGGATCGAGTTCTTCTACTTCAGCGACGACGGCGATCTGGTGGCGACTCGCTACGACAACTGGAAGCTCGTCTTCGCTGAGCAGAGGGTGCCAGGCACGCTCCAGATCTGGGCGGAGCCATTCGTCCAGTTGCGGGTCCCGCGGATGTTCAACCTCCGCACCGACCCGTTCGAGCGGGCGCAGTCCACCTCGAACACCTACTACGACTGGATGATGGACCGCATCTACCTGATCATCCCGTCGCAGCGGATCGTGGGCGAGTTCCTCCAGACATTCATGGAGTTCCCCCCGCGGATGAAGGCCGCGAGCTTCACTGTCGACCAGGTGCTGGACAGGATGGAAGCCGCCATGCAGGGCGGACACTGACCGCGGCAGGGCGCCGACTTCCCAGCTGGCGCGACGGAGACGCCAAGGGCGCCGTCCTCGCGTTCGTCGACCGCGTGACCGAGCCGGGCTCGGCGGGGTACCTCCCGCCGAGCGCCCGGATCGCCGTGTTCGACAACGACGGCACGCTCTGGTGCGAGCGGCCGACGTATCCGCAGGCGCTCTTCCTGATCGAGCGCGTTCGGTCGCAGGCCGCGGTTGACCCGCGCCTCGCGGCCATGCCCGTCGTGCACGCCTTGGTGGCGGGCGATCTGCGGGCCGCTCTCGCTGGCGGGCTCGAGCCCCTGGCCGCGGTCGTCCTGCAGGCGCATGCGGGCCTGACGCCGGACGAGTACGCAGCCGAGGTGGCGGCCTGGTTCGACCGGGCCGTCCACCCGACTCGCGGGGTCGCCTTCGGCCGCCTCGCATATCAGCCGATGCTGGAGCTGCTCGACCTCCTCCGAGCGGCCTCGTTCCGCGTGTTCATCGTGACGGGCGGGGGTGTCGAGTTCGTCCGCGCCGTCTCCGCGGAGCTGTACGGGATCCCGCCCGAGGATGTCGTCGGCAGCTCCGTGGAGCTGGCGGTGGAGCGGCGGGACGGGTGCCTCGTCCTCGTCCGACAGGCGGCCTTCCGCGGCCCGCCCAACGAGGGCGAGCCCAAGCCCGTCAACATTCAGGCCCACATCGGCGTGCGCCCGATCTTCGCCGTGGGCAACTCCGCTGGCGACCGGGAGATGCTCGAGTACGCGAGCACCGGCCCCGGAGCCTCGCTCGCGATCGTCATCGACCATGACGACCCTGACCGCGAGGAGGCCTACGGCGGCGCGTCGTTCACCGACCCCGGCGCTGAGCCCGTTCTCGAGACGGCCGGCCGCCTCGGCTGGACCGTGGTGAGCATGCGCCGCGACTGGGAAACGGTCTTTCGCGGGTAGACTGCCCCGGTGACTGAGCTCGTCGTCCCCGGGCCGCCCCCGACGCCCCCGCGCTTCCACGTCATGGCGAAGCCGACCGGGGCCATCTGCAACCTCGCCTGCTCGTACTGCTTCTTCCTCGACAAGGAGGCGATGACCCCGGGGTCGTCGTTCCGGATGTCGGACGAGGTGCTCGAGGCGTACGTGCGCGGGCTGATCGACGCCCACCGCACCGATCGCGTGACGTTCGCGTGGCAGGGCGGTGAGCCGACGCTCATGGGCCTCGACTTCTACCGGCGGGTGGCCGAGTTCCAGGAGCGCTACCGGCGACCCGGCATGACGTTCGAGAACACCATCCAGACGAACGGCACGCGGATCGACGACGCGTGGGCGGCGTTCCTCGCCGAGCACGGGTTCCTCGTGGGGATCTCGATCGACGGGCCGCGCGAGCTCCACGACGGCAACCGCGTGGACAAGGGCGGCAACGCCACGTTCAACGATGTGATGCGGGGGCTGCGGCTGCTCCAGGCCCACAAGGTCCAGTACAACGTCCTGACGACGGTCAACCGCCTCAACAGCGACTACCCGCTCGAGGTGTACCGGTTCCTGCGCGACGAGGTGGGAACCGACTGGATGCAGTTCATCCCGGTCGTCGAGCGGCTCGGCGCCGACGGGCTCCCGGACCCGATGCACGGGACGGCGGTCTCCTCGCGCTCCGTGCTGCCGGAGCAGTTCGGCCAATTCCTGAACACGATCTTCGACGAGTGGGTCCGGCACGACGTGGGGCGCGTGTTCGTGCAGACGTTCGAAGCCGCGATCCGCAACTTCTTCGGCGCCGCCGGGTCGGGGCTGTGCGTGTTCAACGAGACGTGCGGCGCCGGGCTCGCACTCGAGCACAACGGCGACTTGTACTCGTGCGACCACTTCGTCGAGCCGGAGCACCGGCTGGGCAACATCCGATCGCTGCCGATGCTCGACCTGGTCGGGTCCGAGCAGCAGCGGGCGTTCGGGGCCGCCAAGCGGGACACGCTGCCGCGGATGTGCCGGGAGTGCGACGTGCGATTCGCGTGCCACGGGGAGTGTCCCAAGAACCGCTTCCTGACGACGCCTGACGGCGAGCCGGGGCTCAACTACCTGTGCGCGGGCTACATGTCCTTCTTCCGGCACATCGACCGGCCGGCGAAGGTCATCACGCGGCTGCTCAAGACCGGGCGCGAGCCAGCCGAGGTCATGACGCTGCTGCCGGCATATGACGCCGAGCTGGCCGCCGCGGTCGCCGCTGCCGGGCGGAACGACCCGTGCCCGTGCGGCTCCGGCCAGAAGGTGAAGCGCTGCCACGGCGACACCACGGAGCCGGTCCGGCGGCCGCTCAACACGATCCCGCTCGCGACGCCGCGACCGCCGGTCGTCCACAGATCGAGTCGCGCCGCGAACGTGGTCGACTGAGCTGTCGGGCCGTCGCCCCGGGCGGCGACCCCGCGACCCTGGTCGCGGCCGCTGGCCAGAGCTTCAGTCGGCGGCGAACCGGGCGCGGATGGTCGGAGTGGCCTCGTCTGCGGCCAGCGCCACTCGGAGCAGGATGCGGGCTTTCCACGGGATGAGGTCGTCGGCGGGGACCCAGCCGCGAGCGATGAGCGCTGGGAGCGGCGGGACGCGCCCCGAGCCCGTGCGCGATGCCTGGACGATGGCGATGCCGGCCGCCGAGGCGCGCTCGAGCGCCTCGACCTGCCACGGGGTCGGGTAGCCGTCGCCGGTACCCGCGCTGACGATGCCTCGGGCGCCGGCCGCCGCGGCCGCGTCGATCAGCGCGCCGTCCGCACCCTGGTGGCTTACTATCACGTCAACACGTGAAAGCGCCCGCAGGTCCATGCCCGCATAGGCGCCCCGGAGCGTGGTCGCGCGCGCCGGCCGAGAGGTGATCACCACGCGCCCGTCGCCGTCGACTCGGCCCACGGGCCCCGTCATCGGACTGGAGAATGCGTCCACGCGGAGCGTGTTCGTCTTGGTCACGTCGCGGGCGCCGTGGATCGTGTCATTCATGACGACCAGCACGCCAAGGCTCCGGGCACTCGGCGAAGCGGCCACCCGCACGGCTTCGACAAGGTTCAGCGGACCATCGCACGACAGCGCAGAGGCCGGCCGCATCGCGCCCGTCAGCACGATCGGCGCGTCCGTCGGCACGGTGAGGTGGAGCAGCCAGGCCGTCTCCTCGAGCGTGTTGGTGCCGTGCGTGACCACCACGCCGTCCGTGTCGCCACGGGCGAGGATCTCGGCGACCAAATCGCGCAGGCCCGCCAGGTACGCGTCGGTCATGGCGTGAGCCGCGACGCGCTCGTACGGGACCTCGGTGACACGGGCGATTGTCGCGAGCTCGGGCGCAACCGAGTCGAGCAGTTCGCCGGGCTGCAGCCGTCGGCCGGTCTCGAGGTACGCGGCGAGGTCCAGCCTGTCAGCCCCGAGCGAGTCGATCGTGCCGCCTGTCGTTACGACCGCGACGCGCGGCAGGCTCATGCGAGGTCGGCGGGCGCGATGTCCGACGCCGACGCGAGCACCGGCGGGACGATCATGGGCTCAGCCGGAACGGGCGTCGGGCTGGGCGAGACCGGCGATGCGGGCGATGAGGGCGACTCTGGCGGGGCCTCGGCGGCCGGCGTCCAATGCGGCGCGGCCTCGGGCGGGGTGAAGCCGGCAACCCGGGTGATCAGCCGCCGGATCCGCAGCCCCTCGAGCGGCCCGAGCGCGTAGAGCGGCATCGGCTGGAGCCAGACGGACGACCCCAGCGACACGGCGTCCGCGCCGGCCCAGAAGTACTCGCGGCAGTCGTCGAAGTCGCGGATCCCGCCGTTGGCGATGATCGGCAGGCGGAAGCCGGCGTCGCGCAGCTCCGCCACGACGCGCAGCCCGATGGGCTTGATCGCCCGACCGCTGATCGCCCCGTAGCGGTTCCGCAGGTACGGCTGGCCGGTCTCGGGGTTGAGTCGCAGCCCCTTCACGGTGTTGATCGCGGTGATGGCGGCGCAGCCGTAGGTGGCGGCGAGGCGCGCCTGCCAGCGGTAGTCCTCGTCGGGGCTGACCTTGAGGATGACCGGGTGCCGTGACTTCGGCACCGCGCGACGGAGCGCCTCCTCAAGGATCGTGCCGAACGGGAAGTTGACGTTGTGGCAAGAGGCGTTGAGCTCGACCGCGGCGATCTCGCCGGGCTTGGCGCGCTCATTGACCGTCTCGATCAGCTGCTCGATCTCGTCGGACGAGAACCCCCCGACCGAGACGATGCGGTTGAGGTTCGCGGTCCGGTCGAAATACTCGTCGAAGTAGCGCGCCAGTCCGATGTTCGACCAGCCGAACGCGTTGAGCCAGCCGCCGTCGACCTTGTGGAGCGCCTTGCCGTACAGCCGGAGCATCTCGGGGAACTCGCCGAGGCTCCAGTCCTCCTTGAGCGTGAAGTGCCCGGCGCGCGGCGCCAGCGTGAGCGTACGCGTTGTGACGGCGCCGAAGCGCTCGAGCGGCACCCACTGGGCGATGGGCGAGAGGCCGTACAGGATCAGCCTGCTCTTCGACGCGCCGTAGCCCAGCAGGCTCGCCGACGTCACGAGCCGGTTGCGCAGGCGGATCCCGTTGAGGTCGATGGTGGGTCGAAGTTGTTGCATGAGTCACTCGCCGTGTTCGACGTGCTCCGACCTCCCTGCCGGTCGGCGCACGAGACGCCGCTGCGTCGCTGATGATACCCGTCCCCACTTCCCGTCTCTCCGCTGGCCGAGCAAGAAGTCCTGAGACCGTGGACGCCTGTCGGGGCGAGGGTCGATCTTCATCGAGAAGCGCAGACCTTCTCCTTGATGCAAGAATGTCCCCGGTCGACGGGATTTGTCGATCCGCTCGACCGGCGGGCGAGGCTGGAGACCGAGATGATACGAAGTGGTAGCGCGGGCAACCAACGACGGTATGGCCATCCGGGCCTCACGCCGGTGAGCCATGGGCGCAGCGGGTCCTGCGTTCCGGCGGCCAGGCATGACGTCCGCTCGTGCAATTCTGGCCTTTGCAGTCGTGCTCGTCGCTCTCGTGGCGTGCAGCCCGTCGTCTCCGGCGGCTCCCGTGAGTGCGCCTCTCCTGATTGGGACACCAGCGCTGTCACCGTCCCCAGCATCGATGGTCTCACCGTCGTCGTCTGCGCCTGCCGATAGCGCAGACCTCGGCACGATTTCCGAGACTGCCCAGGCGTTCGAGACAGCCCGTGCTTCTGGCAATTGGCCAGCCGCATGGGCGCTGCTGTCGCCGTACTCCCAGGTCAAGTACGGCTCCATTGACGAGTTTGCGAAGACCGAGGCCGCATACAATGCGAGCGGCGGCTCGCGGTTCATCGTCGCCGACCCCACTCGCGACCCAAGCCTTCTTGCCGAGAGCTACCTCGGCGCGGCTGGTGTCGACGCGCGCGCCCACGCGGACTTCTCGCGGGCAGCGATCGTGTTCGCCAACCACCCGGACGTCGCCGGCGCCTCGGAGGCGTCTGGTGCCTACCTTGTCGCCCCGACCGCCTCTGGCGTGTGGCTGATCTGGGTCGCCCGGTAAGGTAAGTCCAGACTGCACCGTTCAAGGAACCGGAGCGGCGATCACCGTTGGCCGGATCTACCGGTCCAGCAGCGGCTCTGCGACCTCGTCGACCAGCGCGTGCAGCCCGTCGGGCGCGATGCTCGCTGGCAGGCCGAGGATGATGTGGGTCGCACCGGCCGCCACGAAGGCACGCGCCGTGACCAGCGCGGTGTGCCGGTCCCTGGGCGTCGTCCCGCACGAGAGCTGCGCCGCGAACGAGAACGACGACGGATCGCGCCCAGCCGCCTCGAGCGCCCGCAGGATTGCCGAGCGGGACTCGGTGAACAGCGCCACGTCGCCGGGCCGGTTGCCGGGCATCGGCCAGCCCGACGCGTACGTCGCGAGGAGCGCAAGCCCGCGTGGCTTGGAGGCACCAACCCAGACCAGCGGTCCGCCGGGATGGACCGGCGGCGGCTCGTTGGTGGCGTTGCGGAGCGGGTAGAACGGGTCGTCAAGCGTGACGCCCGGCGGATGCCGCGCCTCGTCGGCGAACAGCGCGTGCAGGACGCGCAGCGTGCTCTCGAATCGGTCGAAGCGTTCGCGCAGGGGCGGCAGCGGGATCCCGAACGCCTCGTGCTCGCCCACGTGCCAGCCGGCACCCACCCCGAGGATGAACCTGCCCGCCGTGATGTTGTCGATCAGCGTGGCCGCCTTCGCAAGCACCGCCGGATGCCGGAAGGTCGCGGACGCCACCGCGATCCCCACCCATTTGCCGGGGACGCGCCGGGCCAGCGCGGCCGCCAGCGACATGCCCTCGAAGGCGGGGCCGTTCCGCTCGCGCGACGCGTCCGAGAGGTGGTCGGACACCCAGCAGGCCGAGACGGCACGTTGCTCCCCGGCGGCGGCCCACGTCTCGTCGATCCGACCGAAGTCCATGCCCGCCTGCTCGGTGGCGGACAGGCGCACGCCCACCAGGCCGGGTCGCGGCGGCTGGGTCGGGAACGGCGCAATGGTCCGAGGCGCCAGCCCAGGCGTCGGGTGCGATGGCATCGCGTCCTCCCTTCCGCCCGACCGCGGGCGCTTCGCTGGACCTCGGCGCCTGGCGGCTGCCGCGTTGTCAGCCGCGCACGCGGGCGTCGAGCGCCCGGGCGTCGAGCGCCCGGGCCAGCGCGGCGCCGTTGGTGATGGCGCCCTCCGACGCGGATGAGACGAGCGCGGCGTACTTGGCGAAGGCGCCGGTGGTGTATCGCGGGGCCGGCGGCGTCCAGCGGGCGCGGCGCTCGGCCAGCACCGCCTCGTCCACCTCGAGGTTGAGCTCCTTGCGGTCCACGTCCACGCTGATGAGGTCGCCGTCCTCGACCAGCGCGATCGGTCCACCCACCGCGGCCTCGGGCGCCACGTGGCCGATCATCAGCCCGTGGGTGCCGCCGGAGAACCGGCCGTCGGTGAGCAGCAGGATGTCGCCGCCGATGCCCTGACCCTGAATGGCCGCCGTGACTGAGAGCATCTCCTGCATGCCGGGGCCGCCGACTGGCCCCTCGTACCGGATGACGACCACGTCGCCCTTGAGGATCCTGCGGTCGCGCACCGCCTGGTAGCAGGCGTGCTCGTTGTCGAACACGCGGGCCGGACCGCGGTGCGTCTTGCGCTCGTGGCCGGCCAGCTTGACGACGCAGCCCTCGGGCGCGAGCGATCCCTTGAGGATGGTCAGGCCGCCGAACGGCTTGATCGGCGTCTCGATGTCCCTGACGACGGGCTGGCCCTCGGTGGCCACGCTGTCCGCGCCGACCTTCGCGATCGTCCGGCCGTCCACGGTCCGCTCCTCGCCGTGGAGGAGGCCCTTCTTGAGCAGCTCCTTCATGACGATGGCGACGCCGCCGGCCCTGTACATGTCCGCCGCGAGGTAGCGACCGCCCGGGCGCATGTCGGCGATGAGCGGGGTGCGGTCGGCGATGGCCGCGAACTCGTCGAGCGTCAGGGTGAGCCCGTACTCGGCGGCGATGGCCGGCAGGTGCAGGACCGCATTGGTCGAGCCGCCTGTTGCCGCCACGGACGCGACCGCGTTCTCGAGGGAGCCCTTGGTCACGATGGACGAAGGGCGGATGTCGTGGTGGACGAGGGTCATCACGAGCTCGCCGGCTCGGCGGGCCGCTTCGTCCTTCTCGGGCGCCTCGGCCGGGATGCCGTTGAGGCCAGCCGGCGAGAGGCCCAGGAACTCGAGGACCATGGACATGGTGTTGGCCGTGAATTGGCCGCCGCACGCGCCGGCGCCGGGGCAGGCGCCGTTCTCCGCCTCGTAGAGGTCCTCGAGGCTGATCGTGCCAGCGTTGTACGCGCCGATCGCCTCGAACACCGTGACGATGTCGGCGTCCTTGCCCTTGTAGGTGCCGGGGAGGATTGTGCCGTTGTAGAGCACGAGGCCCGGGATGTCGAGGCGGCCCAGGGCCATGGCGGCGGCGGGGATGGTCTTGTCGCAGCCCACCAGGCACACGAGGCCGTCGAACAGGTGGCCGCGGGCGACCAGCTCGATCGAGTCCGCGATGACCTCGCGGCTGATCAGGCTGGCCTTCATGCCCTCGGTGCCCATCGACACGCCATCGCTGATAGAGATGGTGTTGAACTCCATCGGCGTGCCGCCCGCCGCCCGGATGCCCTCCTTGACGAACTCCGCCAGCCGCCGCTGATTGAGGTTGCAGGGCATCGTCTCGATCCAGGTCGTGGCGACGCCGATGATCGGCTGGGCCAGGTCGTCGTCGGTGAAGCCGACCGCCTTGAGCATCGACCGGGCGGCCGCTCGGTCCGGTCCGTCGGTGAGCGCGTGACTGTGGCGCTTGCCCGGGTCGGTGGGGCGGTCATACGGGAGCGGACGGTTGGCGGCCATGAGTTCCTCGGGACGTGCGTGGTGGCAGGAGGGGAATGCGCTGTCAAGTATGCCCCGCGCGACGGCGGCCAGAACGGCGATCAGCGGCGGCGGCGGTAGGGTCCCGCCGCTCGGGCGGTCTTCCTCCGCGGCCCGTCCTCCTCGCTTCGCCGTTGCGGCGAATATTCTGGGCCGACCCGGTCGGCACTTCGACTGCGAGTCGAATCTACGACCGATCCGACCCAGATCCGTCCCTGATCCCGTCGGCTCTTGGACTCCGAGTCGAAGATTGGACGGGTTCAGCTTGAAACCTTCGACTGGGAGTCGAACGAGTGAGGGCGTCGGGAGGCGTCGAGCTCGGCCCGGGCTCGAGCCGGTGGTCGGGCGTCAGGCGGCGTCGCGTGGCGGGGTGTGGGGCGCGAGCCGGGACCGGGCGGCGTCGAACCGTGGCGAGCGCAGGCCGCGGGCACGGATCGCGACGGGGATTCAGCCGCCCGCCAGCTGCGCCTCGACCCACGTGTCCACGAGCGCCCCCATTGTCGCCAGCGGCACCGCGCCCGAGCCCAGCAGCGTGTCGTGGAAGCCGCGGATGTCGAATCGGGCGCCGAGGCGGGTCTGGGCGTCGGCGCGCAGCCGACGCATCTCCAGCTGGCCGGTCTTGTAGGCGAGCGCCTGGCCCGGCATGCCGATGTAGCGGTCGATCTCGTTGGCGATGTTGTTCGCCGCCAGCGCCGTGTGCTCGGTCATGAAGGCGATCGCCCGGTCGCGCGACCAGCCCAGCGCGTGCATCCCCGTGTCCACGACCAGTCGCGACGCCCGCCACGCGTCGTACGAGAGCACGCCCAGGCGCGACAGGTCGTCCGAGTACAGCCCCATCTCGTCGGCGAGGCGCTCGGTGTACAGCCCCCACCCCTCGACGAACGCGGTCACGCCGAGGTGGCGGCGGAACGCGGGCAGCCCGTCGAGCTCCTGCATGATCGCGATCTGGAGGTGGTGACCGGGGACGGCCTCGTGGTACGCGAGCGCCTCGGCCTCGTACCGCCGACGCGTCTCGGGTCGGGCGAGGTTGAGGTAGAACTGACCCGGCCGCGACCCGTCGGCGGCGGGCTCGCGGTAGTAGGCGATCGTCCCGTGCTCCTCCTCGTGGGGGCCCATCGGGACCACGACGCAGGGGGCCTTGGGCAGCCGGCCGAAGAACGCCGGGATGGCCGCATTCGCCCGCGCCAATGCCTCGACGCCGCTCGCCAGGACCTCGTCGCGCGTCGTGAAGCCGAGGGTCGGATCGTTGCGCAGCCGGTCGATGGCCGCGCCGAGGCTCCGCGCTCCCAGGGCGCGCCCCGCCAGCGCCTCGATCTCCGCGTCGATCCGCGCAATCTCAGCGAGGCCCGCTTGGTGCAGCGCCTCGGGAGCGATGTCCAGCGAGGTGTGGAGCCGGATGAGCCGACCGTACCCCTCGAGCCCTCCGGGGACGTGGCCCATGCCCGGCGC
>JBBIIL010000040.1:18021-27229 GCA_037446495.1 Chloroflexota bacterium | reverse complement strand
ACGCCGATCCAGGCCCTCGCCCTGTTCGGAGTGGGCGTGGCGGGCGGGATCGTCAGCATCCTCGTGAGCCTCGCGTCCCTGGTCACGTACCCAGCGCTTCTCGCCCTTGGGCTGGCACCAGTGGCGGCGAACGTGACCAACACCGTGGCACTGGTGTTCAACGCGGGCGGGGCGGCAGTCGGCGCTCGTCACGAGCTGCGCGGGCAGCGGCCGACGCTCGCTCGCCTCGCGATCGTGGCTGCGGCCGGCGGTGCGACGGGCGCGCTGCTGCTGCTGGTGCTGCCGGCGCGATGGTTCGAGCTGGTGGCACCGGTGCTCATCGCCGGCGCCTCGTCGCTGATCCTCGTCCAACCGTGGCTGGCCCGGCATGCCCGGTTCCGCCCGCACGGGATCACTCCCGCAACCGCGACCGCCTTCTTCGCGAGCGCCGTCTACACGGGGTACTTCGGCGCCGCCGGGGGGATCATCGCGATCGTCGTTCTGTCAGCGGTCATCGACCGGCCCCTCACCCACGTCAACGCAGCCAAGGCGATCCTGGCCGGCGTCGCGAACGGCGCCGCGGCGATCGGCTTCGCACTCTTCGGCCCGGTGCGCTGGGCGTTCGTGGTGCCGCTGGCCGCCGGCCTGTTCATCGGCGGCATGACCGGGCCGTGGATCGCCCGACGCCTTCCGCCGGGGCTGTTCCGCGGCCTCATCGGCGGGTGCGGGCTTGCCGTCGCCGCTCTGCTCGCATGGCGGACGTACACAGGCGGCTGACTGGCCAGCCGCCCGGACCGGCGTCCGCGGCGGCCCGGAACACGTTGAACCGGGGCGTGGTCGAGCGCGTCGGCCAGCCCGGGCCGGGTCGTCACCCAAGAGGCCGGAACACGGGAACCGGGGCGTCCTCGAGCGCGTCGGAGCGCCCCTTCCCGCGTCCGGGTGTCGGCCGACGCCGCTCCTGGTCAGCCTGCCACGGGCGCCGGTCGGAGGGCGGCGGCGATCTCGTCGGCCCAGGCGTCGATGGCGGCCCAGTCGCGGAAGTCGCCCTTGGGCAGCGCGTCCTTGCCCGCCGGCAGGACCTTCATGAACCGCTCGGCCATCCCGATGGGCTTGGCGTCCGGGTCCACCGCCCCGAAGAAGACCCGCTCGCCGCGCGGGTGGACCATCTCGCGCAGGCGGGGAAACTCCTTGGGGATCGTCGTCTCGAAGACGTCGCGGCCCTGCTTGTCCACGAGGTCGGTGCCGATGGGGCCGCTGGAGAACAGCCAGGTTGGCCGGGTGGCCAGGAGGGCGCGGTTGTGCTCGACGAACTTGGTGGCGTCGCCCAGCCAGTGGAACATGTAGGCGGCCCCGCCCACGACGAACGCGTCGAAGCGGGCGGCGTCGCGGATCTCGGCGGCGGGTCTCGCCTCGGCGTCGAGGCCGTCGGCCCGAAGACGCTCGGCGATCCGCTCCGCGATCTCGCGGGTGGACCCGTGGCGGGTGGCAACGGCCACAAGGACGTGCATGTCAGTCTCCTCAGGGACGCTGTGCGTGGAGCGTTGCGTTCGGCCGGGGACGCCTGCAAGGGCCGGACGGCAAGATCAGTCGGCGTCGGCCGTCCTGGCGGCATGGGCTTCCGCGGCGCTGCCGGGGTTATCCACCCGTACGACGGGGACGTCGGCGGTGTTCGCGGCCACCTGCCCCAGCCGGCCAACGCCGAGGATCCCGGCGGCGGTCGTCGGGATCCGGGGTGAGCGAGGCGTGGCGGCCACGGCGCGCTGCAGGTAGCGAATCGGCATCGCGCAGGTCGCCATGGCCGTCAGCCGGCCGTCGTCGGGAAGGGCTCGGGCCAGCCGGTCGGGCCGTCGAAGGTCGGGGCCACGGGGGCGGTGGACGCAGGTCGGAACCCGTCCCACGCGGCCAGGACAACGGCGCCGACCCCGAACAGGGTGGCGATGCCGGCGACGAAGGGGAGGATCCCCGCGATCGCGAGGACCACCACGCCCAGCACCGCCGCCTTGTACGGGTGCCCCGTCTCCACGGGACCGCGCTTGCCGAGCAGCCAGTCGCCGATCCAGATCGCCGCCACGAGCCAGCCGACGAGGGACAGCAGGGGCAGGCCGATCAGCAGCGCGGCGAGGCCGATGGGGGCGCCGATGATCGTGACGGTGAGCACGCCGAAGAACACCGGCAGGCCGACCATGGCGATCAGCCCCGCGGCCAGCGTGTGGCCGGGCTTGCTGGCGATGAGCTGCTCGGCGGAGCGGACCTGGCGCGCGCCGAACGCGGCGAGCCCGAGCCCGGCGACCACCATGGCGACATACACGCCCACCCAGAGGACGATCAGCAGGGGAATGATCGCGAAGGCGAGTGCGGCGAGGTTGACGTCGAGCACCGTGGTGCGGCCGGCCACGACGGCCGAGGCGTCGCGGACCACGGTGCCGTTGAGGGTCGCGATGTCACCCGAGATCGTGGTGGCCGGGCCGAGGTTCGCCGTGCTGTCCACCACCAGGAGGTGGTGGGCGGTGGCGCCCGTGAAGGTGGCCGTGCTGTGGACGAGGACGACCGAGTTGACGGTGCCCTCGATGGTGGCCGTGCCGTCGACGACTACGACGCCGTCCAGCGCCTGGCCGGCAGGGACGTCAACGGTGCCGTTGACGCTGATGATGGCGCCGCGCCCGGTCCAGTTGACCGGGTCGGCCGCGAACGCGGCAGGCGCAAAGGCGAGGATGAGGATCGCGACCGTGGCCGCGACCGCGAACAGGCGGCGCATGTGGGGCTCCTTCCCTCCCGGGGCAGGTGCGGTGGTTGACGGTACCCACGCTACGGCCGGCGGCCCGCAGATCCCAGCCGGGCAGCGGGCATCTTGGGGGTGGGGCTACCCCCACCCGGGCTGCCCTCTCGCCGTGGAGCCCTCGTGGATGTCCGGCGCTGCGGCCGCCCGCAGCGTGGACCCCGACGGGACAGCCCGATCCGGGAAGTCCGACTCGATCGCCCGCGGCCCGATCAGGCAGTTGCGTCCGATCCACGCGCCGGCGGGGATCCGCGCCCGCTCGCCCACCACGGTGATGCCGCTGAACAGGTGCTGCGGCGACTCGGCGTTGGGCGTGTCCCGGTCGTCGCCGCCGCCCACCGTCGCGCCGGCGCCCACGTGGACGAACTTGTCCAGGATTGCCGTGTCCACCGTGGCGCCGGGCCCGATCTGCGTGTCGAGCAGCACGATCGAGTCGCGCACGACGGCGCCCTCGGACACGCGCACGCCGGGCGAGAGCACCGAGTTGTGGACGGTTCCGTTGACGATGCACCCGTGGCTGATCAGCGAGTGCTGGATGAGCGCGACCGGGCCGAGCTTGGCCGGCGAGCGCTCCTCGGACCGCGTGTGGATCAGCCACGTCCGGTCGAACAGGTCGATCGGCGGGACCAGTCCGACGAGGTCCAGGTTGGCGGCCCAGTAGGCCTGGATCGTGCCCACGTCGCGCCAGTAGCCGTCGAAGATGTGGCCGTAGACCTTGGCTCCGCCCCTGAGCATCGCGGGGACGACGTCGGCGCCGAAGTCGTGGCGCTCCTCGCCCAGCCACGCGTGGAGGGCGTCGCGTCGGAAGACGTACACGCCCATCGAGGCGAGCGTGCTCCTCGGCACCGCGGGCTTCTCCTCCCAGTCCACCACGCGGAGGTCCTCATCGAGCTCGCAGATCCCCATCCGCGGCGCCTCTTCGATCGGCACCGTGCGCACCGCAATCGTCACGTCGGCGCCCGTGGCGCGGTGCTGGGCCAGCATCGGCCGATAGTCCATCTTGTAGATGTGGTCGCCGGCCAGGATCAGCGCGTCGTCGGCCCCCTCCTGATCCACCTCGTGGAGGTTGTAGCGCACGGCGTCGGCCGTCCCGCGGTACCAGCCGGTCCGGTCCGCGGCCATGTACGGCTGGAGGATCTTCACGCCGCCGCCGCGCATCCGGTCGAGGTCCCAGGCGCGCCCGGTGCCGATGTGGTCGATCAGCGAGCGGGGGCTGAACTGCGTCAGCACCAGGATGTCGGTGATGTCCGAGTTCACGCAGTTGGACAGGCTGAAGTCGATCAGGCGGTACTTGCCGCCGAACGGCACGGCCGGCTTGGAGCGGATGGACGAGAGCACCGACAGCCGCTCGCCAGCTCCGCCGGCGAGGATCACCGCGAGCACGCTGCTCATGCCCACCTCCTCGCAGAAGCTCCCCGAAGGGGGCGTCGTCAATTGCCGATCCGGGTGCGATCGTCGCCCTGCCGCTGGTCGCGGGGGTAGGGCCGGATGGCAACTCGTCGGCGGCCCTGTGGTGCCGGCTGAACGGGAGCGGGCGGCGCACGAGGACGCCGGCCCGTCTGCCTCGGCGGGCCGGACGCGGCACGGCACGGCACGGGGATTAGACTCGGTCAGTCGGCCCGGAGAGGAGGGTTCATGCTCGGCGTGTGGCGGCTCCAGCTCTTGCGCGAGGTGGGCCGGCGGGGGACCATCCGTGCGGCCGCGGAGGCGATGTCGATCACGCCGTCCGCAGTCAGCCAGCAGCTGCGCATCCTCGAGGTCGAGGCGGGCGTGGCGCTGCTCGAGCCGGACGGGCGGCGCATCCGCCTCACCGATGCCGGCCAGATGCTGGTCCGGCACGCGGACACCATCACGCAGGCGATCGACGCGGCCGAATCAGAGCTGGCGGCGAGCCGGGCCGAGATCACCGGGTCCCTTCGGATCGCCGCCTTCCCGACCGCCGCCCGGGCGATCCTGCCGGGCGCCATCGCCCAGCTCGGTCGTGATCACCCCCGCCTCACGGTCACGCTGCGGGACCTCGAGACGGCCGAGAGCCTCGCGGCCCTGCGCCTCGACGAGGTGGACCTCGCGGTCGTGGACGAGTACGACGACGCGACGCGGATCGTCGAGCCCGCGATCGAGCTCGTGGAGCTCAACGTGGACCCGCTCTACGTGGCCGTGCCGGGCGCGCCGGGCGCAGCGGGCGGGCCGGTGCCCCTGCGGACGCTGGCCGACGACGCCTGGATCATGGACACCGAGACCAGCAACATCCGCGGAGCCGTCGAGCGCGCGTGCGCGCGGGCCGGCTTCGAGCCCAAGGTGCGCTCCGCCTGCCGCGACTACTCGGTGATCATCGCGCTCGTGGAGGCCGGCCTCGGCGTTGCGATCCTGCCCGGCCTCGCCCTCCGCGACCGTCGCGTGCGCGCCCGGATCGCCCCGCTGGCGCCGGCCATGTCGCGGCGCGTCCTGGTGGCGGTGAAGCCGGGACGGCGCGCGCACCCGGCCATCGCCGAGACGCTCGCCGCGCTGCGCTGGCCGGCCGAGTAGGGAAGGGTCGACCGCCGCCACGAGCTTCGATCGTCCCCGGCGCGGACCGCTGGCGGGAACGCGATCGTGCAGCTCACCTGTGCATTCGGGATAGGAAATCGCGCTAGACGCTTCCGACTCGCGGTGAGATCGTCACGATCCTCAGATCGCACGAGGTCCGTCCCCATGCAGCTCGCCTCGCGTATGGCGTCCATCGGCACCGAGACCGCATTCGAGGCGGCGGCACGGGCGCGCGCGCTCGAGGCCCAGGGCCGCAGCGTCGTCCACCTCGAGATCGGCGAGCCCGACTTCGACACCCCGGCCAACGTCCGTGAGGCGGCGAAGCGCGCGATCGACGAGGGAAGGACGCACTACCCGCCGTTCCCCGGCATCCCCGAGCTGCGCGACGCCATCGCCGCCGACACCGCCAAGCGCCGCGGCTTCGCCCCCGACCCTCAGAACGTCTTCGTCACGGTGGGCGGCAAGGGCGTCATGTACTACGCGATCCTCGCGCTGGTGGACCCCGGCGACGAGGTGATCGTCCCCGACCCCGGCTATCCGATCTACGAGTCGGTCACGCGGTTCGTCGGTGGGACGGCCGTGCCGATCGCGATCCGCCGGGAGAACAACTTCCGTCTCGACCCCGACGAGCTGGCGAGCCTCGTGACGCCCAAGACCAGGCTGATCGTGATCAACTCGCCGGCGAACCCGACGGGCGGCGTCCTGACCCGCGACGACCTCGAGCGCATCTCGGCCATCGCGATCGAGCACGACCTCGTCGTCCTCTCGGACGAGATCTACTCGCGGATCCTGTACACCGGCCAGCATGTGTCGATCGCCGCGCTCCCCGGCATGGCCGAGCGCACCATCGTGCTCGACGGGTTCTCCAAGACGTGGGCGATGACCGGCTGGCGCCTCGGCTACGGCATCGTCCCGGGCTGGCTCAACCAAGGCTTCGGCCGGCTGATCATCAACACCGTCTCGGGCGCCACGACGTTCGCGCAGGTGGGCGCCGTGGAGGCGATCGCCGGCCCGCAGGACGAGGTCGAGCGGATGGTCGAGGAGTTCAAGGCCCGCCGCGACCTGGTGGTGGACGGCCTCAACGCCATCCCCGGTGTCAGCTGCCTCCGCCCCGAGGGCGCCTTCTACGTCTTCCCGGAGATCTCCGGCACGGGCATCACCGGCGCGCAGCTGGCGGACAAGCTGCTGAACGAGGCTGGCGTCTCGGTGCTCGCGGGGACCGCGTTCGGCCAGGTGGGCGCCAACCACATCCGGCTCTCGTACGCCACGTCGCGCGAGAACATCGAGGAGGCGCTCCGGCGCATGCGCACCGTGATCGAGCCGCTCGTGGCGGCCGTGGCGGCCGGGTCGGCCCGATGACGGTGCCGACGACGACCTCCTCGGCCGGCGAGGCGGAGCACCTGTTCGCCGCCGCCGAGCCCGACTTCGAGCGCTGGGAGCTGCTCAAGGACGTCGTGGACGAGTGCATGGACCTCGCGCTCAACGATCGACAGTCGGGGCACCCCGGCGGCTCCCACTCCAAGGTCCACATGCTGCTGGCGCTGATGCTCTCGGGCGCCATGCGCTGGGACATCCGTCAGCCTTGGCTGCGCTACGCCGACCGCTTCGTGCTCTCCGCGGGCCACGCCGTGCCGGCGGTCTACACGCTGCTCGCCGTGCTGTCCGACACGCTCCGACAGCGGGCCGCCCTCGACCGTGACGCGTCCTTCGCCTTGCCCGAGGGCGGCCGCTGGACCGTGCTCCCCGAGGACCTCCTCACGCTCCGCCGGAAGGGCGGCCTGCCGGGCCACGCCGAGATGGCCGGCAAGACGCTGTTCTTCAAGGCAAACACGGGGCCCTCGGGCCACGGGATGCCGGTGGCGGCGGGCGAGGCGCTCGCGCTCAAGATCGCGGGCGCGGGCGACGTCCGCGTCTTCGTCGTCGAGGGCGAGGGCGGCCTCACGCCGGGCGCCACGCACGAGGTGAAGAACTCCGCCTGGGGCCTGGGCCTGTCCAACCTCGTGTTCCTGGTGGACTGGAACGACTTCGGCATCGACGGCCGGCCGGCCAGCTCGGTCACGCCCGGAACGCCGGTGGACTGGTTCGCGCCGTACGGCTGGCGCGTCGCGGGGACCGAGGACGGGATGCGCTGGGCGCCCGTCACCCGCACGCTGCTCGAGGCGGCGCGTGGCGACAACCCGGCCCGTGTCCCCTCGGTCGCGTGGTTCAAGACGCGCAAGGGCCGCGGCTACGGCAAGGTGGACGCGCCGAGCCACGGGTCCGTCTGGCCGCGCCACGCGCCCGAGTTCTGGGCTGTCCGCAAGGACTTCATGGCTCGCTACGGGGTCGCGTACGAAGGCGTGGACGAGCCGGCCCCCGCCGACGAGGCCGCCCGCCGCGGGCAGGCCCAGCGCAACCTCGACGTGGCGCTGTCGGTCCTGCGCCGGGACCCCGCGCTCGTCCGCTGGCTCTCGGACCGGCTCGTGGCGATCGCGGCGACTGTGCCGCAGGACGAGCCCGGCCTGCGCCTCGGCGACGGCGCCCGCGTCTTCGAGGACGCGCGCCTCTTCGATCCTGCGGCCTACCCGGCAGCGATGTGGAAGCAGCCTGGCGACGCCGCCCCGAACCGCGCGGGCCTCGCCGCCTGGGCAGGCTGGGTCAACGCCACCGCGCTCCGAGAGCACGGCCGCCCGCTGTTCGTCGCGGCCTCCGCGGACCTCGCCGAGTCCACCAACCTCGCGGGCTTCGGCCACGGCTTCGGCGGCGAGAGCGGCGGCGGCTGGTACGAGCGCGACACGAACCCCTCGGGCTCGTTGCTCCCCACCGAGATCACCGAGTTCACGAACGCCGGCATGCTCGCCGGGCTGGCCTCGGTGAACTTCGCCCCCGACCCGTTCGAGCACTTCGACGGGTTCTGGGGCGCGATGAGCACCTATGGCTCGTTCAGCTACCTCAAGTACGGGCCGCTGCGCCTGTTCAGCCAGCTGGCGCAGGACACGGAGCTCAAGCTGGGCCGCCTCCTGTACGTCGCAGGTCACTCCGGCCCCGAGACCGCCGAGGACAGCCGCACCCACTTCGGCATCTTCGCGCCCGGCGTCATGCAGCTGTTCCCCAAGGGCCGCGTCGTGGAGCTCCACCCGTGGGAGTACAACGAGGTGCCGGTGCTCCTCGCTGCGGCCTTCCGCACGGACGCGCCGATCGTGGTGCTGCACCTCACGCGCCCGCCGATCCCCCTCCCGGACCGCGCAGCGCTGGGCATGCCCTCGCACCTCGAGGCCGCCCGCGGCGCCTACATGCTGCGCGAGTGGCGCGCGGACCAGCCCCGCGCCGGGACCGTCTTCGTGCGCGGCACGCTGTCCACGCAGAACCTGGTGTCCCTCTTCCCGGAGCTCGACGCCCTCGGGCTCAACGTCCGGATCGTCGCCGCGCAGAGCGAGGAGCTCTTCCGCCGGCAGGACGCCGCCTACCGCGAGGCCATCGCGTCGGAGGCCCACAAGCTCGACGCGATGATCGTCACCAACGGCGCAGTCAAGCTGATGCGCGAGTGGGCGTCCGGCCCGGTCGTCGAGGACTACAGCCTCGGGGCGGACTGGGACGACCGCTGGCGGACCGGCGGCTCGGTGGACGAGGTGATCGAGGAGGCGCACCTCGACGCGGCGCACATCCTCGCGGGCATCGAGCGGTTCGTGCGCGAGCGCGACACCCGACTCGCCCGGCTGCGCGCGGCGCTCGAGGCCACCTCCGGGTAGACCGCATCCCCCAGCGACGAAGCCCGGCACCTCCCATGCCGGCCTGTCGCCGTCTGGTGCTCCTCGGTGGCCCGCCGGGGCGCTCACAGGCCCCCGGGCGCTGTGCCAGTGGGCCCGTCAACGACGTGCCAATCTGCACGCTTGCGCATCCAAGCAAGTGTTCGGTAGGATGGTCATGCGCTTGCGCAATAATGCAAGT
>JBBIIL010000040.1:0-17921 GCA_037446495.1 Chloroflexota bacterium | reverse complement strand
CGCATCCAAGCAAGTGTTCGGTAGGATGGTCATGCGCTTGCGCAATAATGCAAGTTACACGCCGCCCGACCGTCGCCCGACCACCGCCAGACCACCGCCGAGGACCCCACCCATGATCGCCCACGCCACCGACGAGAGCTTCGAGCAGCTCGTCCTCAACGCCCCACGCCCGGTCCTCGTGGACTTCTGGGCGGCCTGGTGCGGCCCGTGCCGCATGGTCGCCCCCGAGATCGAGCGGCTCGCCGCCAAGTACGACGGCGCCATCGACGTGGTCAAGGTTGACGTCGATGCCAACCCAGGAGTCTCGGGTGCCCTCGGCATCTCGAGCATCCCGACCATCGCCTTCTTCCCGGGCGGCGGAGCGCAGCCGAAGGGCGTGCTGGGGTTCCAGCCGGCTGAGTCCCTCGAGGACGCCTTCGGCATGCGCGACTACCTCGCCACGCCGGTCGCCGAGGCCTGAACCGTGGCGTCACGGCGAGCGCCTGAACCTCGCGCCCCGCAGACGCGCGCAGAGCGGCGCGCGGCCGCACGGACGGACACCCACACGAGCCACGCACCGTCGGAGCCGTCCCGCGCCGGTCGCCTGGCGCGTCGGTGGGCGATGCCCGCCGTCCTGCTCGCCGCTGCTGTCGCGGCCGTCGGGATCATCGGGGTCGGCCTGATGGCCCCGCCCAAGCCCGTGGCGAACGTCGTCCGCCCCTCAGAGGGTGCCGCAACGGCGCCCGTCGTGGTGGCGGAGTACTCCGACTACCAGTGCGACTACTGCGGTCGGTGGGCCCGCGAGATCGAGGCGACCTTCCGCACGACGTTCGTGAGCAGTGGCCGCGTCCACTTCGAGTGGCACGACTACGCGTGGGAGGGCCAGGAGTCGATCGACGCGGCGAACGCCGCCCGGTGCGCCGGTGACCAGAACCAGTTCTGGCCGATGCACGACCTCCTGTTCCAGAGCCAGAACTCCACGCCGAACACCGGCGCGTTCACCAAGGACCGGCTCAAGTCGCTGGGGGCGGGCCTGGGCCTCGACGCCGCCAAGTTCAACGCCTGCGTGGACGCCGGGACTTACGTGGATGCCGTTCGCGCCGACGGGGTGGTCTCCCAGCGCGCGGTCGGCTCGGGCACCCCGGCCTTCGTCATCGGCGGCAAGCTCTTCGCCGGCTACCAGACCATGGACCAGCTGACCGCCGCCGTGCAGGCGGCCGAGGGATCCGCCTCTCCCGCGGCAGCCATCCCGTGATCGTCGAGCTCCTCGTCGCGTTCGCGGGCGGGGTGCTCTCCCTCCTCTCGCCCTGCTCAGCGCTGCTGCTGCCCGCGTTCTTCGCCTACGCCTTCCCGTCGCCAGCCCACCTCGCGGCCCGGACCGCGGTGTTCTACGCGGGGATGATCACGCTCCTCGTGCCCCTCGGCATCGGCGCCGGCGCGCTCGGCGGCGTGCTCGTCGAGCAGCGCGGCGCCCTGATGACGCTGGCCGGCGTCGTGCTCGTGCTCATCGGCGTCCTCCAGCTGGCGCGCGGCGGCTTCGAGCTGCCCTCCGCCGGCGGCGGCCTCCGGCCCATGACGATGGAGCGGGCGGCCAGCACGTACGCGCTCGGGCTGGGCTACGGCCTGGGCGGGTTCTGCGCCGGGCCGATCCTGGGCGGCGTGCTCACGGTGGCCGCCTCGTCGGGCGGTGCGCTTCCCGGGGCCCTGCTCCTGGCGGCCTACGCCGCGGGGATGGCCGCGCCGCTGTTCGTGCTGGCCCTCCTGTGGGAGCGGCTGGGCCCGTCCGCGCGGGGACGCCTCCGCGGCCGCGAGATTGCGATCGGGCCCGTGCGGCGCCACGTGACCATCGTGCTCTCGAGCGCCATCTTCATCGGGCTCGGCCTCGTGTTCATCCTGCTCGAGGGCGGCAACCCGGCCGCGGGCCTCTACACGGCGCTCGGACTCGACGACCTCTCGGTACGCCTCCAGACTGCCGTCACGACGTCCGCCGCCCAGGCGCCAATCGCCATCGCGTTCGCTGCGCTCGCGGTCCTGGCGGTCGTCGCGGGCGGCCTGCTCGTCCGGCGCGGGCGGCGGGGGTAGCCGGGGTCGGACGCCATTCGCGATCCGAGCCGTGCCGTACCAGTCGAAGCCCGCTCCTTCGAATTGAAGATCGCTGGGCCATCACGCCGTGGTTGTGACGATGCAGGTGCCGTCAGATGCGCTGTTCGGCAGGGAAACCGGGGGCGAAACGTCCCGACCGCGGGGACCGTTGGACCGCCGCGGACCGGCCGCGCGGCGGTGGACCGAGGCCCGACTCCACCCGGACACTGGTGCCCACGGCCGCAGACGCCGCCGTCCGCCACTGCCCAACAGGTCCGACCCATGTACCGAACCCTCATCGCCGAGCCCGGCACCGCCACGCGACGCTGCCAGACAGTGGACCGCGGCCCGGTTCACGGCGCGCTCCCGTGCAACGGCCGCGCCACGCTTCACTGCCTCCGCACCGGCGAGGACCTCTGCCCGCGCCACGAGTCCGGGCACACGGCCCGTGTGGGCTGCGGCCAGGGCGAGCACATGGCAGTCCCGCGGGACTGACCGGCACCGCCTCGCCTCAGGCCACGAAGCCCGGCCGCCAGACCGGGCTTCTTCGTTGCCGGCGTGCGTCAGCCGGCGGCGACCGCGGCGGCCTTCGCCTCGATGCGGGCGATGAGCGAGTTCCAGGAGCCCACGAACGAGTCCGCGCCCTTGACCTGGAGCTCGTGGCCCAGCGCGACGATGTCGATCCCTGCGGCGGTGTAGGCGGCGAGCGCGGCATCGGCCCCGGCAGGGTCGGCTGAGAGCGCGCCCGGCACGGTCCCGTGGTCCGCGAAGCGGAGGAGCGTGTCCTCGGGCATCGTGTTGACGGTGTGCGGCGCGGCGAGCCCGGCGATGTACAGCACGTCCGACGCGGCCGGGTCCTTGGTGCCCGTGCTCGCGAACAGCAGGCGCTGGGGACGGGCGCCCTCGTTCATGAGGCGGCCCCAGCGGTCGCTCGCGAAGTACGCCCGGTAGTCGGCGTACGCCTTGGCGCCGATGGCCAGGCCGAGACCGTTCTTGAGCTCGGCCGGGACGGTTGCGGCGACGGCGGCGTCCCAGCGCGAGACGAAGAACGACGCCACGGACGCGACGTACGGCGGCAGGCCGGCCGCCACCCGCCGCTCGATGCCGCGCGTGTACGCCTCCATGCACTCGAGGTACTGCGCGGGGCTGAACAGCAGCGTCACGTTCACCGGCACGCCGGCCGCGATCGAGTCCTCGATGGCCGGCAGGCCCTCGGGCGTGCCCGGGATCTTGATGAACAGGTTCGGGCGCCCGCCGGCGGCGTGGAGGCGGGCCGCCTCGGCGGCGGTGGCCGCGGCGTCGTAGGCGAGGAGGGGCGACACCTCGAGCGACACGAAGCCGTCCACGCCCAGCGTCCGGTCGTGGATGGGGCGGAAGATGTCCGCCGCGCGCGTGAGGTCGTCCAGCGCGAGCTCGAAGAACGTGGCCTCTGGGGACAGCCCCAGCGACGCGGCGCCCCGGACGGCTGCGTCGTAGGCCGCGGTGCCGCCGATCGCCTTGTCGTAGATCGTGGGGTTGGACGTCAGGCCCGTGACCGACAGCTCGCCGATGTAGCGGGCCAGCGTGCCGGAGTCGAGCAGGTCGCGGGTGATGTTGTCGAGCCACAGGCTCTGGCCCAGGTGGTGCAGCTGGGCGGGGGCGTTCATCGGGTGGTGTCCTCCTAGATGCCGCTAAGCGTCGGGCAGGCGGGCGATCCGCGCAACCCGAAGAGCGTTGCGGTTCGGCGGCGGACCACCTGCCCGTCAGTCGGCCGGGAGCGCGCCCTCGCCCGTCAGCTCACGCACGCGGTGCCACAGCGCCCGTCGGTCGGCCGCCGAGAGCCGGGTGGACGGGATGCGGTCGAAGGGCCTCGCGCGCCGGTCGAGGTACAGGCGGCCGGGGGCGACGTCCTCGCGCGGCGCGGCAGCGAGCCACAGGAGCGTGTCCACGCCCTCCGCGGCGGTTCGCAGCTGGCTGCCCACGCGCTCTCGGAAACCGGGCAGCGAGGCCGCCAGGCCCGGCGTGTCGGCCCAGCCCGGGTGCATCGCCGTGACGGTCACCGCGGGTTCGAGCCGACGCGCCCACTCGCGCATCAGCGCCACCTGTGCCCGCTTCGCACGGGCGTAGGCGCGGGCGCCCTGGTACTCGCCCCGCTCGAACATGAGGTCGTCGAGCGGCAGCGCCTGCGTGTACATGCCGCCCGACGTGACCGAGACGACGCGGCCGTCAGGGCTCTGCGCGAGGCGGGGGGCGAGCCGGGCGAGCAGCACGAACGGGCCCAGCACCATGGTGGCGAACGTTCGCTCGAAGCCCTCGGGCGTGATCGCGCGCTCGGCGAACATGGCGCCGGCGTTGTCCACGAGGATGTCGAGGCGGGGCTCCGCGGCCAGGATCGCGTCGGCCGCCGCGCGCACCGACGCCAGCGAGGACATGTCCGCCACGACCGTCGCGATCGCCTGGTTGCCCGTCTCGGCACCGAGCTCGTCCCGGGTGCGCCCCAGCCGGTCCGGGTCGCGGCCGACGAGGACGAGGCGTGCCCCCATCGCGGCGAGCGAGCGTGCGGCCTCGCGTCCCAGGCCCGACGTTGGGCCGGTGATGACGGCTGTCCTGCCGGAGAGGCTCCACGAGGTGGGCGCCTCCCAGGCGAACAGCCGGCGCCGGACGGTGTAGCCGGTCCGGGCGAACGAGGGCGCCACGAGCAGTTCGAGGAGGTCGTCGAGCAGCGTCTTGGGTGTCATCACACCACCTCTTCGCAAGGGGCACCCGTCCGGATCGCCATCTCGTGCGAAAGCATCATGAAGCGTCCCCGATCCGGACAGCCAGGAGCACGCCGCACACATGACCCGCCTGCACGAGACGATCGACACGCCACTGCCCGTCGACGACGCTTTCGCGTTCATCGCCGACTTCGCCAATTCCCACGACTGGGACCCGGGGGTCGCCAGCTCCGAGCGGGTCGATGCCGGCCCGGTGGGCCTCGGCGCCCGCTACCGCCTCGGCGTCCGCATGCGCGGCCGGGTGTCGCCGATGGAGTACCGCATCACGACGTTCGAGCCGCCCCACCGCGTCGTGCTGACCGGCGAGGGCTCCGGCGTCTCGGCGGTGGACGAGATCCGCTTCGCTGCCACGGCGACGGGCACGCACATCGACTACACGGCCGACATCCGGCTCGGCGGCTGGATGCGCCTCGTCGAGCCCTTCGCAGGCGGCACCTTCCGCAAGATCGCCACTGACGCCCTGGGTGGGATGCAGGTGGCGCTCGACGCGCGCGCGGCGGCCCGGGCGGCCGACCGATGAGGGTCGCTGTCGTCGGGGCCGGCGTCAGCGGGCTCACCGCCACCTACGCGCTCCACAGGGACGGTCACCACGTCACGCTGTTCGAGGGCGAGGGCACGCCCGGCGGCCACGTCGCCACGGTCGCGGTCGATGCCCCCGGCGGCCCCGTCAGCGTGGACACCGGGTTCATCGTCTACAACGAGCCCACGTACCCGCGGCTCGTGGGGCTGTTCAAGGAGCTCGGCGTCGAGACGCAGCGCAGCAACATGTCGTTCGGGTCTGCCTGCGCGGCCTGCGACGTCGAGTTCGGCTCCCGCGGCCTCGGCGGCTTCCTCGCCCAGCCCGGTCTGGCCGCCCGCCCCTCCTACCTGCGCATGTTCCCGGACATCCTGCGCTTCTACCGCGACGCGCGGGCCGTGCTCGACGCGTCCGAGGAGACGGGCCTCACGCTGGGCGAGTACCTCGACGATCGCGGGTTCGGACACCACTTCCGCGACCACTTCCTGGTGCCCATCACGGCAGCGGTCTGGTCCACGGCGCCCGGCCGGACCCTCGAGTACCCCGTGGACTACCTGCTCCACTTCCTCGACAATCACGGGCTCATCGGCGTGGGCAACGCGCTGCCGTGGCGGACGGTGACCGGCGGCTCGCGCGCCTATGTGGACAAGCTGATCGCCGCCCTCCCGTCGGGCACGGTGCGCTCCGGCGACGCCGTGGTGGAGGTGGCCCGGCACGAGGCCGGTGCCGTGGTGCGCACCCGCGCGGGCGCCCACGACCGCTTCGACGCCGTCGTCATGGCCACCCATGCCGACGACGCGCTCGGCCTGCTGCGCGACGCCGATCCCGCCGAGCGGTCAGCCCTCGGCGGCTTCGAGTACAACCGCAACCAGGTCGTGCTCCACACAGACGCCTCGATCATGCCCCGGCGCCCCGGGGCGTGGGCGTCCTGGAACGTGCAACAGGCCGCGTGCAACCCGCCCGGCGGCGCGGTGATGATGACCTACCACATGAACCGCCTCCAGTCGCTGCCGGGACCCACCCAGTACTTCGTCTCGATCAACCCGGGCGACGCGGTTCGGGACGAGCACGTGATCCTCGCCCGCGAGTTCAGCCACCCGCTCTACACCCACCGCCTCCTCGACTCGCAGCGCGCGGTGGGCCGGCTGCAGGGCCACCGGGCGACGTACTATGCGGGCGCCCACCTCGGGTGGGGGTTCCACGAGGACGGCTGCCGGTCCGGCTACCTGGCGGCGGAGCTCGTGGGCGGAGACGAGCAGGACAGCGAGCTGGCCGCATGAGGTCGCACCTGGTCGAGGGCACGGTCCGGCACCGCCGGGCGCGCCCGGTCGAGTACGCGCTGGACCACAAGGTCTTCTACCTCGCGCTCGACCTCGATGAGCTCGACGAGGTCGAGCGCACGATCCGGCTGGTGAGCCACAACCGGCGGAACGTGCTGGAGTTCCGTGACGCCGACCACTGGCCCCAGCCCGCGGAGGACCTCCGCGAGACCGTCCTGGCCCACCTGCGCGCGGAGGGCGAGGACCCGTCCGGCTGGCGGATCACGCTGGTGACCAACCTGCGGTACCTCGGGTTCGTGTTCAACCCGGCAAGCTTCTACCTGTGCCGCGATGCTGCGGGCGAACTGCGCGTGGTCATCGTGGAGGTGAGCAACACGCCGCACCTCGAGCGCCACCTGTACACGCTCCGGCCTCGGGATCCGAGTGGCGCCTTCGTCGCCTCGATGGACAAGGACTTCTACGTGTCGCCGTTCATCGACATGGAGGGCCGCTACACGGTCCACGTCGCGGACGACCCGAGCCGGCTGCGGATCGCGATCAACGAGCGCCAGGGCGACGCGCCCGTGCTCTCGACCAGCCTGGTGCTCACGCGACGCCGCCTGACGAACCGCAGCCTGCTGCGGACGCTGCTCCGGCATCCGCTGATGACCCAGCGGACCGTGGCGCTCATCTACGTCCACGCCTGGCGACTGTGGCGCCGGGGGGCCACCTTCCATCGGCACGGCGAGGCGCTGGCGAAGGCCAGCGTCCGAAAGGCAGCCGCGCCGCCTCAGCTTGCCGAAGGGAGGGCGGCCTCGTGAGCATCGAGGCCTCGGCGGGCTCGGTTCCGGGCGTCACGTCGCGCACGCTGTCGTCCCTCGCGGAGCGCATCCTCCTCCGCGGCGCGGCGCGGATCCGCATCGGGCGCCTCACGGTGGTCCTGCCCGACGGCCGCACCCGCGTGTTCGGCGATCGCACCTCGGGTCGGCATGCCGAGATCCGCGTCCACGACCGGTCGGCGGCCACGCGACTCCTGCTCCACGGCGAGACCGGCGCCGGCGAGGCCTACATGGACGGGCAGTGGTCCTCGCCGGACCTGCAGGCGCTGATCGAGCTGGCGGCCCTCAACCGAGCCGCGCTGTCCATGAACGCCGGCTGGTGGCGACGCCCGTTCGACCTGCCGCGCCGGCTCGCCCACCGCGCCCGCCGCAACTCCAAGGCCCAGGCGCGCCGGAACATCGCCGCCCACTACGACCTGGGGAACGACTTCTACCGGCTGTTCCTCGACGAGACGATGACCTACTCGTCGGCCGTCTTCGAGGTCCCGGGCCAGTCGCTCGCCGACGCGCAGCGCGCCAAGTACCGGCGGATCGCCGAGGGCGCTGGCCTGCAGGCCGGGATGCACGTGCTCGAGATCGGCTCCGGATGGGGCGGCTTCGCGCTGTACGCCGCCGGCGAGCTCGGCTGCCGCGTCACCTCGGTCACGATCTCGGCTGAGCAGCACGCCCTGGCGCGGGAGCGCGTCCGCGAGGCGGGGCTCGAGCACCTCGTGGACATCGCGCTGCGCGACTACCGCGACATCACCGGGCAGTACGACGCGGTCGTCTCGATCGAGATGCTCGAGGCGGTGGGCGCCGAGTTCTACGAGACCTACTTCGCGGCGGTGGACCGCGCCCTGCGGCCCGGTGGCAAGTTCAGCCTCCAGGTGATCACCTTCCCCGACGTGGCCTACGAGGCGCAGCGCCGGGGCGCCAACTGGATCCAGACGTACATCTTCCCGGGCGGCCTGTGCCCGTCCCTGTCGGTGATCGAGCAGTCGCTCCACGGCACGCGGCTGCTGCTCCGCGACGCCCGCGACATCGGCCCCAGCTACGCCCTCACGCTGCGGGCATGGCGCGAGCGGTTCCTCGCCAACCTCGACGCGGTGCGGGCGCAGGGATTCGACGAGCGCTTCGTCCGGATGTGGGAGTACTACCTGGCCCTGTCCGAGGCGGGCTTCGCGACCGGGATCACGCAGGACCACCAGATCGTGCTCGAGAAGGGACGCGGCCTGGCCGGCTGAAGCGCGACGGTGGCGTGCGAAACGCGCGGCTCAGGACGCCTCGACGGTTGCGCCCGAGGCGAGGATCTGCGCCACGCGCTGGTGCGAGAGGTGCAGGATCCGCCCGATGTCCCGTTGCGGCAGGCCACGCTGGTCCAGGAGCCGCACGGCCTCGCGCGACTTCAGGGCGGCGACACGCCGCCGATCCGCCGCCTCGGACCTGGCGCTGATCGCCTCGTCCACGGCTTGCGCGACTTCGGGGTCCAGCACCTGCCGGATGTCGATGTCGAACGAGTCCGCCGGCACATCGAGCAGGAGTGCGATGGCGTCGCGGGCCATGTGCTCGACGTTCTCGAGCCGGCGAGCCTGCGTGAAGACGCCTCGAAGCTCGGCGATCGTGATGGCCCACCAGGAGCCGGAGGGCTCGGCGAGCACGGTGTAGGTCTCTCTCCCAACAGCCACCATCTGGCCCCCAGCTTTCCCTCGAGCGTCCGCATGATCTGCAAGGCAGTCGTCTCGTTGACTTCTCGATGCCGCGGGATCACGACGGCCTCCCCATCGAGAGCCCAGACCTCGTGCTCGGATCCCTGCCGGTGGAGCTCCCACCGCAGCCCGGTGTCCCGTGCGGCCACCCCGATGCGGCGGAGCAGGTCCACCCGCTTCATGCCAGACCCTAGGCTAGTGACGTTGCCACGTCAAGCCAAGGTGGCTAGCCAGATTCGCGCGCGCGATCTCATGCGCCGATTCTGGCCGGTGCGACTTCGCCGCCGCTTATCGACGTACTATGCGGGCTGCGGCTTCCGAGCCCTGCAAACGGGCTTGCCCGACGGACGGGCCGACTGGTTCAGCCAGCAAGGAGAGGAAGATGCGTCCCACCTCGGTCGTCCTTGTCGCGGGGTTGTGCGTCGTGCTCGCCGCGTGCAGCGGCAGCTCCGCAACCACCGCCCCCAGCCAGGCGGCCGCGAGCGCCGCCCTATCCACCGCCCCCAGCGAGGCGCCCACGAGCGCCGCCACGCCGTCGTCGGTGCCGACGCCCGCCCCCAGCGCACCGGCCAGCACCGGGCCGAGCAGCAGTGCCAACGCGGAAGCGACGGCCGTCCCGACGAGTCTCGACCCGTGCACCATCATCCCGAACGCCACGGTCAACGCGATGGCCGGGACCACGTTCCCCGCCGGGACGGAGTCAGTGACATCCGGGCAGGGCCGCATCTGCACCTACGGCGCCCGGACGACGGATGTGTTCATGGTGATCGTGGGCCAGGCGCCGGACCCGGCGACGGCCAAGGCGTGGGAGGCAAACGCGCAGGCGGGGCTTGCCAAGGCCGCGGGCAAGGGCTTCACGTTCACCGAGGACGCGACGATCGGCGACGGCGCCGTCTACAGCAAGCAGGGCGTGACGATCAGCGGCGCCTCGTTCAGCGGCAGCGCGCTGTACTTCCTCAAGGGCAACGACTTCGTCGGCTTCAGCCAAGTCGAATTGGGGCCCAACAGCATGACGACGTCCGTCATGATCGCCGAGGCGAAAGCGATCGTCTCCAAGCTCCCCTGAGGGCCTGCAGGCCCGAGCCATGTCGGCCCCGGTCTGGTGCTCGCGGTCCGGGCGCTTCGCGTTGGCAGGCCCGCCGACCACGGCCGGGATCCAGCCCGCCTTCCCGGTTCGAGGGTTGCTCCAACGGGTCGCGTAGACGTCGTCGCGCCCCGCGGACAGCGCACGGAACAGCGCGATCTTCTCCTCGGCCGAGGATTTGAAGCGTCAAGGTTCCCGCCACCGTCGGCAGGAGAAGGCCTCGACTCCGCACGAGAAGACCGCGCGCCAGGAGTGCGTCGTCAGGCCCCTGACGGCCTCCCACCGAGCGAACGAACCGGTCGATGAGGTTCCGGTCGAGATCGTCACGGGCCGCACCTGGGGCCGGGGTCCCGTCGAAGAACGTGCCACCCTTGTCGAAGCGGAGTTCCTGGACCTCCATCGGACCGAGTCGCCTGTTCTCATCACCGACACGGAGCAGGACCTCGTCCCGAACGTTCTCGTGAACGTGCTCGCTCGCGTCGATCTCGATGATCAGGAGGCGATCGGCGTCGCGCAGGCGCACGCTGGTCCTCAGGAAGGAGCTGGAGCTGCTCGATCGTCGTGAACCCTAGGTCACCCGCCATGGCCGAACCCACAGTCCCTACTTGTCAAGTTGACAAGTACGAGCAAGGGCACCAGCTCGCTCGACGACCTGCTGTGCGGAGGACAGCAGGTCTACCGCGCTTCTCCGGAGCAGAGGCATTGCGCCCGCATCGCCGGCAGCGGAGCGTGCGCCCGCAGCCCCAGCGAGGATTGTGTCCAGTTAGCAGGTCTTCCCGCGCCGTGAGCGTGGTGGCAAGCCCCGCGGTCCCGCCGATCGGCTCGGAAGACCAGATAGCAGGGCTTCCTGAGCACGAAACGGGGGAGTGGAGCCGACACTCGGATTTGAACCGAGGACCTGCTGTTTACGAAACAGCTGCTCTACCGCTGAGCTATGTCGGCGCGGGCGAGAGTCTACCAGCCGGATCCGATCGCGGTCCAACCCTTCGAGACGTCGAGTCCGGAACGTGCCGCTCGAGTCCTATCGGGTCGCTGCTCCCTCGGCCAGCCGTCCAGTGGCAGCGCCAGCGCCGACAAAGTCAAACTTGCGAATCGATAACTTGACTCTTCCTGTGCATGAGCATAGGCTCGGCGCATGGATGCGATTGGCAAGGTCCAGCTCGAGGCGGCACTCAGCGCGCTGGGCGAGCTCCTCGCGGCACGAGGTGACGCGTTCGAGGTCGTGATTGTGGGCGGCGGCAACCTCATCCTGCAGGGACTCATCAGTCGACCGACGACCAAGGACCTGGACATTCTTGGAGCGTGGACGATGGGTCGCGTATGCCCGATGCGCCCTCTGCCGGAGCCGTTGCGAGACGCCATCGTCGGCGTTGCGCGGACGCTCGGGTTGGCGGACGACTGGCTCAACACGGGTCCCGACTCCCTTCTGGACCTGGGTCTTCCGGACGGGTTCGAGACGCGCTTGGATCGGCGCGACTTCGGCGGTCTCGTTGCCTGGCTGGCCGGACGGTTCGACATGGTCTGCTTCAAACTCTACGCGTCAGCCGATCAGGGTCCGCGAAGCCGCCACTTTCAGGATCTGCGCGAGCTGGAGCCCACGCGCGGTGAGTTGTTGGACGCCGCCCGCTGGGCGATGGGCCATGACCCCTCGCCTGGCTTCCGCCTGGTGCTCGCCGAGACGTTGAAGGCCCTCGGCGTGGACGATGCTGATGCAGCGCTCCGATAGCCCCCTCCAGGCCGCGCTGCTGAACCGTGCTTGGATCCAGTGGACCGCGCTCGGCGTGGACGCAACCGCCGAGCCGGACGACAGCGCAGTCGACCCCGAGGCGCTCATCGCCCTCACGGCGGAGCTGGGCGACGCCGACGCGCGCCTCCGCGATCTGAGCACGGACTGGTGCGTCAAGTACGGCCGGTACGTCAACGGATCCCGCCTCAAGCAGGTTGCGCGCGAGCTCGCGGTGTCGCCGGAGTCTGTCGGCGAGTACGTCGCGACCGTGATCGCCGGCGGCGGCCCTGCCTGGCCGATGGCAACGCGACCCCGACCGGACTACCAGCCCAGGAGCAAGGCGCGGATGGCATCAGCGACCGCTCGTGCCCGGGTGCGCGTCAGGCTGCGGGCAGCGTTCGGGGTCAACGCTCGGGCCGACGTGCTCGCCGCCCTGCTGGCCGCCTCCCCGCGCGCTGTCACGATCGCGGACCTAGCCCGGACGACCCGCTTCACCAAACCGAACGTCGCCTCAGCGATCGATGCCCTGGCGCTGGCTGGCCTGATCAGGATGAGCGTCGTAGGGAACGAACGACGCGTCGGGCTGCCGCCCAAGTTGTCCGTGCTGCCGGGTTTGCGCCCGCCCGTTCCGCAGCCCGATTGGGTCGCGCAGTTTGGCGTTGCGCTCGAGGTGCTCCGCTTCACGGATCGCACCGGCATGTCTGCGACGGTCCGCGCGATCGAGGCACGCCGGCTTGCCGAGAGACTGCAGGATCGGATCGTGGCCGAAGGCATGCCGCAGCCGTACCTCGAGGCTGTCGGAAACGCGTTCGCGCTCGCCTTCGACCGATGGCTGGTGGAGCTGGTCGACTGGCTTCGAGCCACGGGCCCTAAGTAGGCGGTAGCCGCGTCGCGAGCGTTTACGAAACAGCTGCTCTACCGCTGAGCTATGTCGGCGCGCCCGCCACTATAGCCGATGTGTTCTCGCGGCAGCTGCTCGTCGGCCGGTCGTGAACTCCTCCGGTCGCGGCCTCCTCCGCCCCGCCCCGCCGGCTCCTCGCATCGACTGGCAGTCGAATCTCTCGCACCTCTTGCGTCCGAACATCGACCCTGCGTCGAAGAACCGACCGAGACCGGCGCCCGGAGCTCTCCCTGGCGGTCATAACTTCGACGCTCCGTCGAACAAGCGACGGCTGGGGCCGGGATCCATCGACGGTGAGTCGAATGCCAGGCTCGGGGCCAGGGGGATCCGCGCCCGGAGAGCAGATCGCCGAGTTTGAACTCGGGGCCGTGCGGCGTCACTCGCAGGCTCACAGACGTTCACCCTGCGCTCCTGGTGCCCGCCTCCTCTTTGCCCCGTTTGCCCGAGCCTGCGGACGCCTGACGGGATCTCGGCCGTGCCCCTCGCGCTGCTTGGCCCGCAGCGGACAGGGGGGCAACCTCACGTCGGTCCAGGGGACTCGCACGAAGGAATGGCCCGGATCTGAAGGGTGACGGGGCTTGGGTCAGATGACCCTTGAGGACGCGCTCCTCATCACACGCGCTCCGGGCACAGGGCCCGGTAGTCGCACCACCGGCACGCCTTGCCGGGCGTCGCCGCGAAGTCGCCGGCGCGGATCCGCGACACGCGCTCCAGGATGAGGGTGCGGGCCGCGTCCAGCTGCTCGTCGTCGCGCACGGTGGACATCCGCTGGGCGCTCTCGGTGAAGTAGAGGGTCACGCGCTCAGGCGTGCCCAGGCCCAGGGCGTCTCGGCAGGCGAGGGCGTAGATGGTCAGCTGGAGGTTCTCGGCGACGTCCTTCTGGCTGGACACCTTGCCGGTCTTGTAGTCGACGACCTCGACGCCGCCGCCCTCCAGGCGGTCCACCCGGTCGATGCTGCCGTTGATCCGCACCGGCGCGCTGCCGTCACCGGGGACGAGGACCAGCTCGAACGGGGACTCCTCTCGGATGGCCTCGCCCACGGTGGCGAGCTCGCCCGCATAGAAGCTGTCGAGCATGGTGTCGATGCGTCGCCTGTACGCGGCCTCCGCGGTGGCATCGGCGAAGCCCTCGGGCTTCCACTCGCGGGCGAACAACGTGCCCAGGTCCGCTCGGGTGGGCGCGGGGTCGCCCCGGGCGGCACGCTCGCGACGCTCGCGGGTGAAGGCCTCGAAGGCGGCGTGGGCCGTGGAGCCGAAGGTGAACGCCCCCACGGGCCTCGCGGGCTCCGGGATCCGGTAGACGTAGGCGAGGGCGTAGGCGAGCGGGCAGCCCTCGTACCGCGACAGCGACGAGTAGGAGAAGGTGGGGGGCAGTGGCGCCACCTTGAGCAGGTTCGCGCCGGCACCGGCGTCGAGCGCCACGGTGCGGAAGGTCAGCGGGTCCAGGCCGGCCGTGCGCGCCTCGTCGGCACCCATGGCCGCGGAACGGCCCAGGTCGCGCAGTTGCTGGCTGAAGGCCGCCCGGGCCCCGGACGCCTCGGGATCCGCGGCCGCGGTGGCCTCCATGAGGCCGATGAGCTCCGAGGCCCGCAGCCGCAGTGCGAGCCGGCGCTCCCGGGCCGAGGGCAGCGGAAGCACCCGGCGGGCGGCCGCGAGGGCGGCGGCGGCACTGGCCCCAGCGTCGGGCGCGCCGTCGGCGTTGTCGGTATCACCGCCGGCGCCGTCGTCCGTGTCGGCCCCGTCGTCCGCGTGAGCCCCGGCCCTCGCGCCCGCCAGGGTCCGGTCGAGGCGGGTGATCTCCGGTCCGCACCCGTCCAGCAGCTCGCCCACGAACACGCTCTGTGCCTTGGCGCCGGCGCCCCCATGCGTGGTCAGCAGCAGGCGCTCTTGCGCGCGCGTGAGCGCCACGTAGAGCAGCCGCCGCTCCTCGTCGAGGTGGAGGTTGCCGCCGGGCACCTGCTCGCGCAGGAGCTCGCGCGGGAACCAGCCGCTGCCCTGCTCGCGGACGGGCCACTCGCCTTCGAGCAGGTCCGGGACGATGACCGCCGGGAACTCCAGGCCCTTCGCCTGGTAGAGGGTCATGAGGCGCACGCCCTCCACGTCCTCGGACAGCTCCACCGAGGTGGGCAGCTCGCCGCCGGCGTCCTTGAACGCGTCGAGGTAGTCGATGAACTCGGCCAGCGTCCGGCTCGGGTTGGCCGCCTGCCAGTCCGCGGTGAAGCGCAGGAACGATGCGATGGCCACCACGGAGCGCTTCGCCTCCAGCGTCCCGACGGCAAGGAGGTCCAGGACCGTCCCGGTGAGCTCCAGGTATCGCTCGAGGATGGTGTGCGGGCCGTCTCGCCAGGTGCGCGGGTTGAGCTCCTCGATCGCGGCCTGGAGGTGGCGCAGCTTGGCCCGGAGCGCGGCGACCACGGCCGCATCGCGGGAGCGAGGAGCCCCGGACCCGTCGACCGCGGCCTGGTCGTCGCCGGCGAGCAGGTCTTCGCGGGCCTGGCCGGACGCGACGATGCGACCGATGGACGCGAGCAGCCGGCTCTTGTCGAAGCGCGCATCGCGGGTGACGCGGAGGATCTCCAGCGCGTCCAGCCGCCATGGGCCGCTGGTCATCATCCGCACCAGCGCGGCGTCGTCCTCGGGGTCCGCAATGGCGCGCAGGGCCTGCTCGAGGTCCCGGATCTCCGGCGTCTCGAACAGGGACAGCCCGCCCACGATGGTGAACGGGACGTCCTCGGCCCGCAGCCGGTCCACGATGGCGTCGCGGTGCTTGTGCTTGCGGTACAGGACGGCGATGTCGCTCCAGTCCCGGCCGACGTCGTGGTATGCGCGGATGGCGTCCACGATGGCGACGGCCTCGTCCTCGGGCCCGGCGCAGACGAGCAGCTCGATGGGGTCGCCCTGCGGCTTGTCGGTCCGCAACACCTTGTCCGGCGCGAAGCGGGTCTCGTTGCGGGCGATCAGCCGGTTGGCGGCCTCGAGCACGGAGCGGACGCTTCGGAAGTTGTGCTCGATGTGGAGGTGGCGGGGCGGGATGGGCGCGGGGCCCTCGGGCGCGTGCGCGGGCGGACGGGAGAAGCGCGCGTCGAACTCGCTGAAGGCGGCGAAGCTGGCACCGCGGAACCGGTAGATGGACTGGTCGTCGTCGCCCACCACCATGACGTTGTCTGGACGATCGGGCGTGCGGCCGAGGAGCTCGATGAGCTCGATCTGGGCGACGTTGGCGTCCTGGAACTCGTCCACGAGGATGTAGCGGAACTGGCGCTGCCAGCGTCGGAGCACGTTGGGCTTGGCCTTGAACAAGCGCGCGACGAGGGCGATCTGCTCCCCGAAGTCGAGGAGGCCGCGCTGGGCGAGTGTGTCCTCGTAGGCCCGGTAGACGCGCGCCATCTCGTCGAGGCGCAGGACCTCGAGCGCGGCGCCGTCTCGCACGTAGCTGGCCGCGAGCTGGTCCACGCGCTCCAGCTGCTCCGCGCTGAGGTGGTTTCGGCCCACGAGCCCGCCGGTGCCGATGACGTTCCTGCGGGCCTCGCGCTCGGCGGTCTTCTCGTGGGCGTCGCGCCCGGCGTCCTTGACCGGGAGCCCTGCAGCCTCCGCGCGCTCGCTGGCGCGGACGCGCGCGTAGTCGCCCCGGACGGCGCGCAGGGGTCCCAGGTGGGCGGTGCCCTCCAGGCGGGCGACGGCGCTCTCGAAGGAGCCGTACTGCTGCTCGTAGACCCTGCGCTCGACGGCCACGAAGGCGTCGAAGTCGTCTGGGCCCACCAGCTCGTCCTTCGCGCGGTTGATGAGGCCCACGAGGCCGCCCAGCGCCTGGTCGCCGTGGTAGCGCAGGTCCAGGGCGGGACGGATCTGCCTGAGCAGGAGCACCTGGGCGATGCCGTCCAGCACCTCGGGGCGGCTCGGCAGGCCGGCGTCCGCGGCGTTCTCCGTGAGGATGCGCTGGCAGAAGCTGTGGAAGTTGCTGACCGACATCCGGGCTCGCGTCGCCGGCCCGACGGCCGCGTCCAGGCGCTGCCCCAGCTCCGCGGCCGCCTTCACGTTGTACGTGAGCACGAGGAGCTGCTCGGGTGCGAGCGGTCCGTCGAAGGGGTTGCCGTGGCGTGTCGCGGGCTCTGCGGGCGCGGGGTTGCCGTCCCGCGCCTGCTGGCCCTTCGCCGCCAGGAGCCAGCGGACTCGCTCCACGATGACGCGCGTCTTCCCGGTGCCGGCGCCCGCGACAACCACGACGGGTCCGTCCGCGGCCTCCACGATGGCGCGCTGCTCATCGGTGAGCGGGAAGGCGTCCGGCTGGACGGCTGTCAGGGGGGCGGCCGGGCCCAAGCCCCAAGCCGGCGGGAGGGGTGTCGTCATGCAGGGCCTATCGTGCGCGGGCGTCGTGACAGGTTAGGTGTCGCGACGGCTTCAGCTGCCCCCAACGGCTCGCCCTCCGACACTCGTGTGGGCCGCCGCCGCCATCCTCGAACCGCCGACGGACACTTGGGCGAGCCTACTCCGTCCGCAGGGACGCGCGGCAGGGGTCAAAGCGCAGGTCGCCCGAGCGCCGAACGGCCGCCACGCGCACCACGATCAGCGCCCCGGCGGCCAGCGCCGCGACCGCGTAGGCGGCGAGCAGCGCGTCGTGGGGCAGCGTGGCACCGGGCGCGTCGGGCCGGAGCGACTGGTTGACGACTCGGAACGCGAGGAACGCGGCCGCGAAGGCGAGCGCGGCCGACCCGGCCGGCAGACGGCCCCACCGCCGCACCCGGACCGCCACGGCGGCGCATCCGATGGCGGCCGCCGCCTCGTACAGCTGCGTCGGGTGGACCGGGTCCACGTGGCCCGCGAAGCCGAGGATCCCGCTGGACCCCGACAGCACCTGCGACCCCCACGCCGCCGACCCGGCGGGGAACGTCACGCCCCAGGGCAGGTCGGTGGGCTCGCCTGCGCAGCACCCGTTGAGGAAGCAGCCGACGCGCATCAGCACCACGGCCGCCGCCGCCGCCTCGACCGAGTGGTCGGCCAGCCGGGCGGCCGGCAGGCGCAGCCAGCGCGCCCCGATCAGCCCGGCGCCCACGGCCCCGGCGGTGCCGCTCACCTTGCGCATCAGCGACGCGGCG
>JBBIIL010000039.1:0-27832 GCA_037446495.1 Chloroflexota bacterium | reverse complement strand
GCGGGGGCGCGACCGGCGCCCGGCACGGCGCGACCGGGGGCGCGTCCCGTCGCCGCCAGACGTGGACACCCCGCTGTCGGAGCCGCCCGCGACGGACGCCTGGGGTGCCGCGCCTCGACCGGGGTCGCGCCTCGACCGGGGTCGCGCCTCGACCGGGGAACATCACTTAGCCCGGACAGTGCGCTGGCGCTTGAGACGGGGCTCGGGCGACATGTGAACGAGCGAGGGTGAACGGGCGCTGGGTTGACACCCGGTCGCCACCGGTCTAGCATCAACGCCCGTTGATATCAACCGCGATTGATGGGACCGCGGTAGAAATCGACCGATCGAGGAATGCACAAGCCCGTGTCACCCTCCCCGGCCCGGATCCGGAGCACGATCGCCAACGTCGTCGACCAGCCCGACGACCTGCGCGACCTGCGCCGTGTCTACAAGGTCCTGGCGGACGTGAACCGCTTGCGCATGCTGCGGGAGCTGGCCGACGGGCCGGCGACCGTGACGGAGCTGGTCGAGTCAGTCGGCCTCTCCCAGCCGCTCGTCTCATGGCACCTGGGCAAGCTGCGCGAGGTTGGCCTCGTCAAAGCGCGCCGCGAGGGCCGCGTCACCGTGCACACCATCGTCCCGGAGGCGTTCGATGCGCTTCGCGTTCGCGAGGCGCGAGCGCTGAGCCTCGCCACCGAGGGATCACGAGGGAGGCATACGGAGCGGTGAGCGGTTCGCTGGTCTCGCCCGAGCTGCGGGCGAGGATCCGGGGCCTGATGACCCCCATCGCGATCGGGCTGGGCCGGCTGGGCCTCACGCCGAACGCGCTGACCGTCATCGGCTTCCTCATCGCCTGCGTGGCCGCGATCGCGGCGGGGGCACAGGCTTGGCTGCTGGCCGGGATCCTCGTGATCTTCGGCGGCGTGTTCGACTTGTTCGACGGCGCGCTCGCGCGGGCGACGAACAAGGTGAGCAAGGCCGGCGCCTTCATGGACTCCACCTTCGACCGCTGGGGCGAAGGCGTTGTCTACATCGGCATCGTGTGGGGCGCCATGGACATGGGGCTCTCTCGACCAGTGATCCTCACCGCCCTGGCGATGGTCTCCGCATTCATGGTCAGCTACACCCGAGCCAAGGCCGAGAGTCTCGGCTTCGCGCCCGGCAAGGGCATGGCGAACGTGGGCCTCGCCCCGCGCGAAGTTCGCCTTGTCATCCTCACCGTCGGGCTCCTCCTGGCAGGGATCCTGCCCGGCTTCCCGGCCGACATGAATCAGCCAGGGGCGCAGGCCTATCCGCTCAACGCGCTCGCGCTCGAGGCGTCCCTCGGGCTGATCGCACTCCTCGCCACCATCACGACCATCCAGCGCATCGTCGCCACGCTCCGCCAGGCTAACGCCTCGGAGAGTTAGCGGCGGCGTGCACGCGTACCCACGGAGGACCTCAAACGTGACGTCTAGCGACAGCATGCCCGACGCAACCCGGAAGAAGATCCGGGTCGCCATCGTGGGAGTCGGCAACTGCGCCAGCAGCCTCATCCAGGGCCGCTACTACTACGAGCACGCCAAGGCCGGCGACTTCGTCCCGGGCCTGATGCACGTGCAGCTGGGCGACTACCACATCAGCGACATCGAGTTCGTGGCCGCGTTCGACGTGGACGTGACAAAGGTCGGCAAGGACCTGTCCGAGGCGATCTACGGTGGCCTGAACAACACCTACCGCTTCATGGACGTGCCGCATACCGGCGTCACCGTGGACCGCGGCATGACCCACGACGGCCTGGGCAAGTACCTCTCCCAGGTCATCGAGAAGGCGCCCGGCCCCACGGCGGACGTCGTCGCGATCCTGAAGGAGCGCCAGGTCGACGTCATGGTCTCCTACCTCCCGGTGGGGAGCGAGGAGGCCACCAAGTGGTACGCCGAGCAGGCGCTCCAGGCAGGCGTCGGCTTCGTGAACGCCATCCCGGTGTTCATCGGCCGCGAGCCGTACTGGCAGCGACGGTTCGCCGCGGCTGGCCTGCCGGTCATCGGCGACGACATCAAGAGCCAGGTGGGCGCAACGATCACCCACCGCGTGATGACCCGCCTGTTCATGGACCGCGCCGTCCGGCTGGACCGCACCTACCAGCTCAACTTCGGCGGCAACACGGACTTCATGAACATGCTCGAGCGCGAGCGCCTGGAGTCCAAGAAGATCTCCAAGACCAACGCGGTCACCTCGATGCTCGACTACGAGATCGCACCCGAGAACATCCACGTCGGGCCCAGCGACTACGTGCCGTGGCTCAACGACCGCAAGTACTGCTACATCGTGATGGAGGGCACCACCTTCGGCGACGTGCCCCTCAAGGCCGAGCTCAAGCTCGAGGTCTGGGACAGCCCCAACTCCGCGGGCGTCATCATCGACGCGGTCCGGTGCCTCAAGATCGGCCTCGATCGCGGCCTGAAGGGTACCCTTGTGGCGCCGTCGAGCTACTTCATGAAGAGCCCGCCGATCCAGATCCATGACGACGTCGCACGCGAGCGCGTCGAGGCCTTCATCCGCGGTGAGGACAACGAGACGCTCGTTGGCACCGAGGAGTCGAAGGAGCACTCGAAGGCGCTGGCCGCGGCCCCGAGGACGAAGGCCCCCGCGAGGAAGTGACCGACACCAAGGACAAGAAGCTCGAGGCGCCCCACCGGCGCCTCGAGTCCACCCCTCCGCGCATCGTCGAGAAGGCGGCGGTTTTCGGCTACAAGTCGCTGGCCGCCGCGCTCGCGTTCCTGCCGCCCCGTGCCACCATCGCGGTCATCGGCAGCCTCAACCAGCTCTCGTACGTGGCGTGGCCGGCGAAGCGCCGGTTCTCCAACGCCAACTTCGGGCACGTGCTGGGTCTGCCGCCGTCCCACCCGCGCGTGTGGCGCATGGCCCTGCGCGCGTACCGCGAGTACGCGAGCTACATGGTCGAGATCATGCGCCTGCCGTCGCGACCCATGGCCGAGGTCACCACGCTGGTGGCGGGCGAGGGTGTGGACCGGATCGTCGAGAACTGGCAGCGACACGGCAAGTCGATGATCGTGGTGGCCGGCCACGTGGGCAACAACGAGGCAGTGGCCGCAGGCGTGGCCTCCCGCGGCCTGCCGACGAACGTGGTCGCCGACGATTCAGCCTTCCCCGAGATCTTCGAGATCCTGCGCGCGAACCGCGAGTCGTGGGGCGTCCACGTGGTGCCCTGGCGGAACCTGCGCGAGCTGTTCAAGATCCTGCGCGGCAACCAGATCCTGGCGCTGCTGGTGGACTGGGGCTACCGCGAGGACGGCATCCCGGTGCAGCTGTTCGGCGCCTGGACCACCCTGCCCGCGGGACCGGCCGTGCTGGCCGCCAAGACCGGGGCCATCATCGCGCCCATGGAGGTCCGCCGCAGGCCGGACGGCCGCTTCGAGGTGACCTCTGACGAGGCGTTCACCGTGCCGTCGTCCAACCCGGCCGACCTGCAGCGCGCCACGCAGCGGATCGCCGACGCGATCCAGCGCACCGTTGCCCGGGCGCCGGCGCAGTGGTACAGCTTCAAGCCGATGTGGCCGGACACGGCCGCCGAGGCCGCTGAGCTCGAGTGGCGCGCGAACGAGATGCTCGCCGGGCGATCCGGTGCGCCGAGGGCATCCGGTGACGCGTCGGCGGCGGACGCGCGAGCGTGATGAACGGGGGTCACGTGCCGGCCGCACCCGTCGAGCCCGGGACCCCGGCTCCGGACGGCAGGAGGCCGCGCAGCCTCCGCGGCAGCACCATCGTCGCGGGCTCCAAGCTCCTCGGCCGACTGCCGGAGGGACCGCTCGTCGCCGCGGCAGAATCGATCGGGGAGCTCTGGTACCGCGCGGCCCCGGCGAAGGCCGCCCAGGCGCGCGCGAACCTCGGCCGCGTCTGCGAGGGCCTGGCGGCCCAAGGCCGCGGGTCCACGCTGGTTCGACGGGCCGCCACGGACCCGGACGCACTCGAGACGCTGGTTCGGCGCGCGTTCCGCCATGCCACCCGGTACTACCTCGAGATGGCGCGGGCGGGCTCCGAGTCGGCCGCGGAGGTCCTCGCCCGAATCGACATCGAGACGCCGGGCGAGGTCACCGACGCGCTGCGCTCGGGCCAGCCCGTGATCCTCACCGGCATGCACTACGGGTCCATCGAGCTGCCAGTGGTGGCGGTGAGCAACATGGTGGGCCACCCGGTGACCGCGCCCATGGAGATCGTGGACGACCCGGCCCTCGCCCGCTGGTTCGCGGAGACGCGCCGGCGGGTGGGCGTCAACGTCGTGGACATGCGCGATGCGCGGCATGCGCTGCTGGCCGCGGCGCGGCGCGGCGAGTCGATCGGGATGGTCTCGGACCGCGACCTGCTCCACAGCGGGATCATGGTCCCGTTCTTCGGGCACCCCGCGCCGCTCGCGGCCGGGCCGGCGCTGCTGGCGATCGAGACGGGCCTGCCGATCTACGTGGGCTCGGCGCGGCGGGCGGCGCACCTGCGCTACACCGGCAAGCTGCTGCGCCTGGACATCCCCACGGAGGGACGTCTGCGCGAGCGCGTGATCAGGATCACGACCAGCCTCGCCGCCGCGTTCGAGACGCTGCTCGCCGACGGGCCGGAGCAGTGGTTCGGCGCGTTCCATCCGATCTGGCCGGACCTGGCGGTGGTCGCGAAGGCCGATGCAGCCGATGCGAGGGGAGACTCGGCGTGACGCTCGACGCGCTCGACCGCCTCGGTCGCGCCGACCTCCACGTCCACACGTGGGCGTCCGACGGGACCGATTCGGTGGTGGACGTGCTCGAGCACGTTGAGGCCGAGGGGTTCCTGGACCTCGTGGCGATCACCGACCACGAGCGGATCGACGCCGCGCTCGCCGGCCGCGAGGTTGCCCGCGACCGCGGCATGCGCGTGACGGTGGTGGTGGGCGAGGAGATCACGACGCGCGGCGGTCACCTCCTCGGGCTGTTCCTCGAGAAGCCCGTGCCGACGTGGAAGGGCCTCGCGTGGTCCATCGAGGCGGTCCACGACCAGGGCGGCATCGCCATCCCCACCCACCCGTTCGTGCCGCTGCACCTGTGCGCGCAGGCCTGGGTCCTGCGCCGGCTGCTGCTGGCAGACGACCCGGCCGTCCGGCCGGACACCATTGAGACGCTCAACCCCACGGCACTCGGCAAGTGGGGCCACACGGCCGCCCAGCGGTTCGCCCGGGAGCACGACCTCGCGTTCGTGGGCAACAGCGACGCGCACATCAAGACCGCGGTCGCCTCGGCCTGGACCACCTTTCCCGGCCGCACGCCCGAGGACTACCGAGCGGCGATCGCGGCCCGCACCACCCAGCACCACGGGTCGTTCCACGGCAGCGTGGGCCAGGTGGGGGTCTACACCCGCCAGCTGCGCAAGTACGCCCGCGACGTCCGGGCCGAGGCAGCGGGGCGGATTCGCCGCGACGGAACCGGGCGCGACCACGGCTACCCGGGCGGGACGCAGCGTCCGCCGCGATACGACGGGGGGTAGGCTTCGAGGCGTGAAGATCGGGCTCGTCTCGCCGTACGTGTACCCGCTCCCCGGCGGCGTCGCCCAGCACGTGCGGTTCCTGTACGAGAACCTGCGACTGCGCGGCCACGACGTGCGGATCATCACCTCGTCGCACGGCCTGCAGCGCTCGTCCGAGGGCGACGTGATCCGTCTGGGCAAGGGGTTCTCGATGCCCGCCAACGGCTCGATGGGGACGGTGACGGTCTCCCCTCGCTACATCCGCCAAGTGCGCGCCGTGCTGGAGGGGGAGCGCTTCGACCTGCTCCACTTCCACGAGCCGTTCGTGCCGTTTCTGTCGCTCGTCGTGCTGCGCGAGTCCACGTCGGTGAACATCGGGACGTTCCACGCCTACGGCGGCTGGTCGCCCGCGTACGAGTTCGGCAGCCGGGCGCTCCGGGGCTACGCCTCGCGGCTCCACGGGCGCATCGCCGTGTCGGCGGCGGCGCGGCACTTCATCGACCGGTACTTCCCCGGCGACTACAAGGTGATCCCCAACGGCGTCGACGCCGAGCGGTACGGCCGGGCGGTGCCCTTGGCGCGCTGGCAGGACGGGACGCCGAACATCCTGTTCGTCGGGCGGTTCGAGGCGAGGAAGGGCCTGCTGGATCTGCTCAAGGCATACCGGCAGGTCCGCAGGGACGGGGTCGAGGCGCGGCTGCTGCTCGTGGGCGGCGGGCCGCAGGAGCGCGAGGCGCGGCGCTACGTCGCGACGCGGCGGATGGGCGGCGTCGAGTTCCTGGGCCGCGTCTCGGACGACGAGAAGCTCCAGCTCTTCCGGACCGCGAACGTGTACTGCTCGCCAGCGACAGGACGCGAATCGTTTGGCATCGTGCTGCTCGAGGCCATGGCCGCGGGCGCGCCGATCGTGGCCTCCGACATCCACGGGTACAAGGGCGTGGTGCGGCGCGGCCGCGAGGCGCTGCTGGTGCCGCCGCACGAGCCCAAGGACCTGGCCGCCGCCATCGAGCGGCTCCTGGCCGACCGGGAGCTGGCGGCCACGTTCCGGGCCAACGGCCCCGTCCGCGCCGCAGAGTTCTCCTGGCCGCGCGTGACAGCCAAGGTGGACGACTATTACGGCTTCGTGGTCCGGCGCCTTGCGGCCGCGGGCCAGCTGCCGCCCGGCTTCCACGCCGAGGTGCCGCCCTCGCCGCGGACCGGGGGCGGCAGTCTGGGCTGAGGCCTGCGTGCTGGGCCTGGTGCTCAGGCTGGTGCTCGGCCAGGGTGCTCGGCTCCCCGCATTCCGCACTTGCCGAACACGCGACGCCTCACGACCAGTCTGCGCGTCGATCCCCGGCCCGTCGAGACGAATTGGCGGACCGGATGCCGTCAGATCGCCAGTCCAGCGGCCGGTTCGGGCACCGACCGGCTTGCGGACAGCTTCCCGAGCAGATCCGCGACGATCGGCCAGCCCCAAAGATCCCTCGGTGTTCGTTCCTTCCGAAGAGCCGTCGGGGAACCGAACTCGCAGCCGCGTGTTTCCATGCCAATTGAACAAGTGGCGGTCCGCGGTGGCGTCTGAACGGCGTTTTCCCGGGCGATCGGGATGACCGGGAGCGCCAGACGCCGTCAGACGGGCCAGTCCAGCCGCCGAAACGGGCTCGAGCCAGCCCGAGGATCGCCCGGACGCCGACCCGCGGCGGTGCGCCGACCCGGCAAGCCGCTCGGTGTTCATTCCTAGTGGAAAGCGGCTGGGGCCCCGGGCGCAACGCAGGCGGAGCGACTCCGCGTCCTTGGCCCACGGCGGGGGCCAGCCCCGGCCGGGTGGCTCTACGAAGGAACAGGAGGCAGGACCGCGCCTGGGCCAGGACCCTCGCCGCCGCCCGGACCCTCGCCGCCGCCCGGACCCTCGCCCGCGCCGGGACCGCCGCCGTCGCCCGCGCCGGGACCCCCGCCCTCCCCCACGACGTCCTCAACCAGCGCCTGCCGCCACGTCCACGCCGAGTACGCCACGGCGATCGAGGCGAGCACGAGGAACGCGACAAGCACGAAGAACCGGATGTCGCTGAACGAGATTGACCCGCTCCGGTCCACCGTGTCGACCCCGAACTGGAACATGTAGAGGTAGGTGGGCAGCACGCCCTGGTACCACTGGTAGAGGCTCCCGGGCAGCGGCAGGGCGGCGATGTTCGGGTAGAGCACGATGAAGTTGATGGCGATCGCGGCGATCAGCCCGCCGACGAACCGGTGGGCATCGCGCGCCGTGAGGATCTGGCTCGCCACGAGGCCCAGCGGCACCAGCGCGAGCAGGGCCAGCGGCTCCGGCGCGAGGCCGTTCACCGAGAACAGCGGGTCGGTGGACGGCAGAAGGCGGGTCAGGATGGCCAACGCCACCACGATGAGGCCGGTGATCAGCACGCCCTGTGCATCGCGGAGACCGACTGACCGGCCGTCGGCTCGTGGGCGGCTCAGGTTGATGAGCTGCCAGACGAGGATGCCGCCGCCCACCAGCAGGATCACGACGAGCGCGGCGACGGCGGGCGTCACCACCAGGTTGCCGGGATTGCCGTTACAGGCGGACGAGCCCTTGGCCACCGATTCCACGTTCGCGATCTGGCACAGCGGAAGGCGGAGCAGCCACAGGATCGCCGGTCCCATGACCGCCAGCGCCGCCGAGACCCGGGCCAGCAGCCACACCCGTTTCGACGCCCCGTGCCACAGCTCGGCCACGAAGTACGCCAGCGCGATGACGAGGAACGGAAGGCTCGTGTAGTAGTGGTACTGGAACGCCGCGCGGTCGATGCGCGCCCAGGAGACCCACTGCGCGAGGAACCCCACTAGGACCAGCGCGAGCGCGAGGCTCCGGCGCTTGTACGCCATCCATGTCACGAACGCCATGGCCGGGATCGACAGCCACCAGATGGCCATGGTGCCGGCGTTGTAGATGGCGCCGCTGAAGTCGTTGGCGAAGCTGCCCTGGTAGAACCAGACCGGCTTGAGGTTGAGCGGCCACGCCCACCACGGGGACGAGGCCGGGTGCGCCGACGTGAGATTGTTGTGGTAGGCGTACATCTGCTTCGTCAGGTCGAGCAGCGTCTGCCCCGTGTGGCCGGGCGGCCAGCCCTCGGGGAAGCCGGGGGTCCCGGCGGCGAAGATGACATGCCCCTCGATCAGCGCCCACGGGATGTAGAGGAGCACGTAGACCACCAGTGGGATTCCAATCAGGCAGAACGCCCACCAGGCCGTCGAGAGCCCGAGGCCGTTGCCGATGCGCAGCCAGCCCTCCGGGGGCTGGTCCATCGCGGCGCGCGGGTGCGCGGGGTCGGCGATCGCCATCGGCCCGAGCCCGAGCCGCCCGCCGATGTTGAATGCGAGGAACGCGACGCCGCCCAGCAGCACGAGCGCGAACGCGACTGGCAGCGGGGTCAGCAGGATCGGCCCCAGGGCGATGGACGGGCTGGCCTTGCCGGCCGCCGTCAGGGCGAAGCCCGCGAGCGCCACCAGCGCGCCGGCCGCCACGGGTGCGCCCACGGTGAACCGGATTTCGTCGTCGGACCAGGCGATGGGGCGGTAGACCGAGATGGCCACGGTGGCGAGCGTCAGCACGATCATGATCAGCGGGAAGAGCACGTTGCCAACCGCCGAGCTGCCGGCGGGGACGGCCAAGGCCATCCAGCCCAGCACGGCCGTGACGCCGATCATCCCGAGGATGAGCACGACGCGCCCGAGCGCCGATCGGGCGAGGATCAGGATCCCGAGCGCGCCGATGGCATACGCCGCCACCCACTTCGACCCCAGGCCCAGCCCCAGCAGCACGCCGATGACGGGCCACAGGATCCAGAACCACTTCCGCGGTCGTGGCTCCAGCCACAGCCAGGCGAAGAGCGCGTAGGCCGCAACGATGAAGAAGCCCACGTAGACGTCGTTCATCGCGATGCGGCTCTGGACGAAGTTCATCCCGTCGAGCAGGACGAACAGCGCGGCGAGACCCGCGATGGTGCGGCGCCGGAACAGGATCCGGACCAGGAGATACAGCGCCGCCAGCGTCAGGGCGCCGAAGATCACGCCCGGCAGGCGCCAGCTGAAGTCGTAGTGGCCCACGTCGAGGGCGGCCGCCTCACCCGCCGCGGAGAACGCGAGGATCTGGCCGCGCGAACTCGTGGGGTAAAGCGTGTTGTGGTCCATCACCATGGCCGTGGGCGTGAAGCCCAGCTGGTGGTCGGCGAAGACGGCGTTACCGTGCGGCTCGATCACGTACACCGTGGCCTCGCCGGTGGCGCCCGTCTTGCCCAGCGCCTCGACCATCTGCGCGGAATCGTCGTACAGGATTCGGGTAACGGGACCGGGCATCTGCATGACGTCGCTGCCCTGGTTCCAGGACGGCCCGCCCTTCGCCTGATCGCCCGAGGTTGTGATCCACGCGATCTGCGGCGTGCCGGCCGTCGGGTCCTGCGTGGAGACGTAGAGCTCGTCCGTCCCCATGCCCGTGACCATGGCCAGGCCGAAGCCCCCGCCGGGCAGCGCCGTGCGGTCCGCGACGACCCCGTTGTCGGCCACGTAGTCCACGCCGGCCCTGTCCGCCACGGCCACGAGCGCCGCCTTCGCGATCGTGATGCCCGGCAACTTCCCGCCGTCAATCGCTGCCTGGAGCCTCTGGCGGACCTTGCCCTCGGCCGTCGAGTCGGCACTGTTGCCCAGCGTGATCGGCAGGACCACGGTGTCGCCCTGCGCGCCCTCGAGCGCCTTCTGGTACACCTTGGCGTCGCCGCCGGTGAGGCTAGCGAGGGTTGCGGCGGTGGACGCCTTGTCCGAGATGCTCGCCAGCGTGGCCGTGACGGCGTCGCCGCTGGAGAGCTCCGCCATGTCCGCCGCGCCGGGCAGCTTGGCGCTCCCGAGCACCGTCCCAGCCGCGGCGTCCACGACCTCGATCGTCCCGTCCGCCATGCGGGCGGCCAGGCGCGTCCCGCCGTCCCAGGCGAGCAGCTGCACGGGCGCGGCGCCGAGCTTCGCCAGGTCCGTGACCGCGGACGGCGGGTCCTTCGACCCGGCGCGGATGGCGTCCAGCGTCGTCGCGTCGACGGTCTCCAGCGCGCCGCTGTCGGTGCCGACGGTCACGAGATGCGTGGTCGGGTCGACCGCGACCGTCGAGGCGCCGGGAATCTGCCAGCGGGCCTCCTCCTTGCGCGTCTGGAGGTCGTACGCGACGAGGGCGCTGCCCGTCACCACGAAGACGCGGTCGCCGAGGCGGGCGTCGGGCTGGGCGGTGTCGTCGAAGCGCGGCTCGATTGCCGCGTCCTTGGCGGGCGCGCCGAGGCTGCTGGACGCGGCGACATCGTGCCCGGCGAAGACCACGATCCCCGCCGCCATCATGTACTTGGCGAGGTGCGGGTGGGTCCACTCGTAGATGTTGTGCGAGATCCCGTAGCGCCAGTCCTGGAGGAACTCGGTGGCCGTCCGGGCGTGGTAAACCTCGTCGAAGTGCATGCGCGCCGGCTCGTCCAGGCGGTACATCCGCAGGCACATCGCCGCGATCACCATGACGATGACCATCCACAGGTCCAGCCTGTCGAGCCGGCCGCCCTTCTCGCCCTTGAGCTTGGCCGAACGGTCCGGGCGGAAGGGCGTCTCGGCGATCTTGGCCTTGAGCCAGGCGAGGGGCGTCATGTTGGCCAGCGACGGGCGGTCGAACCAGGCCGGCACGAGCCCGCCCGGGCTGTCCTCGGGCGTCCGGGCGAGCGCGGTGGCGCTGGCGGCGGCCCCAGCCGCCCGGCCGGCGTGCCGTCCGGTGGACCCGGCCGGCGCCCAGTCCCCATCCGCCACTTCCCCTGGCCCCGCCTCGTCCTCAGCCCGGGCCTCGTCCGGCGTGCGACCCGATTCGAGCTCCCGGGCCAGTGCGCGCGAGGCACCGCGGCGCAGCTGTGCGAGGCCCCACAGGAACACGATGGTGTGGACCGTCGCGATCAGCGCCACGCCCGAGAACGAGCGGATTGCCGGGCCGATTCCCAGCCAGTCCGAGACCGACGGATTGTCCGGGTACAGCGTGGTGAGGACCACGTACATGTTGAGGAACGTCGCGATGGACGCCAGCAGGTACGCGATTCGCCAGCGCCAGGAGAACGCGATGAGGATCGCGGCGAGGCCGAACAGCGGGAACAGGTAGCGCTCGTGGACGCGCGTGGGGACCGCGAAGAATGCGAGCGCCAGCGCGCAGGTGCCCACCAGGATCGTCAGCCGGTCCGGCCGCCGGGCCACGACGATCGTGATGACCGCCGTGAGCGCGAGGAGCAGGAACGCACCCACGATTCCGGCGGCGATCGGACCCACCTGCGCCCAGAACGTGGCGTCCTTCACCGGCGAGTCGTAGATCCAGCCGGAGTTGGTGGCCATGCTGTTCACGGCGCCGCTGGCGTCGGCCACGGGGAACATCGCCCACGCGTTGTACGCGTTCACCGAGATGTACGAGTAGGTCGAGGCCGTGCTGAGCATCAACTTGATCAGTGATGTCCCCTCACCGCCCAGCTGGAAGGGCAGCAGGCCGAACGGGATGCACATGGCGAGCGTGGTAACGAGACCTGCGACGCCCGTGGTGGCGATTCGGATCCAGCCCGTCGTCCGGCGCTCCCAGCCGAAGCCTCGCACCGTGGCCGCCGCCTCGTCGCCCCAGCCGCCCGCGGGCCACAGCATCCGGCGGATGGTGACCACTGCCACGATGGGCACCAGGATCGCCAGCTGCGGCTTGATGAGCGCGGCCACGACCGCAAGGATGGCCGACCGCTCGAACCGGCTGCGCCACAGCTCGCGGACGGCGAGCAGCAGGAACACGGTGCCGAAGCTGTCCACCTGGCCCCAGACCACCGAGTCGAACCACGTGATGGGGTTGACAACCACCACGAGGGCCGCCAGCCGCGCCCGGCGCTCGGTGACGCCGAGCTCCCGGACCATCGTGTAGACGACGTAGGCCAGCGCCACGTCGGTGATGATCGCGGGCAGCTTGATAAGGTCGCCGACGCCGCCGATGAACGAGCCGACGACGCCGACGAGCCACAGCGGGTACAGGTAGCCGGGCGTGTAATCCGCGAAGAACCCGCGATCGTAGAAGCCGTAGGGGCCGTGCTGGGCGAGGTTGTCGGCCCAGAAGCGGAAGAGGTCCACGTCGGTCTTGAAGCCCGAGCCCGGGATGGGCGAGCCGAAGAACGGCGGGATCCCGTATGCCAAGATCAGCCGAGCGATCAGGCCGATCCCCAGGATCAGGACGATCTCGCGGCCGATGCCTCGCCGGGGGGTATCGTCCGTGCTGTTCCCCCGGCCGGGCACGCCCGGGCCGGCAGCGGTCACGGGGACCCTCCTAACGAGCGTTGAAGGTGGATCGGAGTATAGCCGAGGGTCCTGTTCGGGACCCCGACCTCAGCGGGCGCACCGCGCGGCTCGTCGCCGCCGGTGTCGGGTTGCTGCTGGCGTTGTTCGCCTTCGCGGTCTACTGGTGGTCCAACCCGGAGCACTCCAACCAGTACGTCCACTTCGTGTGGCAGGCGGACGCGTTCCTGCACGGCCGGCCGTGGTTCGCGTACCCGATCCAGAGCGGGGTCAACCAGGTCACGGGCGGCATCTTTCCTGGCGTCCCCGACAACTACTACTACCAGGACGTGTACCCGCTCAGGGACGTCGCGGGAAACGACCTCGGTCGGGTCCTGCTGCCGTTCCCGCCGCTGCCCGCCCTCGTGCTCATGCCGTTCGTGGCGGTCTTCGGTCTGTTCACCGACCAGCAGGCGATCGCCATCGGCCTCGGCGCGCTGGGCGTCCTCACCACGTGGTGGATGCTCGGCGGCCTGCGCCCGCGCCTGTCGGTGCGGATCGTCGTGACCCTGATCTTCGCCACCGGCACCACCTGGTGGTGGGCGTCCGCCGTGGGCACGACGTGGTACCTCGCGCACCTCGTGGCGCTCAACCTGGCGACGGCGGCAGTGGGGGTGACGCTGCGCCACGACCCGCGGGCCGCCGACGAATCGGCACGCGAGGAGGGGCTCCGCCACGACGACGCGCAGGATGCGGCAGGCATCCCCGAGGGCTACCTCCGCAGGCTGTGGGACTCCGCGTGGCCGCTCGACCGCTCGCAGGTCCTGGCCGGGCTGCTCCTGGGCCTGGCCGCCACCGCGCGCCTGCCGCTGGTGTTCGCGGCGCCGTGGTTCGTCCTCGTCGGCGGCGGCGGGTCCCGGATCCGCCGCACGATCTCAACCGGCGCCGGCGCCTTCCTCCCGGTCGCGGTGCTGCTGCTCTACACCTACGCCACGACGGGCGCGTTCCTGCACCCTGGTTATGACTACCAGTACCAGCTCGAGGCCAACGGCTACCCGACGCTCGGCTACCACGCGGACTGGTCCATCGAGGACATTCGGTACATCCCCCAAAACCTGGGGATCATGCTCGGTTCGCTGCCGGTGATCGCGCCCGACATCAAGCCCAACACGCTCGGCTTCGGTGACCCGGTTCCACTGTGCGCGAACTTCGTCCCCGCCCAACGGGGCCTGTTCGATGTCAACTGCCCGCTCGCCATGCCCACAGACATCGGCACGAGCATCCTGCTCTCGGCACCGGGCCTGCTGCTCGCGCTGCTGGCGTTCCGGCGGCCGCGGCTGGCGCGCCTCAAGGTGGGCGCCTCGCTCGCGGTCGCGGCCATCGCCCTGTTCAACCTGGCGCACTTCAGCCAGGGATGGGTGCAGTGGGGCTACCGGTTCTCGCTGGACTTCATGCCCTTCCTGCTGCCGCTCGTCGCGATCGGGGCGGCGAAGGCGAACGGGCGGCCCCGCATGCTCGCGCTCGCGCTGCTGGGGCTGGGCGCTACAGTCAACTTCTGGGGCGTGGCATGGGGGAAGATGCTTGGCTGGTAGCGAGGAATCGGTGCCCGAGGCGGCACCGGAAGCGGGCGCGGCGACCGGTGCCCGCCCGCGCGACGTCGCCCCGCTCGCGGCCGCGATCGTCGCGCTCGTGGCGCTCGCCCTCTACCGCACGACGCTGCTGCCCGGCCTGGGCTTCTGGGACACGGGCGAGGCGCAGACCGTCCTGCCGGTCTTCGGCACGATGCACCCGACCGGGTTCCCGGCGCTCGTCGTGCTCGGATTCCTGTTCTCGATCCTCGCGAAGCCGCTCGGCGAGCCGGCGTTCCTGATGAACCTGCTCGCGGCCGTGTGGGCGGCGCTTGCCGCCGGCGGGGTCGTCATAGTCTCGCGTCGGCTGCGGGTCCCGCTGCCCGTCGGCGTGGCGGCGGCCATCGGCTTCGCGCTCACGCCTGTCGTCTGGCACATCTCGAGCGCCATCGACGCGCACGCGCTGCACATCCTGCTGGTGGTCTCGCTGACGCTGGCGCTGCTGCGCTGGCAGGGACTGGTGGACGGGCGCAGGGCCCACCCGGACGACGCCCACCGGCGCAAGGGCGACCGCGCGATCATCCTGGCCGCTGCGATCTACGGCGTGGCAGTGGCGAACCACGGCCTGGCGCTGCTCCTGGCGCCATCGATCGTCCTGTTCGTGCTGGCGGTGGAGCCGCGGGTCCTGCTCCGCCCCAGGCTGGTCATCGCGGCGGTGGCCACGGCGGCCGGCGTGGCGGCGCTGCTGTACCTCCAGCTCCCCCTGCGCGCCGGGCCGTTTCGGGCGCCGCTCGTCTACGCCCACCCCAACACCTGGCAGGGCTTCTGGGACGTCGTCCTCGCCCGCCAGTTCCAGGGCGACGTCCACGGGCTGCTCTCGAACCTCAACCTGAAGGCGGACGCCCTGCTGAGGCTTGCGACGGACCAGTTCGGCCCGCTGGTTGCGCTCATCCCGGCAGGATTCCTCGCCGCTGCAGTCAAGCAGCCCAAGTACGCGCTGTTCTCCGGGACCGCAGTGCTGGTCACCGTGACGTTCGCGGGCTCGTACTCCAACGCCGACATCACCCGCTACTACCTCGGCCCGGTGTTCTTCGCCTGGACGTGGGTCGCGCTCCTTGCCGGCGCCGTCGTGGACGCGGTCCTGACTCGCGCCGGGGCCACCGATGCGGCCGAGGAGGGCGAGCCCGAGGTGGCGGTCACCGGCCGACGGCGGGTGGCCCTGTCCCTCGCCCTTGCGTCGGCCTTCGCGGTGGCCATGCTGGTGCCGAGCGCCTTGGCGATCAACGCGCGCTGGACGGCCGCCGACCAGTCGGGCGACACAAGCGCCCAGGTCTGGCTCGACCAGGCGTTCGGCGCCATGAGCGGCAACGCCGTGGTCATCTCGTGGTGGAGCTACTCCACGCCCATGTGGTACGGCGAGTTCGTCCTGGGCCGCCGCACCGACGTCCTGATCATCGACGACAGCAACGCGGTCTGGGACCAATTGGGCACTGTGCCCGACATCATCGACAGGTACCTTGGCAGCCGGCCCGTCTACGTCATCCGCCAGTCAGCTTCCGACATCCAGAGTCTCGCCCAGAGGTACGCGATCCAGCCCGTGGACAGTCCCTCCAACCTCTTCCTCGTGACGGGCCGCCTGGGGACCAATCCATGACCACCACCGAAGCCGCCTCCGCGACAGAAGCCGCTGCGCCCAATCGGGTGGCGCGCCTCTCGTACTTCTTCCCGGCCCACAACGAGGAGGCGAACATCGAGGCCCTCGTCGCCGAGGCGCTCGAGACGCTGCCGACCCTCGCCGAGACGTTCGAGATCATCGCGGTGGACGACGGCTCGAAGGACGGGACGGGCAAGATCGCCGACCGCCTGGCGGCCGAGCACCCCGACGTCGTGCGCGTGGTCCACCACAACCCCAACCGGGGGTACGGCGGGGCGCTGCGGTCCGGCTTCGAGACCGCGCGGTATGAGCTGCTCGCCTTCACGGACGGCGACCGACAGTTCAGGGTCGCGGACATCGGCCGGCTGACCGCGCGCATGGCCGAGCCAGACCAGCCCGACGTGGTCGTCGGGTTCCGGATCAAGCGCGCCGACCCGTTCGTCCGCATCGTCTACGCGCGGTCGTACAAGCTGGCCAATCGCATCTTCTTCGGCCTGCGGGTCACCGATGTGGACTGCGCCTGCAAGCTGTTCCGCCGGGCGGCCCTCGAGGGCGTCCGCGTCGAGTCCGGCGGGGCGTTCTTCTCGGCGGAGCTGTTGAACAAGGTCCGCCAGGCCGGCCGCTCCATCGCCGAGGTGGGCGTTCCCCACTACGCGCGGACTGCCGGCTCGCCCACGGGCGCCAGGCCGTCGGTGATCTGGCGCGCGGTGAAGGACTTCTGGATGCTGCGGCTGCGCCTGTGGGCCAATCACGACCTCGCCCTGCGGCGCGGCCGGCCGATCCTCGGGGAGTAGCGGCGCCAGCGGCCTACGAGTTCGGCTTGCCGCCGCCCTTGTCCTCGGCCTCCAGAGAGTTGACGAAGTCGCGGAAGATCGCAAGGGAGGCAGCGTCCAGCGGGCCGCCGGGGGCCTCCCGGGAGAACGGCGCCCGACTCCCCTTCGCCCCCCCAGCCGCCCGGCCCTCGTCGGCCCCGGTCGACTCGGCGTCGTCGTCGGCCTCGAGGTCGATCAGCTTGGCCGCCCGGTCCACGACGTCGGCGGCCGCGTAGATCGGCACGTCCAGGCGCACCGCGAGCGCCACGGCGTCGGACGGCCGCGCATCCACCTCGTGCCGGGCGTCGGGCGTGGCAAGGACCAGACGAGCGTGGAACGTCTCATCGGCGAGCGAAACGATCTCGATTCGCTCGACGCGAGCGCCGAGCGTCGCAATCACCGAGCCCAGCAGGTCATGGGTGAGGGGGCGCTCCGGCGTGACGCCCTGGAGGTGCATGGCGATGGCGCTCGCCTCCCACGGCCCGATCCAGATGGGCAGGATCCGGCCGCGGCCGACCTCCTTGAGGAGCAGGACGTGGCGGCCCGTTGACATCTGGACCCGCACGCTCTCGACGGCCATCTCGAGCGCGTCGTCGCGGTTCTCGGCCATGGCGCGATTATCCCACCGATCGGCGCAGCCGCAGGGGCAGGGCCATGAGCGCTCCCGCCAGGAAGCCGGCGATGTGCGCGAACACCGCCACGCCGCCGGTGAGGTCCGTGCTGCCCAGCGCGGCGATCCCGTCGATCACCTGGAGGCCGAACCAGTAGATCAGCAGCGCGGCCGCGGGGACCGCCAGCAACTGGTAGAAGAACCCGAGGAACACCAGCGACTGGATCCGTGACCGCGGGTAGAGCACCAGGTATGCGCCCAGCACCGCTGAGATGGCCCCTGACGCCCCGATCATCGGATCGGTGGACGCCGGGTTCTCCAGCGTCTGGCCGGCCGCTGCTGCGAGCCCGCCCAGCAGGTAGAACAGCAGGAAGCGCACCCGCCCCATCCGGTCCTCAACCCGTCCGCCGAAGATCCACAGGAACAGCATGTTGCCGAGGATGTGCAGCCAGCCGCCGTGAAGGAACATGCTGGTGAGCACCGTGAGCGCGGCCTGCGAGAGCCAGTTCCCGGCCTTGATCTCCTGGACCAGCGAGGCGGGAACGAGGCCCCACGTCCTGGCGAGCGATTCCAGGGCTGCATCGCCACCCGTCAGGACGATGACCAGCTCGTACGCGAAGACGATGAAGCAGATGACGATCAGCGCGGGCGTGACGAGGGGCTGCCGACGCGTCGGGTTTGCGTCGCGAAGGGGGATCACGACCTGCGGCGGGTGTCAGGACGGCTTGGGCGTCGCGGACGGCTTGGGCGTGGGCTTCGGGCTCTTTCCGGGCTTGGCAGACCCCGACGGCGCCGGCGAGGCGGACGGCGGCGGCGAGGCGGACGGCAAGGGCTTGGCGTCCACGAGGGTGGACGTGTAGAACGCGTTGCTCGAGACCCACCACATCGTGTTCGGCACGTCCGTGCCCAGCGACGGCAGCACCTCGATGTCCTGGAGGTCCGACCAGCTCACCCCGCCCGACACGGCCACGTACTGCGCCACGTACCTGCCGCCGTTCTTCGAGAACGCGACCACGCGATCGTTCTTCGTGTCCCAGGCGTAGAGCGTGCCGGTGCCCTTGGAGTAGGTGCCGTCAGCAAGGTTTGGCGAGACCATGACGGTGAAGGTCGAGGCCGGACGGACGTCGGTGTCCGGGAGGGTGGCGGGTTTCCAGCCGCCCGTGGGGATCAGCCGCTCCACCGCGCCATTCTCGGTTGCGTAGATGTCGCCGTCGATGAGCAGGGACTGGATCTGGCTCACGTCCCGCGAGGCGGGCAGGCGCGGCACCGCGGCGGTCGTGTAGCCGGAGCCGTCGCTGTTGGGCGAGAGCACCATGATGTTCTGCTGTGACGGGTTGACGACGTAGAGCTTGTAGAACGCCTGGCTGAAGTTGGACACGAACGTGGCGAGCACCTGGACGTCCGTGCCCCACGTGGTGGAGCCCGGGATGTTCACCTTGACCAGCGTCCCCTTGCCGGCGGTGCCGATCGGGCGCCAGCGCCACAGGACGTTCTTGGTGTCGAGGATCAGGACGTCGGGGCCACCCACGGTGAGAAGCTTGGGGTCGCCGACCTTGCCGGCGCCCACAACCTGGCCGGACTTGTAGACGGGCGAGGCCGACTTCTTGGCGAGGTCGATTCGCCAGACCGTCTTGGTGCCCGTGTCGAGCACGTACGGCGCGCCGTCGGCGCCGCTGACCACGGTCGTGAGGTGGACGGCGCCAGCTGAGGCCGGGAACGTGAACGAGGCGGCCGACGCCACGTGAACCACGCCGTAGAGCTGGTCGAGGCCCGCGTTGATCTGCGCGCGAAGTGGTGCCGTGGAGGCCACGGGGTAGCCGGACTGCTCGGCTACGGTGAGCTGCTCGTTGGCGGTCCGGAGAAGCTGGAGTGCTTGCTGAGGGTCCCCGTGGATCAGGTCCTGGCCGGAGTTCGTGAGCTTGTCCAGGGCCGCTGTGGCGGCGTCGAAGGCCTGCTGCGCCGCGTTCGCCGACCCGATGACCGCGCCCGGCGGGGCCGTGGTCCTGGCGCCGATGAGCCAGATCCCGCCGCCCAGGACGGCGACCACGGCCACGAGGGCGAGGAAGGCCATCGCCGCACGGCGCTGCGTCTCGATGCGCGTGGAGGTCGTGCTGACGGTGCGCTGGGCCGGGTTCCGATGCGGGAGGGTGTCCTGGATCCTCCAGACGAGGCGCTGGAGGCTGTTCCCGGCGGCGTCACGCGCTCGGGCGGCGCCGTCGCCCACCACGGCGGCCCCGGCGGCCACCGAGTCCGCGAGCGGCAGGGGACCCCGGTCCGGCGTACCCGCCAGCGGCTCGGCCGGGCGGACCGGGACCAGCGTCTTCTGCTTGAACGTGGCGCCCACCTCGGTCGCCTCGAAGGCGATCGCACCGTCGCTGCCGTGGCCGTCCGAGGCGGCGAAGCGGGCGTGGACATGCTCGACCGCCGACTGGGGGTGCAGCGTGACCAGCGCGTCCTTGAGCGTGTCCATCCCGACGCGCGCCATGACGTTGGCCGAGACGAGGCACAGGGAGTCGCCTACCGTGAGCTCGCCACGCCAGACGTCCGGGACGAGCTCGTTGACCGGTAGGCCGCGCTCGGCATTGGGGTCAGGGAGCGTGGACAGGCGGGCCTGGCGGACCAGATAGGCCTCGGCCGGCCCCGCCGTTGCCACGTACATCTCGTGGCCTCGGACCACCGCCACCGCCACGCCGATCGGACCGGTCCCGTCCGCGCTCGACCCGAGGCCCAGCCTGTCGCGCTGGTGAGCGAGCTTCTTGTTGGCCGAGGCAAGGACCTTGCTGAGGCACTGTCGGATCCCGGCCGACTCGTCGTAGTAGTACTCGTTGCGGATCGTCTCGGCGACCAGTCGGGTCGCCTCGTGCGCCTTGGGCCCCGGGACGCGCGAGGTGACCAACAGGTACATGTTGCCCTTGGTCCGGGACACGGAACCGACGGACGGCTCCACGACGACGACGGTGTCCGGCGAATCCGGCAGCCGGTCCTGGTCCGGGACGGCGCCGAGCTTCAACTGGAGACGGACGGCCAAGTGGCAAGCCTCTGTGGTTTGACGACGACAGGTGCATCGACGCGCGTCGGGGCTGCCGGGTGACGCGGCATGCCCCCGCTCCGCGAAGTGGTCCCGGATTATACGCGCGGGTGGCGGGCCTCCCGCGCGCCGCCGGTGGGGGAGGTCAGACGCAGGAGGTGCGCGGGGGCCCCGCCGGGAGCGCTCGCGAACGCCGCGAGCAGCTCAATGGCCCGCAGGCGGAGCTCCGCAGCCACGATGGGCTCGTCAGCCTCCACCACGAGGGTGTCGCGCTCGAGGCCCACCAGCCGGCAGGCGCCGACGGCCGGGGGCACCCGCTCGGCGACCAGCGCGTCCCACGTTGCGATGGCACGGGCGAGCCGGAGCTGGTCCTCGAGGCCGAGGCGGCGGGCGGCCTCCGGGAGCAGGTCGCCCAAGCGGGTAGGTCGGCGGCGGCTGGCCGGGGACTCCGGGTCGTGGGCGCTCATCGGACCACCTGCGGGCACAGCGTCGTCACAGGCTGCGCTCCAGGATCGCGGTCCCGTCGACTGCCGGGCGCACGGCCCACGCTGTGCCGATGGACCGCAGCGCGGGGTCGATGTCGTCGAGCGTGGTCGTGGTGACGAACGTCTGGGGCAGCTTGGCGATCCGGCGCACGAGGTGGGCGCGCCGCTCCGGGTCGAGCTCGCTGAAGACGTCGTCGAGGAGGAGGAGCGGCGGCGCCCCGTCGAGTGCGGTGAGCAGGTCGAGCTCCGCGAGCTTGAATGCGAGGATCGCCGTCCGCTGCTGGCCGCGGGAGGCGAACGACGCCAGCGGCCGGCCGCCCATCTCGAACACCACGTCGTCGCGGTGGGGGCCCACCAGCGTCGTGCCGTTCCAGACCTCCTTGTCGGCAGTCTCGGCCAGGCGGCGGGCGAGCGCATCGCGAACCGCCTCGCCGTCGAGCTGCTGCGCATTGGTGCTGTAGCCCAGGGCCAGAGGCCCGGCTGCGGCCTCGTCGGGTGCGATCTCGGCATGGGCGGCGCCCAGCGGACCGGCCAGCGCCCCCAGCAGGCGGTGGCGCTCCTCGCGAACGGCCGTCCCGGCGTCCAGCAACTGGGCATCCCAGAACCGGAGCTCGGCCCGCGTCGCCTGCTCCTCTCGGATCAGCCGAAGGAGCCCGTTGCGCTGCTGGAGCGCCCGGCCGTAGGTCGCCAGGTCGCGGGCGTAGGCGGGTGAGCGCTGGCCTGCGAGCGTGTCGATGGACTCCCGGCGCAGCGACGGCGAGCCCGACACGAGCAGCATGTCCTCGGGCGCGAACAGGACGGTCCGGAAGAAACCGCCGAGGGCCGCAGCCCGGCGAGCGACGCCGTTGACGCGGATGCGCTTCCGGGCACCGCCGCTCGTGGTCCGGACCAGCGCCACCTCGATCTCGTCGCGCTGTTCGGGCGTGCCATTCGACCGGCCCACCCGCGCCTCGATCCGCGCCAACTCCTGGCCCCAGCGGATCAGCTCGCCCTCCGTGCCCGTCCGGTGGGAGCGGCCCAGGGCCAGCAGCGCGATCGCCTCGAGGAGGCTGGTCTTGCCGGCTGCGTTGGGGCCGTGGACCAGTTGCGGACCGGGTCCGAAGGTGACGTTGAGATCGGCGTATCCCCGCAGGTCGCGGATCGAGATGCCGTGCAGAATCGGCGCGTCGGGCGGCGCCGGTGCGGTGTCCGTCAGGAGGTCGTCCGAACGGGCATCACGACGTGGACGTAGGCCGCGTCGCCCACTGGGCGGAAGACGCCCGGCGAGAGCGGCCCGTTGAGCTCCAGCGCGAAGCGGTCAGCCGTCACGTTGCTGAGCACGTCATTCAAATACCGCGCGTTGAACGCGATCGTCGTCGGGTCTCCCTCGATCGTCGCCTCGATCTCGCCCGTGTAATCGCCCACCTCGGCGGCCGCGGTGACCGTGATTCCGGCGCCCTCGCGGTCGCCGCCCACCTGGAGCTTGACGATGTTCGCCGACGAGCTGGCGATCAGCGCGGCCGGGCGGACGGCGCGGAGGAGCTCCTCCCGATCCATCTCGGCCGTCGTGGCGTGCGCCGCCGGCAGGACCTGCTGGTAGTTGGGGAACTGGCCGTCGATCAGGCGCGAGACGATGTCGATCCCGTCGAGGTGGAACAGCACCTGGTTGCGAGCCTGGGCCAGCACCAGCTCGATCGGGTCGTCCGTGTCGGCGAGCACGCGCTCGAGCTCGTGCAGGGAGCGGGCGGGGATGACGACGGAACTGGCCTCGACCGGGTCGAGGATGTCGATGGTCCGGACGGCGATCCGGTAGTTGTCAGCGGCCGCGAGCGTGAGCCGGTCGCCCTCGAACTTGGCGAGCACGCCGGTCAGGATCGGGCGTGCCTCGTCACTGGCGGCAGCAAACACCGTCTCGGCGAGCGCCCTGCGAAGCGTCTTCTGGCTGATCCGTGTGGTCGGGCGCTCGCCGGCGGTCTGGATCGAGGGGAACTCGTCGGCGTCGATGCCCTTCACGTGGGTGGCGAAGCGGCCGGCGCGGACCTGGAGCGTGTCGGACCCGACCAGCTCGAGGTCAACCTTCTCGGACGACGGGAGAGCGCTCACAAGATCCGTGAGCAGGCGGGCCGGGATCGTGGTGGCCCCCTCGCTGTCGATGCGCCCCGGGATCCAGCACGTGATGCCGATCTCGAGGTTCGTCGCTGTCAGCTTGAGGCCGGCGTCCTCGGTCCGGAGCAGGACGTTGGCCAGCACCGGAAGGGTGCTCCGGGACGACACCGCCCGAGACACGACCGATAGGCCGCGCGCCAGGTTCTCCTGCATGACCGAGAGTTTCACGTCGGTTGTCTCCGCTGCGTCGGGTGCCGGCGGCCGCGTCGTCGAAGGGGTTCTGCCCAGCTCCCGGGTGGGTGGGCCGCGAGCCGCGAGCCGCGAGGATTCTCTGGGTGGAAGTGTGCCCTATCTTCTCATTCCTTCATCACCGTCATATTGCCGTGGACGCTGGGGATCACGCCGCGTGGCCGTGCGAGAAATCGCTGTGGGCGACTCACCAGCCGCCGTGGACAGTCGTGGACCGCCCGGGGACACGCCGGGGACGCCAACGTGGACGACGGGGACGACCCCTTGGCGATGTCCACCGACCTGCCGCGACGGGCCAGGATGTCCGCGTCCCCGTCCCCGAAACGACGGCATCCCGTCCCCGGCAGAGGGCGGTTGTCCACCGGTTGTCGACGACGGCGAAGCGCGCGCGACCGCCGAATCGCCACCGGAGGCCGGACAATCGCGGCGCCGGCGCGGCGCCGGCCTAGTCGGAGTAGATCAACTCCCGGACGGCGGCCACCTCGCGGCGCATCTCGTCGTTGACCTGGATCTCGCGGTTGATCTTGTCGCAGGCGTGGAGCACGGTGCTGTGGTCACGGCCGCCCAGCTCGGCGCCGATGCGCAGCAGCGAGACGTCGGTCTCCTCGCGCATCAGGAACATCGCGATCTGGCGCGGCACCACGATGCTCTTCTCGCGCTTCTGGCCCTGGAGTGCGTCCATGCCCACGCCGTAGTAGTCCGAGACCGCCTTGGCGATCCGCTCGGGCGTCACCTGTCGCTTCTTGGGGTTGTAGAGCACGTTGCTGAGCACGGCCTGCGCCAACTCGATCGAGATGGGCATCGCCCCCATCGACGCGTAGGCGACGATCCGGTTGAGCGCCCCCTCGAGCTCGCGCACGTTGGACACGACCTTGCGGGCGACGAACTCGACCACGTCTGCCCCGATCGGGGTGCCCTGCTCCTCGGCCTTCGCGCGCAGGATGGCAATCCGGGTCTCGAGGTCCGGCACGGTCAGGTCTGCGATCAGCCCCCACTCGAAGCGGCTGCGGAGCCGCTCCTCGAGCGTGAGGATGGCCTTGGGGGGCCGGTCAGAGGACAGGACGATCTGCTTGCCGTCCTCGTGGATGGCGTTGAACGTGTGGAAGAACTCCTCCTGCGTCCGCTCCTTGTCCGCGATGAACTGGATGTCGTCGATGAGCAGGAGGTCGATCCGCCGGTAGCGGGCGCGGAAGTCGTCGATCCTGCCCTGCTGGATCGAGGTGATGAACTCGTTGGTGAACTTCTCGCTGGTGGCATATACGACACGCTTGCGCGGGAATTTCGTGGCGACCGCGTTGCCGATGGCGTGCATCAGGTGGGTCTTGCCGAGGCCGACGCCACCGTAGAGGAACAGCGGGTTGTACGCGTGGCCCGGACGCTCGGCGACCGAGAGGGCCGCGGCGTGGGCGAGGCGGTTGGCCGAGCCGACGATGAAGTTGCCGAACGTATACCGCGCGTTGAGGTTGAGCGCGCCGGCGGCCGCGCCCTCGGGCGCCCCCACGCGCGTGGGCTCAACGCGCACCGACTGGCTGGCGAAGGCGGCGGCCTGGTCCGCGACGACCTCCCCGCCGACGACCACGAAGTCCACCTGAACGCTGTAGCCCACGACCCGCGCCAGTGTCTGGGAGATCAGCGAGCGGTAGCGCCCCTCGAGCCAGTCCTTGGCGAACGCGTTCGGCACGGCGATCCGGAAGCGCTGCTCGTCGACCTCGACGAGCTGGGTGTCGCGGAGCCAGGTCTCGAAGTTGGCAGGCGACAACGACACCTGCAGCTCCCCGAGGGCCGCGCGCCAGACCTGCTTCGCGTCCATCCTGCGATCGTTGTCCCCAGTGAGCCGACGAGGCGATAGGTAGCGTCTGACGCGGCGCCCGAACCAAGGGAACGCACCGGGGAAAACCGCGGCGTCCTTGCTCCCAGACAACCGTTGGCCGTGCCTTTGCGGGGCTCTCGCGGGCCCCCTCCGCGACCTCCCGGCGGCCTGAGGCTGGGGAACAATACACCGCCCCTCGGGGCCCTGCAAGGCGATTCCGGCATACCCCCATGGAGTATCACGCGCGACGCCGATGGCGTGACGCCGGACATCCCGCAGCGCCGCTCGCCGACGTTCCGACAGCGCCCTTGCGCGCGTTTGACACCCCTCGGCGAGCCGACCTATCATCCCCCGGACGAACACGCGCCGCCGCGCTTTAGGGCGCTCGGCGCGTTTGCGTGCCTCTAGGGGTCGGAGCATCCGGGTCCCAAGGCTGATGGAGAGGATCACGGACAGTCCCGATGGGCAAGCCGACGTTTCAGCCCAAGAAGCGCCATCGCGCCAAGGAGCACGGATTCCGCGCCCGCATGAAGACGGCGGGCGGTCGGCGCGTCCTGGCGCTGCGGCGGGCGAAGGGTCGGAAGCAGCTCACCGTCTGACCGCCGACGGGCGCAGTCACAACCCGCTGCGGCTCGTCATGCTCTCCCGCCCGGGCGATTTCGTCAGGCTGGCGGACCGGGGCGTCGTCAAGACGCACCCCCTGCTCGTCGGGCGCTTCGTGCGGACGAACCTTGACCAGACCAGGTTTGGTCTCGCCACCGGCAAGCGGCTCGGAGGAGCCGTGGTCCGGAACCGAGCCCGGCGCCGGATTCGAGAGGAGCTCAGGGCAATGGCGCCCTCGTTCCAGCCGGGCTGGGACGTCCTCATCATCGCCCGGCCGGCGCTCATCCAATCCGACCACGACGCACTGGTCGGGGCGTTGCGACGGATCCTCCGTTCGGGAGGCGTGCTCGGAGGTCGTGCTGATTCGTGAGTCGAGCTGGGGTCTGGTTCGGGACGAGGCTCATCCGCCTCTACCGGGTCCTGTTCGCGTGGCTGCCGTCGAGCTGCCGATTCGAGCCTTCGTGCTCGCGGTACACGGAGCAGGCGATCGTCAGGTACGGCCTGCTGAGGGGGGGCTGGATGGGCGCCAAGCGCATCGGCCGCTGCCATCCCTGGAACCCGGGCGGCTATGACCCGGTCCCCTGACGGAAACGAGCCCAACCGCGTGACCCGTCTCCAGAACCTCCTCGTCCGGCTGGCGCCGCTGCTCCTGCTCCTCGCGCTCGCCCTGATCGTCGCCGCCTGCGTCCCGTCCTCCGGCGGCGCTGGGGCCTCCGGGTCCGGGGCGCCCTCGCCCACGCACTCACAGGCGCCGCTCGCCCCCGCCAAGATCGGAGCGAGCCCGTTCGACCTGCTCGCCTGGGCGTTCACGCCGATCTTCCAGACGCTGTTCATCGCGCTGGTCGTCCTCGACAAGCTGACCGGCAACATGCTGATCGCGATCCTGCTGCTCACCGTGATCATCAAGGTCGTCACGATGCCGATCACCCGCAAGCAGCTCGTGAGCTCGCGGCAGACGCAGCTGCTGCAGCCCGAGGTCAAGGAGATCCAGCGCAAGTACAAGGGCGACCGGGCCAAGCAGCAGTCAGCCGTCCAGGAGTTCTACCGCCAGCGCGGCATCAATCCCGCCGGCGGCTGCCTGCCGATGCTGGTGACGATGGGCCTGCTGATCCCGATGTACTCGGTGTTCAGCCAGGGCCTCACCAACTACGACATCAGCGCGATGCTGCGGGTGGGCCCGATCGACATCGGGCAGACCCTCGGCATCACCTGCCCGGACGCCGTCAACGGCCCGACGTTCAACGCCGTCCACGGGTATGTCACCAACGCGTGCCTCCAGAGCACGTCAACCGTGTTCGGGATCAACTGGGGGATCCCCGAGCCGTACACCACGGGCCTGTTCATCGCCGGCTTCGGCCTGAGCATCCTTGCCATCTTCTCGTCCCTGGTGCAGCTGCTCTCCTCGCGCCAGATGCTGCCGCCGCTTGACCCGCGCACCGCGGACGATGCCAACGTCAAGACTCAGCGTCAGATGGCCTACTTCCTGCCGTTCATCTCCATCCTCTACGGCGGCATCGTGCCGGCCGGCCTGATGCTCTACTGGATCGCAAGCTCGGTGATGGCCATCGGGCAGCAGTTCCTGGTGCTCGGCTTCGGCGGCATGTTCCCACTGTTCGGGTGGCACCCGCAGTGGGCGAAGGGCTACCGCCCGCGCTACCACGTCACCATTCCCGAGCCCAAGCCCACCAATACAGGTGATGCCGCGAGCGCGGCGGAGCGCTCGAAGGCCGTCGATCGGGACCTTTCCGCCCGATCGACGATCCGGCCCAACCCGAACAACCGCGCCAAGAGCGGTCGACGAGGGAGACGACGCTGACATGAGCGAGTACCAAGAGTTCACCGGGAAGTCGGTCGAAGAGGCCATCAAGTCCGCGTGCGACCAGTTCGGCGTGAACCTGGGTGACCTTGATTTCGAGATCCTGACCCCCGGCAGCCGCGGTGTGCTGGGGATGGGGGCCGAGCCGGCCCGCATCGTGGCCGCCCCCCGAAGCGCCCTCGGCGGTGCCGCGCCGAAGCGCGAGGCGGCCGAGGCAAGCCCGCTGCCGGCGCCCCGCCCTCGCGAGGACCGCCCGTACGGCGACCGAGACCGCGACCGAGACCGCGACCGCGGCGACCGCGGTGGGCGTGGCGGCTCCGGCGACCGAGACCGCGGGCCCCGCCACGACGATCGCCAGCCCTCGGCCGATCGCC
>JBBIIL010000038.1:0-27929 GCA_037446495.1 Chloroflexota bacterium | reverse complement strand
ATGACCGCGGCCGCGGCAGTCCAGGCGAGCCCGGCGCCCGTGGCCCCTGCGCCGGCGCCGGCGGCCCCCGCCGCAGATCCCGTTCCCGTCGCCCCCACACCCGCGCCCATCGTGGAGGCCCCGCCCGTCCAGCCCACCGAGTAGCCCGGGCGCGCAGCGACGGCCGTGGCCGGCGTTCGCCGCGGCCAGGGCTGAGCAGCGGTCATCTGGCGCCGGCACGCTCAACGCCTGGATCGCGCCCCGAGCCTCGGGCGAGGACCACGTGGTGGGACCGACCGCGCTCGATTTCGGCTGGGCGGCTGATCTGACACCGATTCGACGCGATTCCGGCCCCCGAGGACTTTCCGTTCGTCGGGGGCCGGAGGTAATATCCGGCGCGGGCCATTCGGACATGCCGAAAGGCCCGGGTACGATCCCTAGACTGCGGGCTCCAGGAGCCGCCTGAGGGGGCGGCTGTAGTGGTTTCCCACCCGACACGACGAGCCCTGACGGGCTCCAGGAGGAGGTTGCGCGCTCGTGAGGCGCCATATCGCGATCGTGGGGCTGATCTGGGTGGTCCTGACCTTCTTGGGTCTGATCGCAGCCCAGATTGTCTTCCAGCCGGCCGTGTTCTCCGACAAGGGACAGATCATCGACAGCACGTTCAAGACGCTGCTGATCATGTCGGTCCCGGTGTTCACGTTCGTGATCGCCGCCCTTGGCTACAGCGTGATCGCCTTCCGGCATCGCGGCCAGCCCGATGAGGACGGCACGCCGATCACGGGCCGCGGGCCCCTTCCCCTCGCCTGGTTCGTCGTGACCTCGGCGATGGCGCTGGGCGTCATGGTCTACCCCGGCCTCACCGAGCTGCCCAACGTTGTCCACCTCGACGCCCAGCCTGACGTGGTTGTCCGCATCCAGGGCCAGCAGTGGCGCTGGAGCCTCAGCTACCCGCAGTCCGGCGCGAAGAGCAACACGGAGATGGTGCTGCCGGTCAACCAGAAGATCGGCTTCGAGATCACCTCGATCGACGTGATCCACTCCGTGTGGATCCCGGCCTTCCGGATGCGGATCGACGCGGTGCCGGGCCTCACGACGTACATGTCGTTCACGCCAACCGCCACCGGCGACTACTCCACCGACAGCGGCCTGCGGCTCCAGTGCTCCCAGCTGTGCGGCCTGAACCACGCGGCGATGGAACTCCCGGTCAGGGTTGTCTCCGAGGCCGACTACCAGACCTGGCTCGCGGCCAATGGCGGCGGCCAGTCGGGCGGCGGGTCGGGCGGCGGCCAGCCCGTGTCGGTCGAGGCCAGCACCGGCGCGGCCAGCGCCGGCTTCGCCACCAAGACCCTGAACGCCACGTCGGGCCAGCCGATCACGTTCACGTTCCACAACAACGACCAGGGCATCGTCCACAACTTCGCCCTGACCGCGAATGGTAAGACCTACGCCACGGACTTCAAGCCCGGGCCGGCCGTGACCACGGTTGACGTCCCCGCGCTCCCGCCCGGCACGTATTCGTTCGTCTGCCAGGCGCACCCGACCACCATGACCGGCACCCTGACGGTGAAGTGACGATGACCGCCCTTGCAACCGCCGGCACCCAGCCGGCCCACCGTCCCTCGGTGATCAGCGGCTTCTTCCCGATCATCCGCGGCCTGATCTTCGCGGTCGTCGGGTTCGCCATCGGCGCCGCCGTCGCAGCGGGCATCCGAGTCGCCACCGGCGCGCCGGCCTGGGCACCGACCCAGACCTCGTCGGTCGGCACCATCCCGTCCACCGAGCAGATCGTCACTGTCGGCTTCATCTTCGCCGTGCCGGCGTGGCTGCTGGGCGTGGGCTTCCTCGAGACCACGGTCCGCCAGTGGTTCGGCTACCGGACCAGGCCGGTGGTCACCGACTGGCGCCGCTACCTCACCGCCTCCGAGGACCACAAGGTCATCGGCCTGCAGTACCTGGCCACGTTCGTGGTGGTGCTGCTGGTGGCCGGCCTGGGCGCCATGACCATGCGCATCCAGCTGATGCAGCCAGACAACCAGTTCCTCACCCCGGACATCTACAACCGGGTCATGAGCTTCCACGGCATCGCGATGGTCTCGGTCGCGGTGGCCGCGGTCATGGGCTCGTTCGGCAACTACTTCGTGCCGATCATGATCGGCGCGCGCGACATGGCATTCCCGCGCCTCAACGCGCTCAGCTTCTGGCTGATCCCGGTGGTCATCGTCAGCCTGTTCCTGTCCGAGCTGCTCGGCGGCTGGGACTCCGGCTGGACGGCCTACCCGCCGCTGTCGGTCCGGAACGCGTCCGGCCAGGTGATGTTCAACCTGGCGATCATCGTCTTCGGCCTGTCGTCCATCCTGGGCGGCATCAACTTCATCGTCACCACGATCAAGATGCGGGCGCCGGGCATGACCTGGGGCCGCGTGCCGATCTTCGTGTGGTCAGTCCTGTCGGCCGCCTTCATCGCGTCGTTCTTCACGCAGTTCTTCGCGGCCTCCCTCACGATGGTCCTGCTGGACCGCCTGGTGGGCACCAACTTCTTCATCGGCCAGGGCGGCGCGCCGCTCCTGTACGAGCACACCTTCTGGTTCTACTCGCACCCCGCGGTCTACATCTTCGTGCTGCCGGGCTTCGGCATGGCGCTCGAGGTGCTGGCCCACCTGTCCCGCAAGCCGCTGTTCGCCTACCGGTGGGCAGTGGCCGGCTTCATCGGCATCGTGGGCATGTCGGGCATCGTGTGGGCGCACCACATGTTCGTGTCGGGCATGCCCAGCGCGCTGCTCGGCCCCTTCCTCGTCACCACCGAGCTGATCTCGATCCCCACGGGCCTGATCTTCCTGTCCGCGCTGGGCACGGTGTGGATGGGCCGCCTGTGGCTGACCACCCCGATGCTGTTCGCGCTGGGGTTCACGTTCAACTTCCTGATCGGCGGCGTGACGGGGATCTTCCTCGCCGACGTGCCGACCGACGTGAGCCTCCACGACACCTACTTCGTGGTGGCGCACTTCCACTACACGATCATCGGCGGCGAGATCTTCGCCCTGTTCGCGGCGTTCTACTTCTGGTTCCCCAAGATGACCGGGCGGATGCTTTCGGAGCGCCTGGGCAAGATCCACTTCTGGATGATGTTCATCTTCTTCAACCTGACGTTCCTGCCCATGTTCTGGGCCGGCCTCCACGGCATGAACCGGCGCATCGCCACCTACCAGAACGACCTGGCGCAGGTGAACCTGTTCATCTCGATCAACGCCTTCCTGCTGGGCTCCAGCTTCATCTTCTTCGTGTTCAACGTGCTGCGGGCCCTGCTCTGGAAGAAGGCGCCCAGGGCGGAGGCGAACCCGTGGCGTGCGCGGACCCTCGAATGGCTGGTGTCCTCACCGCCCCCGGTTGAGAACTTCCCGTCCACACCCATCGTGGTCGGCTCCCCCTACGGCTACGGCACGGGCGGCCGCCCGCATGCGGTGTTCGCCCTGGCCGGCGCATCCGACGAGGAGGTGACGGCGTGACGACGATGCCGCTGGTCGCCGAGGAGCACGCGCTCCAGGCCGACACCCACGTCGAGGGCCACGCGGCCCACCACGAGGAAGAGCACGACCGGCCGGGCATCAACCGGATGGGGCTGTGGCTGTTCATGGCCTCGGAGTCGTGCCTGTTCATCGCCATGGCCGCGGCGCGCTTCTATCTGGCCGGCACCACCAAGGGCGAGGTCAACCTGGCGCTCGGCCTCCTGCTGACGGTCATCCTGCTGGGCTCGTCCTGGCTCGGCTACCAGGCCACCGGGGCGATCAAGGTGGGCAACCGGCGCAAGGCAATCGCCGCGCTGCTCCTCGCCAGCCTGCTGGGAGTCGTCTTCATCGCGGGGGTGGGCGTGGAGTGGAGCACGGCCGCATTCGGCAAGGACCTGGTCCCGCCGGCGTCCCCGCAGGCCACGCCGTTCGGCACCGCGTTCTTCGCGATGACCGGCCTCCACGTGCTCCACCTGTTCACCGGGCTCGTCGGTCTGCTGTTGGTGACGAACCTGCTGCGGAAGGGCCAGTTCGGGCCTGGCGACTACTGGGGCGTGACGGCGATCGTTCGCTACTGGACCTTCGTCGACGTCATGTGGCTGGTGGTCGTGTTCCCGGTGCTCTACCTGCTGTGACCTCGGCTGAGCTGCCCCTCGCCACGATCGGCCCCGTCGGCCCGCGCCGCCTCCGGGACCGGCTGCCGGCCTGGTTCTCCTGGCAGACGCTCGTCGCGTCGCTCACGGCCGGCTTCGTCATGGGCGCGGTGCTCGTCGCTGTCGCGTGGATCTCATTCGGGGCGGACCTGATGGCGCCGCCGCGGGACGTCCGGCTCGTGATCCCGCGCGGCACCGCCGCGCTGCTGGCGGCCGGCCAGCCGAGCGCCCTGCCGGCCCAGGTGATCCTCAACCAGGACGACCGACTGATCGTCATCAATCAGGACGTGGCCACGCACACGCTCGGGTCGTGGATCATCGCGCCCGGCGCGAGCATCACCGTGGACGCGACCACCCCGGTCGCCAGCGTCTTCGCCTGCTCGATCCACCGGTCCGGCAGCTTCGGCATCATCGTGCAGTCCAGGCCGGGCCTCGTCGACGGGATCCTGATCACCATCCTGGTGTCGGTACCGATCGGCCTGGTGCTGTTCGCCGGCGCCACCGTCTTCCGCAACCTGGACATGGACCCCGAGGCAGCATGATGAGTCCGCTGGACAGCTTCTGGAACGGCGTCCTGTCCGTGCTGACGCCCATCGTCACGCCGGACTGGGGCAAGCTGATCACCCTCATCCCGTGGTTGCTGCTCCTGCTCGTCCTTGGGTTCCTGGCGCTGATCGCCCGCGCATGGGTGCGCCTGCTGCGCTCCGAGCCCGTCCGCGGGCCGAAGGTGCGCCAGCGGTCGCTTCGCCCGATGCTCCTCGGGCACGGCTCGGTCGTCGTCCTCGGCGTCCTGACGGTCATCGCGGCGTTCATCGCGGGCTCGAGGGACCCATCGTGGGACGGCCGCAACTCGCCGGTCGGCCTGCTGGTCAGCTTCCCGCTGCTCGTCCTCGGACTGGGGCTGGTGATCGGCGCCGTCGGCAACGGGATCCGCCTCTGGGACCGCAACGGGCGCGACGACGTCGAGCCCGACCTCATCGACCACGCGAATGCGGCCATCCGCCGGCACCCGGACCGGGCCCGTCGGCTGGTGACCTTCGTCGCCGGGGCGATCATCGCGGCCCTGGGGATGGCCCTGGGCACGGTCCCGGGCTACACGGGCGGAGACCCGATGGCGGTGGCGGTCATCCCGGTCCTGCTGCTCGGCCTCGCCCTGGCGGTGGGCACCGTGGGCTCGGCCATCGCCGCGGTCTGGCGGCACGACCCCGACTTCGACCCGCCCGCCACGGACGAGTCCAGCGCGCTGGTGCCCGCGCACCGCTGATCTCGCCGGCGGGGGCGCCGCTACTCGGCAACCTCCTCCAGTTCCGAGGTCGCCTCGGCCGCGGCCGCGGCCGCGTCGCGCTCGGCAGCGTCGCGCTCGGCCTCTGCCTGAGCCCGGGCCATCTCGAGCCTCGCGAACTCGGGCAGCGCCAGCGAGAGCAGCCCCACCCCCGCCAGCGAGAGCAGCCCTCCCGACACCACCGACCACTGGGTGCCGATCAGCGCCGCCGCCGCGCTGGCCTCCGCGTCTCCGACCCGCGGCCCGCCGGTGACCACCAGGATGTGGATGGAGCTGACGCGACCCCGGAGGGCGTCCGGTGTGAGCAGCTGGACGATGGAGCTGCGCAGGACGGCACTGAACACGTCCGCACCGGATGCGATCGCGAGGAACAGCAGCGCGAGCGGAAAGCTGAACGTGGACAGGCCGAAGCCGACGATGCCCAGGCTCCAGACGGCGACCGACACGAGCACCGCGAGGCCGGGCCTCCCGACGCGTGTGGTCCAGCCCGAGAACACCGCCGCGACGAAGGCGCCGAGGCCCGACGCCGCGGCCATCAGGCCCACGCCGGCCGCGCCCACCCGAAAGACGTCGAGCGCGAGCGGCGGGAAGAGCGAGCGGGGCGAGCCGAAGACCATGGCGTTGAGGTCCACGATGAACGTGGCGAGGACCGGGCGGCGGCGGCGCGCGAAGCGCAGGCCCTCGGCAATCGCGGCGAGGCTCGGCCGGACGGCGCCCGGGTGCGGCGGGATGGGCCGGATCAGCAGCACGGCCGCGATCGCCGCCCCGAACGTCACCACGTCGACGAGGTAGCACGCCGCCACGCTGGTGAGCGCAAGGAGGATGCCGCCGAACGCCGGGCCGATCACCGCCGCGCCGTTGAACATGATCTGGTTCAGCGAGATGGCCGCGGGCAGGCGCTCGGGCGGGACGAGGCGCGGGATCGCGGAGCCGCGGGCGGGCTGGTCCACCGCGCCGATCCCGGCCGCGAGGAACGCCACGGCGAACATGGCCGGGATGGGTGGCGCGGGCAGGAGCGCGAGGAGCATCAGGGCGGCGCTCGTCGCCGCGAGGCCAACTTGGGTCACGAGGAGCAGCCGGCGCCGGTCCACGGCGTCCGCGACGGCGCCGCCGCCCAGGGCGAAGATGAGGATCGGGACGAGCTGGACCAACGAGAGCGCGCCGAGCATCAGCAGGTCGCCCGTCAGCACGTACACCTGGTACGGCAGCACGACCGAGGTGATCATCCGCCCGACCGAGCTGACGGCCTGGCCCGCCCAGAGGAGGCGGAAGTCGCGGTCCAGGCGCAGCGGGGCGGGGTCGACGACGAGGCTGCCCAGACGGCGCCGGGGCGCGGGGGCGGCGGTCATGCGGCACCGGCGCGTGCGACACTAGGCATGCGGCTAGTGTCGGGCACGTGGCCCATCGACGTCCCGTCAGAAGTTGCGGGGCCGTAGCGTTCGGCGTGCGCCGACCGGGAACCCGGCGCCGCGCTAGGCGCCCACAGGCCCTGTGGCACCGACGCGCGGCAGGCGCTCATAGCGGAGTTCGGCGCCGTCCAGCGCGAAGGCGTCCAGCGCGAGGCCGTTGGGGTCCATCGAGGCGAGCTCATCATTGAGCCAGGCGGCGAACCGCCGGTCCACATCCGCCGGCAGGGAGACCAGGACGTCCCGCATGGGCGCGAGGATGCACTGCTGCCGCTCCCCGAAGATCCTGCGGAGCTCGTCCGGCGCCAGCACCAGGGCCGACGCGCAGCCGAGGCCCGTCTGGAGCACCCGCGCCGGAACCCCCTCGATGTCGAGCGTCGCGAGGTCGCGCGCCCGCACCGGCCGCGTCCGCTCACGCAGGTTCGCCAGTGCCCGGGCGACGAGGTCCGCCGGGCCGATGGGCCAGCCCGACAGGAGCGACTCGCCGACGACGAGGAACGCCGGGCCGATGTCGACGCCGAACCCGGTCGGGATGCCGGGCGGCAGGGTCACCCGAAAGGGCTCGCCGGCCATCGGCGGCATCGGCCGGCGCCTGGGCAGCACCGGGATCACCGATGGGGCGAGCTCATCCCACCCGAGGTCCCTCGGCAGCCCGCCCATCGCGTGCATCACCGCATCGGCTGTCGCCACCTCGATCCCGTTGCCGAGGTCGTCACTCGGGTAGTCCTTGCCGGCCCGTCGCCGTCGCTTGGTTCGCCGCCGCTCTCGCTCGTCCATGGGTGGATCTTCACGGGCCGTTCTTACCGCTCGCACATGTCCCACTTACCCCCGACTTGCGCGGTGGCCGGCGATACGATCCCGGCGTCGGAGAACCGGGGGGCGTCCTAGGAGTCCCCGGTGCAGCCCAATGTGGCCCTCCCGTTCCTCAGCTCCGCGCTGAGCTTCGTCTTCGCCCTGTTCCTGCTGGACCAGTGGCTCGAGCGGCGGCGCCCCTACCAGCTGATCTGGGCCATCGGCATGGTCTGGTACGGCATCTCGGCAGGCACCGAGTTCTGGGGCGGGGCGTTCGGCTGGAGCGAGACCGTCTACCGGCTGTGGTACCTCATCGGCGCTGTCTACGTGGCCGCCTGGCTCGGCCTGGGCACCATGTACCTGCTGGGCAGGACCCGCTTCGGCTACGGCGCGGCGTTCAGTCTCGTCCTCGCGGGGCTGTTCACCTTCCTGACCTGGAAGAAGTACGACTACGCCGACAGCCTGGGCACCCAATTCGCGTACCCGCTCATCGCGCTCGTGGCGGCCGTGGCCATCGCGATCCTGACCTACCGCGAGAAGGGACGCTGGGCGCAGCTCTGCGGCGTGCTGATCGTCGGCGGGTCCGTGGTGGCCGTGCCGCTCGTGCTGACCGCGCCGGTCGGCGCGCCGGGCTACTTCATCGACCCGGTCACCGGCATCCCGGCCGCGACCCTGTTCCCGGGCTACGTGCGCCTGCTCGCCCCGCTGTTCAACATCACCGGCGCGTTCGCGCTGGGCTTCGGCGCGCTGTACTCCACCTACGTCTTCATGCCCAAGGTCAGGCTGATCCGCTACGAGCTCGACCGGTCGAAGGGCGCGGTCCGGTTCGTGGCCACCCTGCCGATCGCCGCTGTCGCCATCACGGTCAACCTGGTCGCCTCGGTGCCGGGCGCGGTCCGGGCGCTCCTGACCGGCCGCCTGCACTCGCGCGTCCCCGCGACGATCCTGCTCGCGGTGGGGGCGTTCATCCCGTCCGTCACGAGTGGGCTCAACCGCTTCGGCATCACGGCCGCGTTCTTCCTGGGCGAGTTCCTGGGGGTGGTGTTCCTGTTCGCAGGGTTCCTCGTCTCGGTGGAGGTCTTTCGAGAGTTCCGTGTCCCGTTCACCGGGCGCGTCCTCCGGCGCCGCACCGAGGCGGCCGCGCCCCAGGGCGGAGGTCGCGTCGCGTAGCGGCTGAGGGCGCCACCGCTCAGGGCGATTCCCCTCGGCCGACCGCCGCCGGATGCGGGCAGGCGCCAGACCGAGGCGCTAGGCCCCGGCCGACCGACGCCGCCGGGGGCGGGCGAGCGCCAGACCGACGATCCCCGCCAGCCAGACTGCCGGCAGGGCGAAGAACGAGATCCAGAGCGCGGTGATCGCCGGGTCGTCTGGGCCCGGGCAGGGAACGGCGGGGTAGTTCATGAAGCAGCGCTGCTGGGCCGCATCGAGCGACAGCAGGGCCCACAGGGCCACACCCAGCGCCGTCCCGAGCGCAGCTGCGGTCCAGGCCGCGACGCTCCACGCCCACGGATGACGCCTGGGTCCCATCGTCATCGCCGAGGTTGAGCCATCATCCGCCGACCAGCTCCACGTCCCGGAATGGCGGCAGCGCGTCCGGCCGCCGATTGGCGAGGCTGGGGATCTGGCGGCGGGCGGCGTCGGAGAGCTCGAGGTCGATCTCCGCCCTGACGATCGTCTCGGCAGAGGCGGCGGCGGCAATCACGCGCCCCCAAGGGTCCACCACCATCGAGTGGCCCCAGGCCGGGATGGCGCCCGGACCGCCCCGGCCACACGCGGCGGCGGCAAGCACCCAGGCGCCGTTCTCGATCGCGCGGGCGCGCAGGAGGGGCTCCCAGTGGTCCCGGCCGGTGCGCTCGGTGAAGACGGCGGGGACCGCGAGGATCTTCGCCCCGGCACCGGCCAGCACGCGGTAGAGCTCTGGGAAGCGCAGGTCGTAGCAGATCGAGAGCCCGAGACCCACGCCATCCACGCTGGCCACGACCGCGCGGTCGCCGGGTGTAACGCGCGCCGACTCGCTGTCGGACGGGCCGTCGTCCACCGAAACGTCGAACAGGTGAAGCTTGCGGTATGTGGCGGCGAGGGCGCCCGACCGGTCGAACAGGACGGCGGTGTTATACGGGCGATTCGGATCCGCCGACGCCTCGGCGTGGGTTCCGGCGAGCACCCAGGCGCCGTGCTCGCGGGCAACAGCCGCGAAGGGGGCCGTCGTGGGGCCGGGGACAGGTGCGGCGGAGGCGCGGAATCCAGCGGCGTCGCCCCGGAACTGCACATATTCGGGGAGGATCACGAGGTCGCTGTCCACGGCGGCCTCGGCGGCCATCGCTGCCGCGCGTGACAGGTTGTCCGCGACGTCGTCGCCCGCCTCGATCTGGACCAGGGCCACTCGCATCGTGCGCATGGCGCGATGGTACGAGGATCAGCCGTCGGCGGTCAGTGCCGGAGGGGGCCTGTGTCGCCGCACGCACCGGCACGGGCGACCCTGAACACTTCGGGATGCGAAAACGTGTTTGACCCGCCTCCGCCCGCGGGCTACGCTCCGCATGTCCCCGCGACCGTCCAGACCGGGGTGTCAATGCGCCGCAAGAGGATCTCCTCCCCCGTGGAGAACGGACCTAGTCCAGCCGGCCAGCGCGCCGGCGCACGGAAGGTCCCGCCCGCCCTCTGACGGTCCCGCCGGACTCGCGCCGGCCAGGGCCACCGCTGGCGGAGGGACCCGTCAGAGCAAGGTGGCCACCATGCGCTTCCTGAGCCGCTGCATCGGCCTGCCGGTGCGCGACCCGTCCGGTGAGCCCCTCGGCACGATCGCCGACCTGATCGTCGCCATCGGGGGCAAGTACCCGCCCGTCACCGGGCTGGTCGTGCGCACCGATCAGCGTCGCATCTTCATCCCGTGGTCCGACGTGGACGCCTTCGACGAGCATGGCGCCCGACTCCGCGTGCGCACGATCGACATCGGGAAGTTCCGCCAGCGCCAGAACGAGATCCTGCTCAAGGCGAACCTGCTCGACAAGCAGATCGTGGACATCGAGGGGCGCAAGGTGATCCGCGTCAACGACGTGAGCCTCGACAACGTCGAGGGACGGCTCCGCCTCGTCGCGGTGGACGTGGGCGCGGCCGGGCTGCTCCGCCGCCTTGGCGCCGAGGGCCCGGTCCGCCGCCTCGCCCGGCGCGTCCACACCACGCTCCCCGAGCGCTACATCGACTGGGAGGACGTGGACCCGCTGGACTCGACCATCGCGTCCGTGCGCCTCCGCGTGCCGCACGCCAAGCTCGCCGAGCTCCACCCGGCGGACCTCGCATCGATCATCGAGGACCTCGCCCCGCGCGACCGGGTCGGCGTCCTGGCCTCCCTCGACGACGAGGCCCTGGCCGACGTCGTGGAGGAGCTCGAGCCCGAGACGCAGGTTGACGTTATGGAGGACCTGTCCCCGGAGCGCGCCGCCGACATCCTCGAGGAGATGAGCCCCGACGATGCCGCGGACCTGGTGGCCGACCTGGACCAGGAGACGCGCGACGAGATCCTCGCCCACATGGAGAAGGACGAGGCCGACGAGGTCCAGGAGCTCCTGGGCTACGACGAGGACACGGCAGGCGGCCTCATGACCACCGAGTTCATCGCGGTCGAGGAGCGGCTGACCGCCGGCGGGGCGATCGACCGGCTGCGCGAGCTGGAGCCCGACGCCGAGACGATCTACTACGTGTACGTCCTCGACGACGACGGGCGCCTGGTGGGCGTGCTCTCGCTGCGCGACCTGATCGTCGCCCGCCCTGACGCGCCCGTCGGGGAGGTCATGATCCGCGAGCCGAAGGCGGTCAACGTCAACGCGGACCAGGACGAGGTGGCCGAGGTCGTCGCCCACTACAACCTGCTCGCCGTCCCGGTGGTGGACGACGAGGGCGTCATGATGGGCATCGTCACGGTGGACGACGCGCTCGACACCGTGATCCCGACTGCGTGGAAGAAGCGCCTTCCCCGCGTCTTCAGCCGGCTGGGATAGGCGATGGCCGTCCTTCGCTCCCGTACCGACGACAAGGCGAAACGCGGCCGCCGCCGCGGCCGGCCGCGCGTCGTCCGGCCCTTCCCGCGGCTCCCGGCGTGGCGCGTCCGGCTGATCGCGGCGCTCGCCGTCCTGGGCCCGGGCCTCGTCTCGGGCTTCGCGGACAACGACGCCGGCGGCATCACGACCTACTCGCTGGCGGGCGCGAACTTCGGCTACACGCTCCTGTGGGTCATCCTTGCGAGCCAGGTCGTGCTGTTCTTCACCCAGGAGGTGGGCGCCCGCCTGGGCCTCGCCACCGGCAAGGGACTGATCAGCCTGATCCGCGAGCGCTGGGGCGTCCGCTGGACGGTGTTCGCCGCGGTGCTGATGCTGGCGGCCAACCTGGGCTCCATCGTGGCGGAGTTCGCCGGCATCGGGTCGGCGCTGGGCATCTTCGGCGTGCCGCCCCAGATCAGTGCCGCCGTCGCTGCGTTCGTCGTGGTCGGGTTCATCGCGCTGGGCTCGTACAGCCGCGTCCAGTACCTGTTCGTGGGCGTGGGCGTGCTGGTGTCGGGCGCCTACATCTACTCGGCTGCCGCGTCCAACCCTGACTGGGCGACGGCCGCCACGAACCTCATCCGGCCGCACCTGTCCGCGTCACCGGTCTACTGGCTGGCAGTCGTGGGAACGGTGGGCACCACCATCACCCCGTGGGGCCAGGCCTTCATCCAGAGCTACGTGGCGGACAAGGGCCTCCGCCCGGACGACCTCAAGGCGAGCCGCGCCGACGTCTTCGCCGGGGCCCTGATCACCAACGTGATCGCCGGGTTCATCGTCATCGCCTGCGCTGCCACGCTCTATGCCGAGGGGATCAAGATCAACACCGCTGCGGACGCCGCCCACGCGCTGGCGCCCCTGGCCGGACAGGCGGCATCGGCGCTGTTCGCGTTCGGCCTGCTCGGCGCCTCGTTCCTGGGCCTGGGCGTGGTCCCGATGACGAGCGCCTACACGACCTGCGAGGCGTTCGGCTGGGAGACCGGCGTGAACTGGAACTGGCGCGAGGCGCCCGCGTTCTACGGCCTGCTGGCGTTCTTCATCGGCTTCGCGGCGCTGTTCGTCATGATCCCGGGGCTGCCGCTGATCACCGTGATGTTCTGGGCGCAGGTGCTCAACGCGCTGTTGCTCCCGTTCATCCTCGTCTTCGTGATGCTGCTCGCCACGGATCGCGAGCTGATGGGCCGCCTCGCGAGCGGCCGGATCCTGCGCACCGTCGGCTGGGTCTGCACCGCGCTGCTGGTCCTGCTGTCGGTGACGCTTGCGGTCACGAGCTTCATGCCGACGCCGCCGTAAGGGGCAGACGTCCCGCCTCAGCCGGCCGTCGCGGTCCTGATCGCCGCCAGACGGCGGGCGCCGAGAAAGGCGGCCTCGGCGCCGTTCGGGCTCAACGCGAGCGCTCGGTCGTAGGCGGCGAGCGCCTCTGGGGTGCGGCCCAGCCGACGAAGCAACTCCGCGCGACCGGCGTGGAAGAACCGGTACTCGGCCATCGATGGCTCGGCCGCGAGCGCGTCCATCGCCGCGAGCCCGGCCGCAGGCCCGGCGAGGTGCGCCACGGCCACCGCCCGGTTGAGCGCCACCACTGGCGACGGCGCCACCCGCCCCAGCACCTCGTAGAGGCCCAGGATCTGCGACCAGTCGGTGGCTTCGGCGCTGGCCGCCTCGTCGTGGACCGCGGCGATGGCCGCCTGCAGCTGGTATGGCCCGACCCGGCCCAATCGAAGCGCCCGCTCCACGAGCAGCGTCCCTTCCGCGATCTCGGCCCGGTCCCAGCGCGATCGGTCCTGGTCCTCGAGCAGGACGAGCTCGCCGCCGGGTCGCTCGCGGGCGGGTCGGCGGGCGTCGGTGAGGAGCATCAACGCGAGGAGCCCCACCGCCTCGGGCTCCGCCGGGAGCAGCGACGCCAGCACGCGCGCCAGCCGGATCGCCTCGGCGCACAGCTCGCGGCGGATCAGCGACTCGCCGGCCGACGCGTCGTACCCCTCGTTGAACACCAGGTACACCACCCGGAGGACGGCGTCGAGCCGGTCTGCCAGCCGGTCGCCCGACGGCACCTCGTAGGTGATGCCCGCCTCGCGGATCTTCCGCTTGGCGCGCACGAGGCGCTGGGCGAGTGTCGCCTCCGGGACGAGGAAGGCGCGCGCGATCTCGGGCGTCGTGAGCCCGCCGAGGGTGCGCAGCGTCAGCGCCACGGCCGACTCCGGTGCCAGGGCCGGGTGGCAGCAGGTGAAGATGAGACGGAGCTGGTCGTCCGGGATCGGTGCCATCTCGTCCTCCGCGGCAGCCTGCAGCGCCCCCGCCCGTGCCGCGGCGTCGAATGCCCCGTCGCGCGCCACGAGCGCCGCCTTCTGGGCGAACACCGCCGCCCGCCGCACCCGGTCGATCGCGCGGTTGCGGGCGGTCGTGGTGATCCAGGCGGCCGGGTTCGCGGGCACGCCACCGATCGGCCAGCGCTCCAGCGCTGCAACGTACGCGTCGGCGACCGCCTCCTCGGCCAGGTCGAAGTCACCGATGACCCGGATCAGCGCCGCGATCGCGCGCCCGTGCTCCTCGCGGAAGACGCGAGCGACGGCATCACCCGGCTCGGGGGCAGCCGTGGTCAGCCCATCTCCAGGATCGGCCGGATCTCAACCTTGCCGAAGCGGGCGCCGGGGATCCGCGCCGCCGCCTCGATCGCCGCGTCAAGGTCCGCCGCCTGGATCAGGTAGTACCCGCCGAGGATCTCCTTGGTCTCCGCATACGGCCCGTCGGTGACGATGCGCCGTCCGTCGCGGACCTCGACGGTGGTCGCATCGGCGACGTCCTTGAGCGCCTCGCCGCCCAGGAGCTGGCCGGTCTCCTGGAGCCAGCCGGTATAGGCGTCGTACTCCTTCATCATCGCGGCGGCCTCGGCAGGCGCAGGGTCGGTCCCCATGCCCTCTCCGTAGATCAGCAGCAGGTAGCGCATCGGCAGCTCCTCTTCGTGGCCCACCGGTCGGGCCGCCATCGTAACGACGAATCGCCAAGGGCGAGATCGACAGCGGAGTGCGGTCGCGGGCCACCCGTCGGGTCGAGCCGGGGACCGCCGAACCCGGGCCCTTGCCGGCCTCGGTAGGATCAGCGGATGACGTCCCGCAAGGAAGTCCTCGAGGTCGGCGGCCGCGAGGTCACCATCACCAATCCGGACAAGGTCTACTTCCCGCGCGCCGGGCACACCAAGCTCGACCTCGTGCGGTACTTCCTCGCCGTCGCGGACGGGGCACTGGCGGGCGCAGGCGGCCGGCCAATGGCGCTCAAGCGATTTGTCGACGGGGCGGAGGCCGAGCCGTTCTTCCAGAAGCGCGCACCCGACAACCGGCCCGCGTGGATGCGCGTGGCCACGCTGACGTTCCCGTCGGGCCGCACCGCCGACGAGATCGTCGTGGACGAGGCGGCGGGGCTCGCCTGGGTGGCCAACCTGGGCTGCCTCGACCTCAACCCGCACCCGGTCCGCGCCGAGGACCTCGAGCACCCCGACGAGCTGCGCGTGGACCTCGACCCCGTGCCCGGCGTGCCGTGGTCCCAGATCCGCGACGTGGCGCTGGTGGTGCAGGAGGCGCTCGCAGACCTCGGCCTGGTGGGCTGGCCGAAGACCTCAGGCTCGCGCGGCATCCACGTCAACGTCCGGATCGAGCCGCGCTGGACGTACCCGCAGGTCCGCCGGGCCGCGCTGGCGCTGGCCCGCGACGTCGAGCGGCGGGCGCCCTCGATCGCCACGTCCAAGTGGTGGAAGGAGGAGCGCCACGGCGTGTTCCTCGACTACAACCAGAACGCGAAGGACCGCACCGTGGCGTCCGCGTACTCGGTCCGCCCGCTGCCGGATGCGCGGGTGTCCTTCCCGCTGCGCTGGGACGAGGTGCCAACCGTCGAGGCCGAGGCCTTCACGCTCGCCACGGTGCCGGCGATCTACGCGGCGCGGGGCGATGCGGGTGCGGGCATCGATGCCGCCGTGGGCTCGCTCGAGGCGCTGCTCGAGCTCTCGGCCCGCGACGAGGCCGAGGGCCTGGGCGACGCGCCGTGGCCGCCGAACTACGCCAAGCAGGCCGGCGAGCCGCCGCGGGTCCAGCCCTCGCGCAAGCGCCGTGCGGACAGCGAGTACGCCTCGGGCGAGGGCGTCGAGGGCGGGCCGCCGCCCGAGGTCCAGGCCGAGCGAGCGGCCGCGGTCGCGGCAGGCGATCGAAACGCGGGCCTGCCGACCGAATGGGAGGGCACTCGGCCGACCCCCACGGGCCGCCGCCGCTCATCGATCCCGGTCATCGAGATCGCCCGAGCCGCGTCCAAGGCCGAAGTGGTCGCGGGCTTCGAGCGCTGGAAGGCGCGCCACCCAGACGCCGCCGCGCACCTCGAGCCCGCCGACGTCCTGACCGACGGCATGCGCGGCCGCTCGTCGCTCTGGTACCGGCTGCGCGTCAACCTGATCCACGTCCCCGAGGGCGAGCGACCGCCGCAGGAGCACCTCGACCCGGACTACGACCCGTGGGCGAACATCACGGCGGACGACCGGGCGGCGTGGCAGGCGAGTCGAGGGCAGGACGGAGGGAGCTGAACCAGTCCCGATCCCACGGCCGCTGATCGATCGGCTGGTCCCACTCAGCCTTGGCGGCGGTACGTCCTGATGGCCAGCGGCGCGAAGACCGCAACGAGGCCGACGATCCACGCGAACGCCGCGAGGACGGTCATGCCGTTGGCCGAGCCGAGGATGAGCCCGCGCGCAGCGTTCACCACCACCGTCACCGGGTTGGCGTCGGCGATCGGCTGCAGCCAGCTCGGCATCGTCCCGATCGGCACGAACGCCGACGACACGAACGTGAGCGGGAAGATCGGGATGAAGATCGCGCCCTGGGCCGCCTGCGCCGACTTCGCCCGGAGGCCGATGTTCGCCGACAGCCAGCTGATCGCGTATCCGAAGAGCGTGACGAGGACGAGCGCGAGCCCGAACTGCCCGATGCTGCCGGTGAAGCGGAAGCCGATCAGGAAGCCGACACCGGTCATGATCAGCACCGTGTACGCGTTGCGGATCAGGTCCGCGAACGTCCGGCCGATGAGGACGCCCGACGGCGCCATCGGCAGCGAGCGGAACCGGTCGATGATCCCCTTCTGGAGGTCCTCGGCGAGCCCGACGGCGGTGCCCGTGCCGCCGAACACGACGGTCTGGACGAAGATTCCCGGCATCAGGAACGTGACGTATGACACGCCCGGCGTCTGGATCGCCCCGCCGAACACGAAGGCGAACAGCAGCACGAACATGATCGGGGTGATCGTGTCCACCACGAGCAGTTGGGGGTTCCGGACGACCGCGAGCATGTTCCGCCAGGCGATCGTGACCGAGTCGGTCAGGATCCAGCGGACCGGGCGGCGGGCCAGCGTGGTCACAATCCGATCGAGCGGTGCGGCGAGGGTGCTCATGCGGCCTTCCTCTGCGGGCGGGAGAAGCGGCGGCGCTTGGGCGCGGCGCCATCGTCGGAGGTCCCTTCGGCGTCGTCCCCGGCGCCTTCAGCGGGTCGGCGACCCGTGAGGGTCAGGAAGACGTCGTCGAGGCTCGGGCGGTGGAGCGACAGCTCGGCGACCTCGAGGCCAGCCCCGTCAATGCGCCGGACCACCTCGGCCAGCGTGCCGGCGCCATGGCGGACGGGGAGGCTGATCCGGCCCCCCGGCAGGTCCGCGAAGGGCTCGGTGGCGGCAAGCGGACGCAGCAGGTCGAGCGCCTCGGCGGTCCGCGTGCGGTCCGTGACCACGACGTCCACCACGTCCTCGCCGAGCTGGTCCTTGAGCTGGCCCGCGGTGCCCTCGGCGATGACGAGGCCGCCGTCGATGACAGCGATGCGATTCGCCAGGCGGTCTGCCTCCTCGAGGTACTGCGTCGTGAGCAGGATCGTGGTGCCGTCGGCGACCAGGCGCTCGATGACGTCCCAGAGCCCGAGGCGGCTGGCCGGGTCGAGGCCGGTCGTGGGCTCGTCGAGGAAGAGAACCTCGGGGTGGCCGACGAGGCTGGCCGCGAGGTCGAGGCGCCGCCGCATGCCGCCGGAGTAGGTTCGCGCGGGGCGGCCGCCAGCGGCGCTCAGGTCGAACACGGCGAGCAGCTCGTCGGCCCGGGAGCGCGAAGCGGGGCGGCCCATGTGGAGGAGCCGGCCGACCATCTCGAGGTTCTCGTGGCCGGTCAGGTTCTCGTCCACCGCGGCGTACTGGCCCGTCAGGCCGATCGAGGCACGGACCGCGTCCGGCTCCCGAGCGATGTCGTGGCCCGCCACGGTGGCGTGTCCGGCATCCGGGCGGAGGAGCGTGGCGAGGATGCGGACCGCGGTCGTCTTGCCGGCCCCATTCGGGCCTAGCAGTCCCAGAATCGTCCCCGACGGCACGGCGAGGTCGATCCCGCGCAGGGCGTGGACGTCGCCGTACGACTTGCGGAGCCCCTCAGCTGAGATGGCATTGTCGAGCATGAAAGCCTCGTCGGGCAGCGCGCGTGCGCCTCTTACGCTCTTCTTCGGCGTCGGCTGCCAGACGGATGGCCACGACGCGCGATCGATTGCGCGGCTCCCGCGGTTCGGGTGGCCTGGCTCAGGTATCGTGCGGGGCCATCGGCAGACACGACGGGGAGGGACACGGATGGCTGATCGCGCGGCGGTCGAGGCGTTCATCGATGGGTATCGGCAGACGTTCGAATCGTTCGACATGCCGGCCATCGCGGGCCACGTTGCGTTTCCGCTCCACGTCACGGGCGAGGCGCACGAGGTCACGCTCACCGTCGTGCCGGCGGCTGAGCACTGGCAGCCCGCCATCGAGCGGATCGTGAGCGCGTACAGGACGCTCGGCGTGGCGCATGCGACGGTGCGCTCGCTCGAGATCATCGACATCACCGCGCGCATCGCCCAGGCCAACGTCCACTGGGACCTCCGCCGCTCTGACGACCGCCCGGTCTACGACTTCCACGCCTCGTACACGGTGGCGCAGACGCCCGACGGCCTCCGGATCACCGCGATCGCCCACGACGAGGGGCCGCGCATGGCATCCGCGATGGCGAAGCACCACGGCACCGTGATCGGCTGATCGCTCGGCGGAGCCAGACAGGACCCGCGCTACGCCCCGAAGATCAGCGCCAGCTCGTATGGGGTGGTCGTCTCCATCTGGTCGTACCGGCACGCCTCGATCGGTTTGTCCGGGCGCCAGCGGCGGAAGGTCGTGGCGTGGCGGAAGCGGTCGCCCTGGAGGTGGTCGTACGCCACCTCGGCCACGCGCTCGCAGCGCAGCGGCTCCCACGAGAGGTCCTTGCCCCGGTTCCAGCGCGAGGTGGCGCCCGGCAATCGCTGCCCGGACCCGTCAGACCCGGACGACGCCCACTCCGCCCACTCGCGCCACGGGTGCTCCTCGAGCGCCCGCTCCCGCAGCGGCGCGAGCTCATCCACCAGCGCGGCCCGCCGCTCCCAGGTGAACGACGACGTGATGCCGACGTGGTGGAGCCGGCCCTCGGCGTCGAGGAGCCCCAGCAGGAGCGAGCCGATGTGCGTGCCCGGCCCGTTCTTGTGCCAGCGGAACCCGGCCACGACGCAGTCGGCGGTGCGCTCGTGCTTGACCTTGGTCATCGCCCGCTTGCCGGGCTGGTACACGCCGTCGAGCCGCTTGGCGACCACGCCGTCGAGGCCGGCGCCCTCGAACCGGTCGAACCAGTCCGCCGCGAGGGCCCGGTCGGTGGTGGCGGGCGTCAGGTGGATCGGCGGGATGGCGCTGCCCAGCACGGCCTCGAGCCGCGCCCGCCGCTCGCCCTGGGGAACGGCGCGGAGGTCGTCGTCGCCGAGCGCCAGCAGGTCCCACGCCACGTACGAGGCCGGCGTCTCGGCCGCCAGCATCCGCACGCGTGACTCGGCGGGGTGGATCCGCAGCAGGAGCGACTCGAACGCCAGCGCCCCGCCCTGCGCGATCACCACCTCCCCGTCGAGCACGCAGCGATCCGGGAGCTGGGCACGCAGGGGCTCGGCAAGCTCGGGGAAGTACCGGTCGAGCGGCTTGAGGTCCCGGCTCTGGAGGTACGTCTCGTCGCCATCGCGGAAGACGAGCGCGCGGAAGCCGTCCCACTTGGGCTCGTACAGCCAGCCCTCGCCCTCGGGGAGGCCTGAGGCGGCCTTGGCCAGCATGGGCTCGAGGGGCGGATCGAAGGGGAGACGCATGGCGGCACGATACCGCGCCGGTCCAGCGGCGAGCTGGGAACCGCGAGGCGGCGGCGCGCGTCCGGGTGTCACCGCAGCAACGCGGCTCGCGAGAGGGACGGAGATGCGCACACTGGTCGGACGCGGGACCGGCACCCGCCTCATGCTGATCGCCGTGATGGCGACCGCCCTCGCCGCGTGCGCGGGCAGCTCTGCCGGCACCGCGGGGCCAGCCGACGCATACGGCGGCGCGACCACCGGGAACCCGGTCAGCGGTGGTGCGTTCCCCGCCGGGTCAGCCGCCCCGAGCGCGGCCGCGCTCGCACCGGCCGACAAGGGCGTGCAGTCCGGCAGCGGCCCGGCAGCGGTGGACAACAACCTCCAGGTCGTCTACACGGGCTCGCTCCAGCTGGTCGTCGCCGACGTGGCACAGGCGCTCGCCAGGGCGAAGACCGCGGTTGCGGCCGCCGGCGGCTACATCGGCAGCTCGCAGGAGTCGAACACCGACGCGCAGCCCACCGCCACCATCACCTACCGCATCCCCGCGTCGGCGTGGGAGGACACGATCGCCGCGATTCGCGCCACCGCCACCAAAGTGGTGGACGAGCAGACGCAGGCGTCCGAGGTGGGCGGCCAGATCGTGGACCTCGTGGCGCGGATCGCCAACCTGCGCGCGTCCGAGGCGGCCCTGCAGGATATCGCCAAGAGCACCGCCAAGGTCTCGGACCTGCTCGAGGTGCAGGCGCAGCTGACAGACGTGCGCGGGCAGATCGAGCAGCTCGACGCCCAGCGGGCCCGGCTCGTGGACCAGGTCTCCTACGGGACGCTCGTGACGACGTTCGGCATGGGGGCCGAACAGGTCAAGACCGCGGCCAGGGGCTGGGACCCGGCCACCGACGTGGACGGCGCCACCGCGGCGATCCTGAGCTTCGGGCAGCGGGTCGTCAGCGCCGCGATCTGGTTCGTCATCGTGGGCGTCCCGATCCTGATCGTGACCCTGCTCGTGCTGTTCGTCGCCTGGAGGATCGCGAAGCGGGTCGCGCCCAGGTTCGTCACGCCGCCGAAGGGACCGCCGGCCAGCTGGGGCGGGGAGACGCCGCCGGAGCCCTGATCCGCATCCCCTTCAACGCGGGGCGGCCGGGACGAGCGCGAGGAGCGCTCTCGTCTCGGCCGTTCCGCGTGCGCGTCGCCCGGTCGCCGTGCTGGGCGTGGAGCGAGGGGCCTCAGCCGGCCTCGTACAGGACGTAGTTCGGCCGCCACATCGCGGCGCCGACCGCCGCGGGGATCGCATCCGGCTGGAATCGGCGCCCCACGCCAAGGTCGCCCAGGTGCGCCACGACCGCGATCGCAAGCTCCCGCGCGACGATGCGCAGATCGCCGATCGGCGGGAAGAGCTCGCCGCGGGCGATCATCTCGGGCGTGGTGAGCTGCGCCAGGCGCCGCGCCGCCACGAGGAACGCGGATTCGGGCAGGATCCGCGCCTCGGACACGATCGCGGCGAGGCCGATGCCGGGAAACACGTACGCGTTGTTGGCCTGCGGGATCCGGTACGAGCGGCCGCCGAGCTCGACCGGCGGGAAGGGGCTGCCGGTGGCGACGACGGCGCGGCCGCTCGTCCACGCCAGGATGTCCGCGGGGCGCGCCTCCGTGTTCGCGGTGGGGTTCGACATCGGGAGGATCACCGGGCGCTCGGCCGCGTCACCCACGGCCCGGACCACGTCCGCCGTGAACACACCGCCCTGGCCGGTAGTCCCGAGCAGGACGTTCGGCCGGAAGGCCCTGACCACCGCGAGAAGGTCGTGCGGCCCGTCGGGGTCAAGGCCCATCCCGGCCACAACCTCGCGCGGCAGCGCGGCATCGACCTTGTCCTCGTCAAGCCCGGGCCGGCCCTGCAGGACGAGGCCGTGCGAATCCAGGACGGCCACACGGCCGCTCGCGTCCTCGGGGGCCATCCCGTCCTCGACCATCGCGAGGCGCAGGAGCCGGGCGATGCCCGTGCCCGCGGCGCCGGCGCCCGCCAGGACGACCCGTGCGTCGGCAAGGGTCTGACCGCCCACGCGCAACGCGGACAGGATCGTCGCCACGGAGACCGCCGCGGTGCCCTGGATGTCGTCGTTGAACGAGCACACCCACCCGCGGTACCGCTCGAGGAGACGGATCGCGTTGTGCTGCTTGAAGTCCTCCCACTGGAGGACGGCCCTGGGGTGCACCTCGCGCACGCCCGCGACGAAGGCCTCCACCACCTCGTCGTAGGCGGCGCCGCGCAGGCGCGGATGGCGCCAGCCCACGTACAGCGGATCGGCAAGGAGCTCGGCGCGGTCCGTCCCGACGTCGAGCGAGACCGGCAGCGTGTTGGCGGGATGCAGGCCGGCCGCCGCCGAGTAGATGGCGAGCTTGCCCACCGGGATGCCCATGCCGCCCGCGCCCTGATCGCCGAGGCCCAGGATCCGCTCATTGTCCGTGACGACGATCAGACGGATCTCCTCGCGCGCAGCGTTGCGCAGCAGATCGGGAACGCGGTCCGCGTCGTCGGGGGTGATCCAGACGCCGCGCGGACGCCGGTAGAGGTGGCTGAACTCCTGGCAGGCTCGGCCCACGGTGGGCGTGTAGACGATGGGCAGGAGCTCCTCGAGGTGCTCCAGGAGCACCCGGTAGAACAGGGTCTCGTTGCGGTCCTGGAGGGCGGCCAGACCGATGTACCGCTCGAGGTCGTCGCCCTTGCGGCGCACATGCTCAAGCTCGAGGCTGACCTGGGTCTCGATGTCCACCACCCTCGGCGGCAGGAGCCCACGCAGGCCCAGCGCATCGCGCTCGTCCTCGGTGAACGCCGCGTCCTTGTTGAGCACGCGGTCCGCGAGGAGCGACAGGCCGCGCTCGGTGACCGAGATTCGCCCCGCCCCCGAGCGGAGAGAGTCAAGGGCACGACGCGACAGGCGGGCCGTCGTGGTGGCGCCGGGCTGGGTGCTGAGGGTCATCGGACGGGCTCCCTGGCGGGACGTGGACCTGCGGCCGCCCCCGAGGGCTGCGGGGGCGGTGGGGGGGTGTGGTTCGCCGGGCAGGCTCCCGGCATCAGCGGGCGACGACGACCGTGGCGTGCGCGTTGGCGGCAACGTGCTCGGAGACGCTGCCCTGCAGCGTCCGCGCCACGACGCCCAGGCCCCGTGAGCCCATCACGATCGTGTCGAACTCACGCTCCTCGGCGACGCGCTCGATGGTCCTTGCAGGATCGCCGCCGGGCTCGATCAGGGTGGCCTCGATGCCCGCCGCGCGCAGCAGCTTGCGTGCCTCGAGCAGCTCCTCCGCATGGACGGTGCGGTCATCCCAGGGGTCGATCGGGGCGCGGCCGGGATGGACCGGGACCACGCTGATGACGGCGACCTCGGCCCCGAAGGACCTGGCGAGCTCGATGGTCTGCTCCAGCGCCTTCCGGGCCGGCTCACCCCCGTCGTAGGCGAGGAGGATCTTCTTCATGCTTCCGGCTCCTTTCGAGCGGCGGGGCCACGCCGAGCGCGGCCGTGTCGCGGCCCGTCCTTGCATCCTGTTGCAGCATGGCGCGTGCGCCACGGGGGGGAACCGGCTGGTGGGTCTGCACCGGGGGGCCGGAGGGCACGGAAAGGACATGGCAGGATTCGCCAGATGACAGGCCAGGAATCCCGCTACGACCGCATCGCCGAGGGCTATGCGACCCACTGGTCGCCGGTTCACCGGGCTGCGACCCTCCGGCTGCTCGATGTCGTGGAGGCGGAGCAGGTCGCCGGATCGGCTGCTAGGCCCCGGCGGATCCTCGACGTGGGCTGCGGCACCGGGGCGATGGCCCTCGAGGCGGCGAAACGCTGGCCGGGCGTTCAGGTGGAGGCGACGGACCTCTCCGCCGGGATGCTGGCCGTCGCGTCCCGCACGGTCAACGCGGCGGGCCCGGCAGGCTCGAGGGTCCGCCTCACGCGGGCTCCGGCAGACCGACTGCCCTTTGCGGATGCGGCGTTCGACCTGGCCCTCGCTGCCTTCGTGCTCCAGCTGGTGCCGTCGCGGCCTCGGGCGCTGCGCGAGATGCGCCGCGTGCTCCGGCCGGGTGGGCGGCTCGCGTACGTCGGCTGGCTGGCCGGCGAGCTGCCGTTCGCGGCGGACGCGGCGTGGGACGCGGCACTGGCGGCGGCGGGCGTGGAGCGCGAGTCGTCCGGCGGTCACGACGACCTCGCGTCGCCCGAGACCGCCGTCGCGCAGCTGCGGGCGGCCGGACTGTCGAGGGTGACGGCCCGGGCGGACGCGCTGATCCACCAGTTCACGCCCGAGGCGTACGCCGCGTTCGTCACCCAGTTCGACGACGGCGACCTGGTGCTGACCCTCGAACGCGGCGTCCGGGAGAGCCTCAGGGCCGACCTGCTCGCGAGGCTCCGGCGTCTGTCGCCGGCGGACCTGCGCCTTGAGCTGCCGATCGTCTATGCGAGCGGCGTCAGGCGGTAGCGAACCGCGACCAGGCCCGATCGCGGCGGCGCCAGGCAGCCGCGGCCCGAGGCGCCACGACCGCCTCAACGCGGCAGCGGGCTTCGCGCTCAGCCCTCGGCAGGCGCCTCGGCGGCGGGCTCTGCGGTCTCCGGCGTCGCCTCGCCACCACCCGGCACGGCATCATCGACGCGCGGCGCCAGGACCCGGGCGATGATCTCGGTGGGCTCCGCGTGGATCGTCACGCCCGGCGGCGGCACGAGGTCCGCGACCGTGATCACGGCGTCGTACGTGGTGAGCGACGAGAGGTCGAAGTGCAGCGCCTCGGGCAGGTCGCCCGGCAGCGCCCGGACCTTGAGCGATGACATCGGGTGGACCAGCGTGCCGCCGTTCTCGGCAGCGGGCGCGGCGCCGTCGCCGACGAGCTGCACCTCGACCGTGAGCTCCTCGGTCATGCGGACCGCGAACAGGTCGACGTGCAGCGGGCGGTGCGTGACCTTGTGCACCTGCGTGCCGTGGAGGATGACCGGCCGCGGCTTGCGCCCGTCGATCGAGAGGTCCACCAGCGTCGAGGCACCGGTGTGCCGGCGGAGCAGGTCGAACTCGTGGGCGTCGATGGTCACCGGCTCACTGTCGGTGCCGTGCCCGAAAACGACGGCCGGCAGCCGGCCCTCGCGTCGGAGAATGGCCACTTTCTTGCCGGTGATCGTGCGAGTCGTCGCGTTCAGGCGGGGTCGGTCGGACACGTCTGGTCCTCCTCAGACTGCCGCCGGCTGCGGGCCGCGGCGGGGATTCCGGGGAGACGGGCTGCACCCATCGATCCCATTTGGGTCGAGCCTAGCACCCGTCGCCCGAAAGCGCCCGCCCGCGGGACGCGCGAGGCCCGGCGCCTCCGCGGCGGGCAGGTGTAGCATCCCGGCCGTGGCCTCGACCATCCTGATCGTCGAAGATGAGTTCGCCGTGGCGCGCGGCATCCAGTACGCCCTCCAGCAGGAGGGATATGAGGTGTCGGTCGCGCGTTCGGGTGAGGAGGGGCTGGAGTTCGCCACGAATCAGGCGCCCGACCTCATCGTGCTTGACGTGCGTCTGCCGGGGATCGACGGCTTCGAGGTGCTGCGACGCCTTCGCGGCACCGGCTCGAAGGCGCCCGTGCTGTTCCTGACGGCCCGCGGCGACGAGTTCGACAAGGTGGTCGGCCTGGAGCTGGGCGCCGACGACTACGTCACCAAGCCCTTCGCGCTGCGGGAGCTCATGAGCCGCATCCGGGCGCTCCTGCGCCGTGCGTACGGTGACTTGGCCAACGCCGCGGGCGGCCGCGTCATCCGCCACGACGACCTGGTCATCGACCTCGAGCGGCGGCGCGTCCAGCGGGGCAATCGGCGGATCGGGCTGACCGCCACGGAGTTCGAGATCCTGCGCCACCTCGCCAGCCGGCCGGGGCGCGTGTTCAGCCGCCGCGAGCTGCTGGAGCTGCTGCGCGACTACGAGGCGCTCGACCAGGACGAGAAGACGATCAACGTCCATGTGAGCCACCTGCGCGACAAGATCGAGGACGACCCGTCGCTCCCGCGCTTCGTGCTCACCGTCCGGGGTGCCGGCTACCAGTTCGCCGAGCGCTGAGGTGGACGAGCGCCGCTCGTCCGGGACGCCCGAAGCGGGGGATCCCCGCCCCGGGCGCGCCGACCAGCCGGCCGGCGAGTCGCGCCGCTGGGAGGTCCGCCCGCCGCGGCCGTCGGTGCCGCGCTCGTTCCAGAGCCGCCTGACGATCGCGTTCGTCGCCCTGGTGGCGGTGACACTGGGGCTGATCACGCCCGTGATCATCAACCGCCTCGACGACTTCTTCCGCAACCAGGAGGAGGCGGCGCTCAGGGTCCACGCCCAGGCCACGGCGACGCTGCTCGAGCAGATCATCAGCGTCGAGGCGGGCGACGCGGCCGTCCTGGCGCCGGGCCCTGGGCATCTGGAGCTCAACCCGGCGATCGACCGGCTGCTGACCACCGACAAGTTCCTCGCCTTCGTCGCCAACGAGGTCGCCGGGGCGGACGTCTCGGTGGTCTTCGGCCGCGCCTCCCAGGACTCGGACGGCAGATGGCTTGTGGACGCCGCGCCGAACCTGCGGTACGACGCTCAGTGGACCGTCGGGCTGGGACGCGGCCAGGTCCGCGACGACGAGATCACGGCGGCCACGTTCCCGATCGGATCCACCAACGGCGACATCGCGTGGGGCCTGGTGGTCACGCTGTCGAACCCGGCGACGAGCCGGGCCTCGACGCTGGCGTCCATCACCGGGCTGCTGTTGATCATGGCCCTCGTGGCGGTCGGCGTCGGCGTGCTCGTGGCGTCCTTCGTGGCGCACCGCTTCGCCACCCCGGTCGTCCGGCTCACGGAGGCGTCGCGGCGGGTGGCCGAGGGCGACCTCACGGCGCGCGTGAACACCGAGGCCGAGTCGGGCACCCTCGAGCTCCAGGCGCTGTCGGAGCAGTTCAACACGATGGCCAGCCGGCTCGAGCAGAGCGTCGAGATCATCCGCCGAGACCGCGACCGCAGCCGCGACTTCCTCGCGGACGTCTCGCACGAGCTGCGCACGCCCATCGCCGCCATGCACACGTTCATCGAGCTCCTCCAGGGCCCAGCCGGCAAGGATCCCGTCGCGCGGCAGGAGTTCCTCGAATCGTCGGACACGCAGCTCGACCGCCTCGACTGGCTGGCCCAGAACCTGCTTGAGCTCTCGAAGCTCGACTCCGGCCTCGTGCTCCTGGACCTGCGCCCCGACGACGTCCGCGGGACGATCGAGTCGGCGGTGGAGCAGCACCTGGCCCTGGCCGAGCGCAGGGGCATCACGCTGTCGGTCGAGCTCCCCGACCGACCGCTGCGGATCAGCCACGACGGGCCCCGGGTGGGCCAGATCGTGGGCAACCTGGTGGGCAACGCCCTCAAGTTCACGCCGCGCGGCGGCGAGGTCCACGTCGCCGCCGCGCGCGAGGCCGACGGCGGAGCTCGGATCGAGGTCGCCGACAACGGGGTGGGCATCCAGCCGGCCGAGCTGCCGCACATCTTCGAGCGGTTCTACCGGGGCTCGCAGGCCAACGAGGCGCGCGGGACGGGCTCGGGCCTCGGCCTCTCGATCGTGAAGTCGATCGTGGACATGCACCACGGGACGATCGCGGTGGAGAGCCGGGCGGGACACGGCTCCCGGTTCGTCGTGACCCTGCCTCGGGACCCCACCGCGGACCCGAAGCGGCCGCCGACCCCTACACCAGCAGATTCTCAGCAGAAAGTGGATGATTCTTCACCCGGTGCCCGACGCGCCTGAACCATTGTCGATGCACGCTGTGACCATCACGGACGCGGGTCCGGATCCCGCACCTGCCCAGGACGGAAGACCATCGCGCGATGACCCAGAACCCAGACCCGACGGCGCGGATCCCCGACAGCGGGGCTGACCCGCTCGACGACACGCAGCCCCTCGACGTGCCGCGCTTCACGCCAGCCCCCGACCCTCGGCCCGACACGCGCTGGGCGTGGGCCAACCCGGACCCGCGGCCCGACGCCGCTGGCCTGTCAGCCCGGACCCCGGAGAGCGCCAGCCCAACGCCGTCGTGGGTCTCCCCGTCAGGCTCGTGGGCGTCGCCGGCCTCGTCGGCCACCGCGGCGTGGGGCGTCTCGAACGGCGCGCCGGCC
>JBBIIL010000037.1:16890-28386 GCA_037446495.1 Chloroflexota bacterium | reverse complement strand
CCGGCGATGGCCGGCGGGCCGCTGGTAGATCGCGGAAGCGGAGACTAGACCTCCTTGAACTCGCCCTCGACCGTCTCGTCGCCGGCGCCGGACGACCCCGCGCCGGACGAGCCGGCGCCGTCGCTCGGACCCGTGCCGTCGCCGCCCGCGGCTGCCGCCTCGGCCGCCTGGTAGGCGCTCGTCGACATCTTCTGCAGCACTTCGACAAGCGAGTCCATCGCGTGCTTCACGGCCTCGCCGTCTGAGCCCTTGAGCGCGTCGCGGACTGTGGTGACACCGTTCTCGACCGCAGAGCGGTCCTCGGACGACACCTTGTCGCCCAGGTCCTTGAGCGAGCGCTCGGCCTGGAACGTGAGGGCCTCGGCCTGGTTGCGCAGCTCCACGTCCTCGCGCCGGTGCTTGTCCTCGTCGGCGTGGGACTCGGCGTCCCGGACCATCTTGTCCACGTCATCCTTGGAGAGCATCGAGGACGCGGTGATCCGCACCTGCTGCTCCTTGCCGGTGGCGCGGTCCTTGGCGCGCACGTCGAGGATGCCGTTCGCGTCGATGTCGAACGTGACCTCGATCTGCGGGATGCCACGGGGGGCCGGCGGGATCCCGTCGAGGATGAACCGACCCAGCGTCTTGTTGTCGTTCGCGAAGTCGCGCTCGCCCTGGAGAACGTGGATCTCCACCTGGCTCTGGCTGTCCGACGCGGTCGAGAACACCTGCGACTTCGAGGTCGGGATGGTGGTGTTGCGGTCGATGAGCCGGGTCATGACGCCGCCCAGCGTCTCGATGCCCAGGGACAGCGGCGTGACGTCGAGGAGCAGGACATCCTTGACCTCGCCGCCGAGGACCCCGGCCTGGATCGCCGCGCCGATCGCGACCACCTCGTCGGGGTTGACGCCCTTGTGGGGCTCCTTGCCGAAGACCGTCTTGACCAGCTCCTGGACGGCTGGCATGCGCGTCATGCCGCCCACCAGGATGACCTCGTTGATCTCGTTCGGGCGCAGGCCCGCGTCCTTGAGCGCCGCGAGCACGGGCCCCTTCGTCTTCTCGATCAGGTCGCCGACGAGGCTCTCGAGCTTGGCCCGGGTGATCGACACCACTAGGTGCTTCGGCCCGGAGGCGTCAGCGGTCACGTACGGGAGGTTGATCTCGGTGGACATCGTCGAGGACAGCTCGATCTTGGCCTTCTCGGCGGCCTCCTTGAGCCGCTGGAGGGCCTGCTGGTCCTTCGAGAGGTCGATCCCCTGGTCCTTCTTGAACTCGGTCAGCAGCCAGTCGATGACCCGCTGGTCGAAGTCGTCGCCTCCGAGGTGGGTGTCGCCGTTGGTCGCCTTGACCTCGAACACCCCCTCGCCCAGCTCCAGGATGGAGATGTCGAAGGTGCCGCCGCCGAGGTCGTAGACGGCGACCTTCTCGTCGTGCTTCTTGTCGAGGCCGTACGCGAGGGCTGACGCCGTGGGCTCGTTGATGATCCGCTTGACCTCGAGACCCGCGATCCGGCCAGCGTCCTTGGTCGCCTGGCGCTGCGTGTCGTCGAAGTACGCGGGGACCGTGATGACGGCCTCGGTGACCTTCTCGCCGAGGTAGGCCTCCGCGTCCGCCTTGAGCTTCTGGAGCACCATGGCGCTGACTTCCGGCGGCGTGTAGTGCTTCCCGTCCGCGACGACGCGGATGCCGTCCGACTTGGGGTCCTTCTCGACCGTGTACGGCACGAAGGCCTTGCTGCGCTGGACCTCCGAGTCGTCCCAGCGGCGGCCCATGAAGCGCTTGATGGAGTAGACGGTGTTGGTGGGGTTGGTGACCGCCTGGCGCTTGGCCAGCTGGCCGACAACTCGCTCGCCGGTCTTGGCGAAGCCGACGACGGAGGGAACCGTGCGGTTGCCCTCGGATGACGGGATGACGGTGGGCTCGCCGCCCTCCATCACGGCGACGACGGAGTTCGTCGTGCCGAGGTCGATGCCGATGATCTTGCCCATTCGGGTCTCCTGGGTGGTTCGGGTGCGGTTGGGCGGGGGTGGCTAATTGGGCCGGGCCGCGGACGCGTCGTCGTCACCCTGGGCGACGGCCACGAGCGCGGGGCGGATCAGGCGGTCGCGAAGGCGGTATCCGCGCCGGACCTCCTCGACGATGGAGCCGTCCGGGAGGCCGGTGCCGGGCACGCTGGCAATCGCCTCGTGCTCGCGGGGGTCGAACGGGGTGCCGGGATTGGCCTCGACCGCCGTCACGCCCTCGCTCTCGAGCAGCGAACGCAGCTTCCGGTCGATATTGGCGATGCCGTCCGCCCAGGACGATTCTGTGAGGGCGGCCGGCCGGCTCTCGATCGCTCGGTCGAAGTCGTCCGCGAGGGCGAGGACCTTGGTGATCAGGTCCACGCCGGCAAGGCCGCGCTCCAGGTCGCGCTCCTTGGCGGTGCGCTGCCGGAAGTTGGTGAACTCCGCCCGCTCGCGCTGGAGGGCCGCAAGGTAGTCGTCGCGCTCAGCCTCGATCTGGGACAGGGCCTGGTCGTGCTCGGCCTGGGACTGGGCGACCTTCGCCGCCGTGTCAGAGCGCAGCTTCTCGAGGGCGGCGGCCACGGCGGCGGGCGAGGTGTCGATCGCGTCGATGCGCTCCTGGGCGCGGGGGCGGCGGATGGAGGGTCTTCGGGGATCGGTCATGGCACGCTCAGGCATAGAGGTGGTCAACGAGCTCGTTCATGAGCCCAGAAACGAAGCGGACGGTGCCGATGGCCTGGGGATAGGCCATGCGCGTTGGCCCGAGCACGCCGACCACACCGACCGCACGTCCCGGCTGGCCGTACGGGGCCAGCACGAGCGATACGTCGGCCATCTCCTCGGCGGGGTTCTCGCTGCCGATATAGATGCGAATGCTCCCCGAGCCGGCAACGCCGCCGATCAGCCGGGCCAGGTACGCACGGTCCTCCAGGGCCGCGAACACCCGGCGGAGCTTCTCGCTCTGGGCGAACTCGGGGGCGGCCATCACGTTGAGGAGGCCATCACTGAACAGCTCCTCGATGGAGGCCGTGTCGAACTCGTGCAGGCTGCGAACGACGCGCTCGCCAAGGCGCTTGGGCAGCTCCGCCGTCGGGTCGTCGGCGGGGATGGTCTCCAGCGCGACCTCCGCCTGCAGCGCCGTCATCCCGGCGAGCAGGTCGTTGAGGCGGGCTGCGATGACCGAGAGGCCGTCCTGGTCCACGGGCTCTTCCAGGGTGCACAGGATCTGCCGCAGCGAGCCCTCGCGCAGGACCAGGATCAGGCTGGCCACGCGGTCGCTGATGGCAACCAGGTCCAGGTGTCGCAGGTGGGACGAGGCGGGCTTGGCGGCGGTGGCGAGGCCGGCGGCACGGGTCAGGGTGGCGAGCGTGGTGGCCGCGAGGCGGAACCAGTGCTCGCTCGCATACTCCACCTGACCGAACTGGTGGCGGATCATCAACTGCTCCACAGGGGGCAGCGGGGCGCTGTCCACGATTGACTCGACGAAGTACCGGTAGCCGTGCTCGGTGGGGACGCGACCCGCGGAGGTGTGCGGGTGGCTGAGCATGCCCGCAGCCTCGAGGTCGGCGAGGATCGCTCGCACCGTGGCCGAGGACACGCCGAGGCGATAGCGCTCCACGAGCGCCGCGCTGGCCACCGGCTGGGCGGTGGTGACATATTCCTCTATGACGGCCCGAAGGATCGCCTGGGAGCGAAGGTCCAGGGGGCCGCTGGTGCGCACTCGTCGCGCCATCCGGCTGCTCCTCGGGTGGTTAGCACTCAACGGGTGAGAGTGCTAACCACGTTGGCGACAGTCTAGCGCCGCCTCCTTGGAGGTGTCAACGGGCCTCAGCGCACTGCCGCTGCCAGAGGCCCACGACCGGCAGCCCGGCCCTCGGCGGATGGCGGTGCTGCTCACGGTGCCACAGGAGACCGCGGGCACCCGGAGGTGTCAGCCTAGACCAGCCGCGCGAACAGCTCGTTCGAGAGCAGCCGACCGGCCGTCGTCAGCCGCACGCGCGATCCGCCGCCATCGTCCTTGAACTGTTCAAGCAGCCCGGCGTCGAGCGCCCATGCGAGATGCGGCGCAAGTGGCGAGCTCGGGGCTGACGCCTGGGCCACGGACAACCCGGTGTCCAGCCGAAGCCCGAGGATCGCCGCCTCCGCGGCCGCTCCGGCATCGTCGATCGCCTCCATGCCGCCGGGCGGCAAGACGGGCGACGTCCCAGCCAGCGCCACGAGGTAGGCGTCAAGCCGTGCCGCGTTCCACCGCCGCACGGCCCCGTCGAACGCATGCGCCCCGGGCCCGACCGCCTCGCACGGGAGCCGCCGCCAGTAGGCCAGGTTGTGCCGGCTCTCGTGCCCCGGCTTCGCCCAGTTGGAGATCTCGTAGCCGCGGAAGCCAGCGCGGCCGAGCCGGTCCACGGCAATTCGGTACTGCTCGGCCGCCCGGTCATCGTCCTGCTCGGCCGTCGCTGCCTCGCGCCAGCGCCGCGCGCCAGCCCGCGTCGGCAGGTGGTCGCCCAGCAGACCGGTGAGGCCCTCGGCGTCGGGATCGTCGAGCGTCAGCGCATAGGCTGACACGTGGTCCACATCGAGCGCAACCGCGGCCTCGAGTGTGGCGGTCCAGGCCTCCGCCGTCTGCCCGGGCACGTCGTAGAGGAGGTCGACCGAGACCGACGCGATCCCACCCGCCCTCGCCTCCCCCAGCGCCGCCGTCACGTCGTCGGGCGAATGCCGCCGGCCGAGTCGGCGGAGCAGCCCCGAGTCCATCGCCTGGGCGCCCAGCGACAGCCGGTTGACACCCGCCCGAGCGAAGGCGGCCGCATCCCCGCGCTCGTCGGCCCCCGGGTTATCCTCCAGCGTGACCTCGGCGCCGGGCGCAATGCCGAAACGGGCGGCGACCAGGTCCAGCAGCCGCGCCACGTCGCCCGCCGGCAACAGCGAGGGCGTGCCGCCGCCGATGTACACCGACGCGAGGGCGGGCCGGGAGGCGGACGACGGCGCCCCGAAGCGCGCGTCGGCAGCGTCAGCCCGGAGCGTGATCTCGGTCCGCAGGGCGCCAAGGAAGGCGGAGATGCGCGACGCTGGCCCGCGCGCCGCCGCCCCCGCCACGACGACGAAGTCGCAGTACGGGCACAGCGACACACAGAACGGGATGTGCGCGTAAAGCGCGACGGGCGGGCGCGAACCCTTTGGTTCGGCGGCTCCGCGGGTCAGCTCAGCCCTCCCAGCCGGTCCTGGGCGACCCACTTGTGCGCCCTGCGTCGCCATCATCGAGCGGCTGCCAGCCATGCGGCGGGACGGCGCGGCGAGCGATCTCCTCCTTCTCGGTGCCCTTGGGCGCCGGCAGCCCGCCGGGATGGCCGGTGGTGAGGAAGAAGGCGAGCCGGGTGAGGGCGTGGCCCAGGAAGGCGGCGCCGATGCCGCCCGTCACCCCCGTCAGCCAGCCGCCGACGAGGCCGATCGCGAGCATCACCAGCAGCATCGTCTTGGGCCGGCCCGGGGCGCCCGTCCTCGTCGCGAGCGCGTACAGAAGCGCCTGCGCCACGTTCGCGAGGTTCGGGTTGACGCCGATGGTGATCAGAAACCCAAAGACGATGCCCCGGAACACCGCCTCGTCCACGAACGCGGTGGCGATGGCATTGAGCACGGCACCCGGGTACGAGCGCACGCCCGGCAGCCGCACGTAGCGGTACCGCCAGTACGCCAGGCCAAGCGCCGCCAGCGCGCCGCCGGCGCCGTACGCCAGGCCCAGGATGATCACGCCCAGCCGATCGCCCAGCGAGAGGTAGAGGTCCGTCTGGGGCGAGGGGTGGAGCACCAGCACGGCCAGGATGCCGAGCAGGCCCAGGAAGTACCACGACAGCCTGCGGAACAGCGACGGCGGATTGCCCCACGGGTCCGTGTCGTCGTACTCGGCGGCGTTGAATCGCTGCGCGTCGAAGCGGTGGATCACCAGGAACAGCGTGATCCCGAGGGCCATGAGCGCGCGCAGGAAGTCAGGGATCTCGTGGATCCCCGGCAGGCCGGACGTGTCGATCGTCGGCATGGACGCAGCGGTCAGCGGAGGGGGGCGCGGCGCATCAGTTCTCGTCCATCCGCAGGATGGCGAGGAACGCCTCCTGGGGGATCTCGACGGAGCCGACACGCTTCATCCGCTGCTTCCCCTCCTTCTGCTTCTCGAGGAGCTTGCGCTTCCGGGTGATGTCGCCACCGTAACACTTCGCGAGGACGTTCTTGCGCATGGCCGCGAGCGTCTCGCGGGCAACAACGTGGCTGCCGATGGCGGCCTGGATGGGCACCTCGAACATCTGGCGCGGGATCAGCTTGCGCAGTTGCGTCGTGAGCGCCCGGCCGGTGGTCTGCGCTCGGTCACGGTGGACGATGAGGCTGAGGGCGTCCACCGGCTCGTTGTTGACGAGCACGTCGAGCTTGACCAGGTTCGCGGCGCGGTAGCCCGCCTCCTCGTACTCCATCGAGGCGTAGCCCTGCGTCCGCGTCTTGAGCTGGTCGTAATAGTCCACGATCAGCTCGGCGAGCGGCAGCTCGAAGTGCATGTGCACGCGCTGGGGATCGAGGTACTCCATCGTCAGAAAGGTCCCGCGCCGGTTGGTGGTGAGCTCCATCAGAGACCCGATGTAGCGGTCCGGTGTGACGACGCCGAGGTTGACCCACGGCTCCTCGATCGAATCGATCTCACCCACGTCGGGGAAGCGCGCCGGGTTGTCCACAACCACCTGGGCACGGTTGGCGATGAGGTTGACGCGGTACTCGACCGACGGAGCGGACGCGATCAGGTCGAGGTCGAACTCGCGCTCGAGGCGCTCCTGGACGATCTCCATGTGGAGGAGGCCCAGGAACCCGCAGCGGAAGCCGAAGCCGAGCGCGACCGAGCTCTCGGGCTCGAAGGTGAACGAGGCGTCGTTGAGGTGCAGCTTGTCGAGCGCGTCGCGGAGCAGCGGGTAGTCCGGGCCGTTGACCGGGTAGAGGCCCGCGAACACCAGACTCTTCGCCGCCTGGTAGCCGGGCAGCGGCGTCTCGGCGGGATTCGCCACGGTGGTGACCGTGTCGCCGACTTGGGCCTCGCGGACATTCTTGAGGCCCGTGGCGACGTAACCCACCTCGCCCGCGACCAGCGAGTTCACCGGGACCAGCTGGGGCCGGAACACGCCCAGCTCCAGGAGCTCGGTCTCGGCGCCGCTGGCCATCAGGCGGATCACGTCGTGGTCGTGGAGCGTTCCCTCGGCGAGGCGGATGTAGCAGACCACGCCCTTGTAGGCGTCGTAGTGACTGTCGAAGATCAGGCCACGGAGCGGGGCGTCCTTGGAGCCCTTCGGCGGCGGCACGCGCGCGACGATCGCCTCGAGGATCTCCGGGACGCCGGTCCCGTCCTTCGCGCTCGCGAGGATCACCTCCTCCCGCGGGATCGCCAGGACGTTCTCCAACTCCTCCATCACGACCTCCGGCTGCGCCGACGGCAGGTCGATCTTGTTGAGCACCGGGATGATCGTGAGGCCCTCGCGAAGCGCGAGGTGCACGTTGGCGAGCGTCTGCGCCTCGATGCCCTGGGCCGCGTCTACCACCAGGATCGCGCCCTCGCACGCCTGGAGGCTGTGGCTGACCTCGTAGCTGAAGTCCACGTGGCCCGGCGTGTCGATCAGGTTCAGGCCGTAGACCAGGCCGTCGTTGGCCTGGTACTCGAGACGGACCGCGCGCGCCTTGATGGTGATGCCCTTCTCGCGCTCGAGGTCCATCGAATCGAGGACCTGGCTCGTCATCTGGCGCGCCTCGATGGTGTGCGTCAGCTCGAGCAGGCGATCGGACAGCGTGGTCTTCCCGTGATCGATGTGCGCGATGATCGAGAAGTTGCGCAGGCGCGACTGGGGGATGGTCACGAGTCGGGAGTGTAGCCCCCCGGCCGCCCGGCTCAGCGGCAGACGCCAGACTGGGGTGCGGATGACGTCCCCGGCGAGGACGTGCGCGCACCGGACGGCGAAGGCGCGAACCGGGCGGACCTCCCCCCGACCCCACCGCCGCGTGCCGCCACACGCCCGCGACCGATTGGAGGATGATGGCGGGGCCAATCCTCGGATCGAGCAAGGAGTGAGCCGGATGGACAAGAAGGCCAAGACGCCGCAGAAGCCCAAGACCGCGAAGCCCAAGGAGAAGGGCAAGGCCGGCTGACGAGCCTCAGGCGCTGGGGGTGGCGGCAGACCAGGTCGCGTCCGACCCGGTCGCCGTCCCACCCCGGCCGCTCGCTCGCCACTCACTCGCCCACGACCGTCGTACCGGCATCGCGGGCGGCGCCCGTTCGCCGGTCGTTCCCCACGGTCCGGCTAGGATCCGCTTCATGGCGACCACTCCCCTGCCCCGCGACCTCCTTGACGGCTACCGCCGCTTCCGTGCCGAGCGCTACCCGGTGGAGGCCGAGCGCTACCTCCGGCTGAGCGCCGAGGGGCAGTCCCCGCACACCATGGTCATCGCGTGCTCGGACTCGCGGTCCGGTCCCGAGGCAGTGTTCGACGCCGGGCCGGGAGAGCTGTTCGTGGTGCGCAACGTGGCCGCGCTGGTGCCCGTCTACGCGCCCGACACGCACAGCCACGCGGCGAGCGCCGCCCTCGAGTTCGCGGTCCATGTGCTCGACGTCTCCACCATCCTCGTGATGGGCCATGGCCGTTGCGGCGGCGTGCAGGCGGCCTTCAACGACGCGGCACCGCTCACCGCCACCGACTTCATCGGAACGTGGGTGGGCGGGCTGCGCGACCTCGAGGCGCTGCTGGAGCCCGCGGAGGCGTCGGACCCCGACCGGCGGCGCACGCGCCTCGAGCACCTGACGGTCGAGCAGTCGCTCGTCAACCTGCGCACGTTCCCATGGGTTCGCGCGCGTGCGGCCACGGGCAGCCTCGCCCTCCGCGGCGCCTGGTTCGACATCGCGCTCGGCGAGCTCCACGCGCTCGGCGAGGGCGGCTGGGAGCGCGTCGAGATCGGCGCGTAGTTCCTGCCCGCGGCGTACGCTTCGAGGGCCATGACCCACACCGCCGCGCCCATCGACCAGACCCCCGCCTGGGCCGCGCTGCGTGCCCACCACGCCGCGGTCCGCGACGTCCACCTGCGCGACCTGTTCGCCGTCGACCCCGAGCGCGCCTCCCGCTGCACCGCCGAGGGGGCGGACCTGTTCCTCGACTACTCCAAGCACCGCATCACCGGCGACACGCTGCCGCTGCTTCTCGATCTGGCGAGGGCCGCCAACGTGGAGGGCCGCCGCGAGGCGATGTTCGCGGGCGACCGCATCAACGTCACCGAGAATCGCTCGGTGCTCCACACGGCGCTGCGCATCCCGCGCGACGGGCGGCTCGTGGTGGACGGGCGGGACGTCGCCGCCGACGTGCACGAGGTGCTCGATCGCATGGCCGACTTCGCGGTCCGCGTGCGCGGCGGCGAGTGGCTGGGCCAGACCGGCAGGCGCATCAAGAACGTGGTCAACATCGGCATCGGCGGGTCCGACCTCGGCCCCGCGATGGCGACCGAGGCCCTGCGCAACTCCTCTGACCGCTCGATGCGCTTCCGCTTCGTGTCCAACGTCGACGGCACGGACCTTCGTGACGCGGTGATCGACCTCGACCCGGCGGAGACCCTGTTCATCGTGTCGTCCAAGACGTTCACCACGGTCGAGACGATCACGAACGCGACGTCGGCGCGAGACTGGCTGCTGGCGGGCCTGGGCGGCGACGAGGCGGCTGTCGCGCGGCACTTCGTGGCGGTCAGCACGAACGCCGCGAAGGTGCGCGAGTTCGGCATTGACACCGCCAACATGTTCGGGTTCTGGGACTGGGTCGGCGGGCGCTACTCGATGGACTCGGCCATCGGCCTGTCGCTGATGGTGGCCATCGGGCCCGACGACTTCCGCTCCATGCTCGCGGGCTTCCACGACATGGACGACCACTTCCGGACGACGCCGCTGGGGGCGAACCTGCCGGTGCTGATGGCGCTGCTGGGCATCTGGTACGGCAACTTCTTCGGCTTCGAGAACCATGCGGTCCTGCCGTACAGCCAGGAGCTCAGCCGCTTTCCCGCGTACCTCCAGCAGCTGGACATGGAGTCCAACGGCAAGTCCGTGCGCCTGGACGGCTCGCGCGTCGACCACGCCACCGGGCCGATCGTGTGGGGCACCGCGGGCACCAACGGCCAGCACGCCTACTACCAGCTGCTCCACCAGGGCACCCACATCGTGCCGGCGGACCTCATCGGGTTCGTCAACCCCACCACCGAGATCGGTCCCCACCACGACCTGCTCATGGCGAACCTGTTCGCCCAGGCCGAGGCGTTCGCGTTCGGCAAGACGCGCGGGGAGGTCGTGGCGGCGGGCGTGGCCGAGGCGCAGGTCAGCGCGCGCGTGTTCGAGGGCAACCGCCCCACGTCAGTCCTCCTGGCCGACAAGCTGACGCCGCGTACCCTGGGTGCGCTTGTGGCGCTCTATGAGCACAAGGTGTTCGTGCAGGGGACGATCTGGGGCATCGACAGCTTCGACCAGTGGGGCGTGGAGCTGGGCAAGGTCCTCGCCGCGCGGATCAACGGCGAGCTGGTTGCCGCCGAGGCTCCGGTGGCCGGCGACCACGACAGCTCGACGTCCGCGCTGATCGCCCGCTTCCGAGCGCGGCGCCTGCGGTCGTAGCGGCTGAATCTGGCGCTGGCCGATTCGGTGGCGCCTCTGCTACCATCCGCCTTCGCGCCGGTTGGGCCCTCTACGCCCGCGCGCGTCGTATGCATCTTTTGAGTCACCGAACGGAGAATTGCCACCTTGGCCAGAACGCCTCGGAAATGGCAGGGCGCTCGCACCCCGTCCGGGCTGAAGGGCGTCCGCCAGGCTGAGCGCCGGCACGCGATCCTGCAGCCCCGGCGGTCCGCGGCAAAGACCCTGGTCGCCAAGGCCCTCACCACCGCCACGACGCAGCCCGATGGCGCGGACGTCGAGGCGACGCTGGCTGCGGCCGTCTCGGCCCTCGATCGCGCGGCCAAGGTTGGCGCGATCCACCCCAACGCAGCTGCGCGCCGCAAGAGCCGCCTCGCGAGGAAGGTCAACGCCGCCGTGAGCGGTCAGGCCGTCGTGAGCTCCGGCCACGTCGCGAAGTCCACCGGCAAGGCCGCCGCCGCGAAGGCCGCGAAGGCGCGGATCGCCGCCGGCAAGGCCGTCAAGGCCAAGGGCGCCCAGACCGCCGCCGGCAAGGCGCGCGCTGCGCTGTCACGGACCACCCGCTCCGAGGCTGCCCCCGTTCCGGCAACGGCTGCCCCGAAGGCCCCGACCAAGGCCGCGGCGAAGCCCGCCGCCAAGGCGTCTGCCTCCAAGGCGTCTGCCGCGAAGGCCCCGGCCAAGGCCGCCGCCGCGAAGGCCCCCGCGACCAAGGCTGCTGCCAAGGCCCCGGCCAAGGCCGCCGCCGCAAAACCGGCCGCGAAGGCTTCCACGGCCAAGGCTTCCACGGCCAAGGCCGCCGCTGACAAACCCGCCGCCGCGAAGCCGGCCGCGAAGGCGGCCGCG
>JBBIIL010000037.1:11540-16790 GCA_037446495.1 Chloroflexota bacterium | reverse complement strand
CGGCCGCGAAGGCGGCCGCGCCGAAGAAGGCCGTCAAGAAGGCCGAGTAGCCTCGGGCGGCGCGCGAACCACGAAGGACGCCTCGGTCATCGACCGGGGCGTTTTCGATTCCTCGGGCCCTGCGTCGCGCTGCGCCTCGACCTGTCGGGTCCGACGTCTCACGCCACCAGAGTCACCGCCAGGGCCTCGTGCGCATAACTGCGCGGGGGTAGCGTCGGTCGGGGGCGCCGTCAGCGTCGGTCTGTCCGCCCCGCTGCCCCCGGCACCTGCTCACTCCTCCCCGGGCGCAACCGCCGCCCGCGCCGATGTGTCGGCGAGCCTCAACGGGGTCAGTGGGCTCAACGCGCCCACGCCGCGCCCGACCGGAGCGCGCGCAGCGTCCCGGCGGAGACCACGATCCAGAACGCGACCAGCAGGAGGAAGAGCACGGCGGCGAATCCCTCGAGCACGTCCGACCGCCAGGCGCGCGCGATCCCGACGGTGCTCGCGGCGTAGGCGCCCAGGGGGAAGGTGAACGCCCACCAGCCGATCCCGAACGGCAGCCGCCCGCGCCGCAGATAGCCGCCCAGCAGGAGCACGGCGGTCGCGAGCCACCACAGCCCGAATCCCCACAGCACCGTCGCCGCAATCGTCGAGAGTGTCGCGACGTCGGTCGCTGCCGGGCCCCACAGCGGCGCGCCGGCCTGGGCGAGGCGCAGGAGCACGAGTGCGCCGACACCGACCGGCCCGAGCCCGATCCAGAGAGAGGGCGCGAGCGGCGCCGCCGGCAGCGGGTGGAAGACCAGCCGGTCGTAGATCAGCGAGGCCACCAGCAGGAACAGCAGCAGGCCCATGCCGAGGAACGCGTAGCCCGCGGCCACGAGGAGTGCCGCGTCGCTCGCCGCCACATGCGGCACGAGCGGGACGAGGGCGAGCGGCACGACGATGTTGACGACGGGAGGAATGAACCAGGCGCCATTCGCGGTCTCCTGGCCCACGTGCGGGGCGGCGAACAGCAGGTACGCGAACAGGACGCTCACGGCGAAGGCGAGCACGATCCCGACCGCGGCCAGCACCGCCACCGTCGCCGTGACGGCGTGGGCCGAGCCCAGCGACGGCCCGACGGTTGCGATCCCGACCGCGAGGACGAGGATCCCGCCGGGGAACGTCCCGTACAGGGCGCCTGCCACGGGGCTCGAGAGGTCGGCGCGCGCGGCGTCAGGGTGACGCACCCAGCGTGCGACGTACGGGACGCCAAGCCCGACGGCCAGCAGCGCCGCGACGGCGACCATGAGCACGCCGAACCACTTGGCGAGATCGGCGAGGCCGGCGATGTGGCCCGGGTTCTGGTAGGCGACGATCCCGACGACGGCGGTGCCCATCACCGCGCCGAACCAGCCCGGGTGGAAGCCGCGCAGGCGGCCGAGGGTGGGCATGGCGCCCGGCGTGGACGATGGCGAACTTGACATGGAAGATCCTCCAGAACCCTGTTTTCGGATTGGCTGAGCGCTCACGGCTGGAGCCTCGGCGCCGGGGCCGGCGCGCGCAGCCAGACAGCGAGTGTCACGGGGCGGGTCGTCATGGCAGCAGATCGAGCGCCATCTTGGCCGCGATCACCCACAGCAGGATGCCGACGAGCCGCTTGAGCTGAAGCGCAGTGAGGCGCGTCTGCATGACGTGCGAGCCGGCGAGGGAGCCCGCGGCGGCCAGAACCGCCATCACGAGGATGAACCGCGGGTCGAGCCCGCCGAGCGCCGCGTGCCCGAGGAAGCCCGACAGCGAGGAGAACACGACCACGAGCGCAGTCGTGCCGGCGGCCCTCTTCGGGTCGAGCCCGAGCCAGGTCAGGCCGGGCAGGACGATGTTGCCCCCGCCCACCCCCAGCAGGCCCCCGAGGAAGCCGGCCGTGCCGCCGATCCCCGCGCCGATCCCCGCCTGCGTCAGGCCGTCATGTGTCCGGTGGTGCTTCGGTGGCCTGTAGAAGAGCATCATCGCGCCGGCAAAGACCAGGAATCCCACGAACAGCGCCAGCAGCACGTGCCGGTCCACGGTCGCGGTGAGCGCCGCACCGAACGGCGCCAGGGCGACCGCAGCGACCAGCACCGGCAGCCCGACCCGCCAGTCGATGAGGCGACCGCGCCAGTAGGCGACGGTCGCCGTCGAGAGGCTCACCGCGTTGAGCAGCAGGGCGATCGGCGTCGCCTCCGCGAGCGGCACGCCGAGGTAGTAGAACAGCGGGACGAACAGGAACGCGGCACCGAGGCCGGCCATCGCCATGACGCCCGAGAACACGAAGACGCTCGCCCCGCCGACGAGGTAGAGGACCACGGGACCGACCTCGCTCCCCGCGTCAGCGCGGGTAGCCTGAGCAGGCGGCGCACACCGCGGCGCCCTCCGCGACCCGCAGGTACGGCTCGGCGACAAGCTCGCCGCAGCGCGGGCAGACCGCGAAGCGGACGACCTCCTCGGGCTCACTCCAGGCCCGCTCGACGATGGGCCCGACGGTCATGACCGCCTCGGCCGGGGCGTCCCAGACGACGTGCACGACTTCCATCTGCTCGTCGTCGGGGATCTGGCTGGCCGGGACTCCCGCGGCCCGCCTCTGCATGAAGGGGGTCGCCTTGATCTGCGGCTGCAGCGTCGGCCGGTAGGCGACCCGGACCGCGCGCTTCGATGCCTTGTCGATGAGGGTGACGGCGAACTTGCCCTCGCCGCTCTTCTCGATGTTTCCCTTGCCGAACGTGCAGCCGGTCGTGAACTGGATCCCGTCGCCGAAGCACATCCCGCCGTGGTAGTCGCCGGTCTCGATGATCGCGTGGAGCTCCTTGGCGCCGGCGCGCTCGGCTTGGAGGACGGCCATGGCCGCGAGGCCCAGGCGGACCCCGGCCGTGCTGGCCCAGCACTTGTGCCCGTGGAAGGCGAGCGCGCCCTCGAGTGCGGCGGTCTCGTTCATCGGGTGTGGCTCCTGTGGCTGTGATGGGCCCCTGATCCGGAGGCCGCGCGGGCGCAGACGCGGGCGCAGGCTCTACTTCATGCAGGCGACGAGGCGACGGCAGCCCCATGCGGGCCCGCCGCCGCGTGGGCGCTCGCGCCCTGGTAGCGGAACGGCAGGATGTGCGAGAAGCGCTCGACGTTCTTGAGCAGGCACCCCGCGAACGCGGCGCCCAGGAGGTCGGCGGGGCCGAACAGGTCGTCGGCGAGGTCGACCCCGGTGTCGAGGCGGATCTCGGCCCGGCGTGTCCAGCCGACCGACACTCCGGGTTCGGTGCGGCCCGCGTCCACCGTGTAGGTCAGGCTTGGTGTGATGGGGGCCATGGTTGGCTCGTGGTCAGCTGCGCCGGCTTCGCTCGGGCGGTCGCCGGGCGGCGGCCCGGCCAGCCGTCAGTCGCCCAGGAACGTCGCGATCGCCTGGGGCGACAGGACCCGGCCGTAGCTCACGACCCTGCCGTCGATGACCAGGCCCGGGGTGCTCATGATCCCGTAGGCCATGATCTCGGCGTAGTCGGTGACCTTGATGAACTCAGCCTCGACGCCGGCGGCCGCGGCTGCCTCGCGGGCATTCTTCTCGAGCCGGACGCAGTTGCTGCAGCCGGAGCCCAGGATCTCGATCTTCTTCACGGCGATGCTCCTTGGTGGGGCGCCCTCAGCGGGGCGCGGGCGTCATGGGATGAGGGCGTTGAAGAGGTAGCCGATGAACAGGACCCCGATCGTCACCACGGTCGCGAACGTCGCGATGAGCGGCCAGCGGATGACGCGGCGCAGGATGATGAACTCGGGCAGGCTGATCGCCGTGATCGCCATCATGAACGCGAGCGTCGTGCCGAGCGGCATGCCCTTGCCCAGCAGCGCCTGGACGATCGGGATCGTGCCGGCCGCGTTCGAGTAGAGCGGGATGGCGATCAGGACCACGATCGGCACGGCGAATGGATTCGACCTCCCGCCGATGGCGGCCACCAGCTCCGTGGGCGCGTAGCCGTGGATGAGGGCTCCGATCCCGATGCCGACGAGCAGGTACGGAGCGATCCGCCGCACGAGGTCCTTGGTGTAGGTCCAGGCGTCGCGGATGCGGTCGGCCCACGTGAGCTCGATCTCGACGAGGGCCCCGCCCGTGCCCTGGAGCGCCCAGACGTAGTCCTCGACGTAGCGCTCCATGCGGAGCCTGCCGATCACGAGGCCTCCGGCGATCGCGACGGTCAGCCCCGCCGCCATGTAGACGACGGCGATCCCCGGCCCGAAGAGGCCCCAGAGCAGGACGAGGGCGACCTCGTTGACCATGGGCGAGCTGATGAGGAAGGCGAAGGTGACCCCGAGCGGCACCCCGGCCTCGACAAAGCCGATGAACAGCGGCACCGCCGAGCACGAGCAGAACGGGGTCACGATCCCGAAGGCGGCCGCCGCCACGCTGCCTGTGAAGGTGCCCCGGCCCGCGAGCGCCGACCGGACGCGCTCCGGCGGGAAGAAGCCGCGGACGAGGGTGACGACGGTGATGATGCCCACCAGGAGCAGCAACACCTTGGGCACGTCGAGCAGGAAGAACGCGACCGCCTCGCCCAGGTGGGACCCGGGCTGCAGGCCCAGCATGTCGAAGGCGAGCCAGGTGGAGAACGGCAGTGCGGCGAACCATGCGATGAGCCAGGCAACGGTGGCGAGGGTGACGCTGACCCCGAACGGGAGCCGCGTCCGACGCAGCGCGATCGACGTCATCGGAGCGCCCCGACCAGGGTGCCGATGGCGTCCGCCACGGCGACCTCGTCGCGCTCGTAGTACACGCGGCGCGAGTCGCCTGCGGCGCGGGCGGCCTGCACGAGGCCCGCCTCGCGCAGCCGTGCGAGGTGGTTGCTCACGTTGTTCTCCCGGACCCCGAGCGCCGCCGCCATCTCGCAGACGCAGTGCGGGCCGTCCCGGAGGAGGGCGAGGATGCTCAGGCGGACCCGGTCGGCGAGGAGCGTCGCGACGTCGAGCGGCTCATCGACATCGGGGGCCGGCAGGTCCATGCGGAGGTCCGGCAGGACGGGGAGCTCAACGCGCATCGGACGCCTCGGAGGTGGAGCGTGGGTGGGAGGCTCGGGCCCCGGGTTGAGAGGCCCGAGCCATGGTGCGATTGACCGCTGCGTGGCGATCGGTGGGAGTTTGCAGCTGTGTCATCTCACACGAGACTGTATCAGTCACCAATGAGATGCCTATGGTCCATGCGGCCCGAGGTCGCAGTCCGTGTGGCATGGAGGACCTGGGAATCGGGGCATGCACCGACGAGGCGCCGCACCGCCGAGG